>JAZNLH010000028.1:0-36321 GCA_045578985.1 Acutalibacteraceae bacterium | reverse complement strand
CGTCGTTCTTATGCACCCGGCCAGCATGGTCAGGGACGTAAGAAAATTTCCGGCTACGGAATGCAGCTTCGTGAGAAGCAGAAAGCAAGACGTTACTATGGCGTACTTGAAGGACAGTTCCACAAGTATTTCCTTATGGCTGAAAAAATGCAGGGCCAGGCAGGTGAAAACCTTCTTCGCATCTGTGAAAGCCGTTTGGATAACATTGTCTATCTTCTTGGCTGGGCAGATTCCCGCGCAGAAGGCAGACAGCTCGTTACACACGGTCACTTCTGTGTTAACGGAAAGAAAGTCGATATCCCGTCTTACCTTTGCAAGGCAGGCGATGTAATCTCCATCAAGGAGAAATCGGCACAGACCGACGCTATGAAAAACATTATCGAAGCTAACGGAAGCCGTCCTGTTCCCGCATGGCTCGATCTCAATCGTGAAGCTAACTCAGCTAAGGTTATTAACCTTCCTGAAAGAGATCAGATTGAAGCTCCCGTTGCAGAGCATCTTATCGTCGAGTTCTATTCAAAATAATGCTCTTTAGCCTCATGCCTGTGTTGACAGGCAAAACAAAAATCGCAGTTATACTATGCAATTTTAAGGAGGGTTTGGTATGATTGGTATTGAGAAACCCGAAGTAAAGTTTATCGGTTCGGCAGAAGATTCAGCATACGGCTCATTTGTTGTGGAGCCTCTTGAAAGAGGTTTTGGTACAACACTTGGAAACAGCCTTCGCAGAGTTCTTCTTTCATCCCTTCCCGGATATGCTATTACATCAGTCAAAATT
Organism: Acutalibacteraceae bacterium; assembly: GCA_045578985.1. Lineage (GTDB taxonomy): Bacteria > Bacillota > Clostridia > Oscillospirales > Acutalibacteraceae > DTU089. Next base: position 35,543 of record JAZNLH010000028.1, on the reverse strand, counting down.
GACAATGTTCTTCATGAATTCTCAACGATCCCGAACGTAAAAGAGGATGTTACCGAGATAGTTCTTAACCTTAAGGGCGTTATTCTCAAAATACACGGAGACGGTCCGAAGATTATGTATATCGAGGCAAACGGCTCCGGTGAAATCACAGCGGGTGACATCAAAGCAGATTCAGAGGTTGAAATTCTCAATCCTGAACATCACATTGCAACACTTGATGCTGATGCACATGTTGTTATGGAACTTACTGCTGACAAGGGTAGAGGTTATGTTTCTTCAGACAGAAACAAACAGCTTCTTGAACCCGCAATCGGCGTAATCGCTATTGATTCAATCTATACACCCGTATTGAAAGTGAACTACACAGTTGATAATACTCGTGTAGGTCAGATTACCGACTATGATAAGCTCACAATAGATGTTACAACAGATGGCACAATTTCTGCAAAAGATGCTGTTTCATTTGCTGCTAAGATTCTTACTGAGCACCTTAACCTCTTTGTTGAACTTTCTGATGAAGTTTCTAATACAGAGATTATGGTTGACAAGGATGACACTGAAAACGGCAAGGTACTCGAAACAACTATCGAAGAACTTGATCTTTCAGTACGTTCATTCAACTGTCTCAAGAGAGCCGGTATCAACACTGTTGAAGATTTGATTAATAAAACTGAAGAGGATATGATGAAGGTAAGAAATCTTGGTCGCAAATCTCTTGAAGAAGTTGTTGCTAAGTTGGCTTCACTTGGTCTTTCTCTTCGTGACGAGGACGAATAAGAAGGAGTGATTTAGATGCCCGGAACCAGAAAACTCGGCAGAGCGAGCGATCACCGCGATGCTATGCTTCGCAACATGGTTACATCATTACTTGAAAACGGTAAGATGACAACAACAGTCACAAGAGCGAAGGAAGTTCGTGCTATGGCTGAAAAGATGATCACCCTCGCAAAAGTCGATAGTCTCCACAACAAGAGACAGGCTTTGGCATACATTACTAAGGACGAGGTTGTTAAGAAACTCTTTAACGAAATCGCCCCCAAGTATAAAGACGTAAACGGCGGTTACTGCCGTATAATCAAGACTGAAGCTCGCCGCGGTGATGCAGCTGAGATGTGCATTCTTGAATTAGTCTGATAACATTTTTTATTAAATTAAAACGCCTTGCATTAATTTGCAAGGCGTTTTGATATATTTTTATGCATAAATTAAGAAGTTGCACTCCTCACCGTGATTGCAACTTCTTATCTCATTTATTCTTTATCAAGTATCATTTTAGCGACTTTATAAACATCGCCGCAACCGAGTGTGAGGACTAAATCGCCTTCTTCGGCATTTTCTTTTACGTAATCACAAACCTTCTGGAATGTATCAAACCAAACACTACCGGGAATTTCATCGGCAAGATCTTGTGTTGTGATGCCGTATGTGTTTATTTCACGTGAACCCATAATCTCGGTTAATACAACTTTATCAGCAATAGAGAGTGCCTTTGCAAAAGCATCCAGGTGCATTTTAGTTCTGCTGAATGTGAAGGGCTGGAACACTGCCCAAACACGTTTGTAATTCATTTTCTTAGCGGCTGAAAGCGTAACTTCAAGTTCAGCAGGGTGATGAGCATAGTCATCAACAATATCAGCGCCATTAAATTCACCTAAATATTCAAATCGTCTGCCGGCACCTTTGAAAGTAGCTATACTGATTTTGCACTGTTCAAAGGTTGCTCCGAAGTACATAGCACTGCAAATTGCAGCCAAAGAATTAAGTACATTATGTTCACCGGGCACACTTAATTCGATTCTGCCAAGTTTTTCGCATTTATGATAAACATCAAAACAGGGGAAAGCGCCATCTTTCCATTGAACATCCTTTGCAATATAATCACAATTATCGCTTTTTCCGAAAGAAATCATTGTTTTGCCTGTGATACCGGAAATACTGTCAAGAGTGTTTTTGTCGTCACCATTGTAGATGACACATTTAGTTGACATATCTGCAAATTTCCTGAAAGAAGCTTCAAGATTCTCAAGTGTTTTGAAGTATTCCATATGGTCTTTGTCAACATTGAGAATAACGCTTATATCGGGTGTAAGGTCCAGGAAGGTATCTTTGTACTCACAAGCTTCGCATACAAGGATATCGCTTTTTCCAACTCGACCGTTAGTGCCGGTAAGCGGAAGTTTTCCGCCAATTATTGCAGAAGGATCAAAATCATTATCAATAAGGATGTGAGTAAGCATAGATGTTACTGTTGTTTTGCCGTGTGTTCCGCAAACACCAATGCAGTTATCGTATTCTCTTGTGAAATAACCGAAAAGTTTGCTTCGTTCGAAAGTTGGTATGCCTTTTTCTTTTGCAGCAACAAGTTCGGGATTATCGGGAAGAAGTGCTGCCGTAAAAACTACCATATCAGCGCCATCAACATTTTCTGCTTTTTGACCGAGAACGACAGGTATGCCTAAATCGCGGATCCTTTTTAATGTGTCGGTTTCGTTATTGTCGGAGCCCGTGAGATAATAACCCTTATCGTGCAAAATTTCAGCAAGCGGACACATTCCGCTGCCGCCAATTCCAATAAAATGGATTCTTTTTGCAGTTTTAATAACTTGATCTATGTTCATGAGAAGGTTCCTTCCATAATTACTACTTAAAAATTATACTCCAACTTATTTCAAAAATAAACCCCTGTCAGGAAATTTATTTAAAATATTGTGAGATATTTCTTTTATCGAGAGATTTTCGGAGTATGTAGCCCAAAATACCGCAGGAAATGAGCTCTCCTATAAAAATGGTTACAATAAAATACCAAAAACTTCCCTCGATATTATATACATACAACAGCACCGGTGGAATGATAAGCGTATTGGAAATAATGGGTGGTAATAAAGGTGCAAATTTGTATTTTCTCAACAAATAAGTCCCTAATGCTCCTAAAAGAGTTGCAAGGCTTCCAAAAATTACATCCCATAAAGCACATCCGGTAAGGATATTTGCAAGCAAACATCCTACAAACAGGCCGGGAATTGCATAAGGTGTAAAAACAGGCAGAACTGTCAAGGCTTCGGAAAGTCTGACTTGAACGGCTCCGCTTGCAAGCCCCAGTGCCGAAGCAACATATGTTAAAACAACATATATTGCTGCAATAATTGCTGTAAAAGCAATTCCTTTAGTTTGTTTCCTGTTTTTCATTTTTTTCATCTCCATAGTTTTTATTAGTGTGAGGATGGTTTCGAACTCACATTTTATATAAAAATCATCCTGTACTTTCGTACAAAAAGATACTTTATATTCGCTTGAAAAAATAATGTCAGTGGTATATTATTATAACATAATCTAAACACAGGAAGGTGCAATTTATGATTTTTGTTACTATTTGGAATGAAGGTCGCCACGAAAAAGAAAGTGAAAGCATAGCAGCCGTTTATCCCAAAGGAATACACAACTGTATCGCAGATTTTTTAGGTACAGATGAATCTCTTAATATAAGAACAGCAACTTTAGACGATCCTGAAAACGGTCTTCCTGAAGATGTTCTTGAAAACACCGATGTTCTTTTATGGTGGGGACATATGGCGCATGAGTGTGTTCCCGATGAACTTGTTGAGAAAATATATAATAGGGTAATGCGCGGTATGGGCTTTATAGCACTTCACTCAGCACATTTTTCAAAGCCCTTTAAAAGACTTATGGGAACAACCTGTTCGCTCAAGTGGAGAGATGGTGACCGCGAAAGAGTGTGGTGTATAAACCCCTCACATCCTATTGCAAAGGATATTCCAGAAAGTTTTGATATTCCTGTTGAGGAAATGTATGGTGAACGTTTCGATATACCGGCTCCCGATGAAACTGTGTTTATCGGTTGGTTTAAAGGTGGCGAAGTTTTCCGTTCAGGTAACTGCTGGTACAGGGGTTTAGGTAAAGTATTCTATTTCCAACCCGGTCATGAGGAAAATCCCACATATTATATTCCTGAAGTTCAGAAGATAATCAATAACGCTGTTCATTGGGTGGCACCTGAAAAAGTGGTTCCCGAAATTGAATGTCCATGGGTTGAATCTCCCGAGGCAAATTATGACGGACCCAATAAATAATTATACCACTTATTAACAGTATTATCAATATAATTAAGACCCAAACAGAATGAAAAAGGTGATTAAAATGATAAAATTTTTGTTTCAAGGCGATTCAATAACAGATGCTGACCGCCGTCGAGATAATGATAATAATTACGGATATGGTTATCCTAATCTTTTTGCAGCGGACGTTCTCAAAAACAGACCTCACGAATTTGAATTTATAAATCGCGGTATCAGCGGTGATAAAATCGTTGAAGTTTATGCTCGTATGAAAGAAGACATAATCAACCTTAAACCTGATTATATGTCTATTCTTATAGGTGTAAATGATGTCTGGCACGAACTTAATGAGCAAAATGGTGTTGCGGCAGAAAAATTCGAAAAAATTTACGGTATGCTCATAGAAGAACTTCTTGAAGAACTTCCGGAACTCAAAATTATAATATTGGAGCCTTTTGTTCTTAAAGGTTCGGGCACGGAAAGATATTACGATGTTTTTCGTGAAGAACTCAATAAAAGAGCGACTGCAGCAAAACGAATTGCAGAAAAATTCAATCTCAGATTTGTACCTTTACAGGATAAGTTTGACGAAGTTTCAAGCGATGGCGATACAGCATATTGGCTTTGTGACGGTGTTCATCCTACTGCCGCAGGTCATTGCCTTATAAAAGATGAATTAATGAAAGTTTTCAATAAATAAAATACGGTCTGTAACACTATAAAAAGTGTTACAGACCATTTGTTATATTGTAATAATTCCGCTGTTGTTTTCAGGTTCAGCCACTTTTAATATGTAATCTCTGTTTTCAAGTGCACCCATATCCCTGAGTTTTGTGACTGAGGTGTCATAAGCAAGGTGGGGTGTATTATTTTCGCGGCTTAAGTGGGCAAGAACAAAATGGGTTGTTCCTTTGTTAACAAGAGCGCACAGAGCATCAGCACAGGCATCATTTGAAAGATGACCAATGTTAGAAAGAATACGTTTTTGTAACGTGTATGGGTATGGGCCGGAGCGAAGCATAGCAACATCGTGGTTGGATTCTATATACACAAGTTTGCATCCTGTAATTGTACTGAGAAGTTCAGGCGAAACAAAGCCGGTGTCTGTTGCTATTGCTGCTTTGGTCACACCATCACAACCTGTTATTACGTAACCTCTGCCGTCAGCACAGTCATGGGATGTTCTGAAAGGCTTAATGTTGAGCCCTGCAATGGAAATATCTTCTGTATTAAGGGCTATATCCACGTGTTTAGAAGTCAACACACCTTTATTTTTTAAAGCAAGCAGTGTTCCCGGTGCTGCGTATACAGGTATATTATGCCTTGCAGCAAAAACACTGAGACCATTAACATGGTCGGTGTGTTCGTGGGTAATAAAAATACCCTTAACTGAACTAAAGTCCACACCTATTTTATTAAGCATTAAATCAGTTTGTTTGGCACTTCTGCCTACATCTACAAGTATACCGCCGTCACGGTCACCTATGTAAACAGAATTGCCGCTGCTTGAAGAAAACAGCGGGCAAAATCTAAGCATATATTTTATTATTCCTCGTCAATATTTACTCGTGCAATATCAGCACCGACACCGGTTAATTTTTCAATAAGATTTTCGTAACCTCTGTCGATAAGTTTAATGTTGCCTACGGTGGTTTCGCCTTCTGCCATAAGACCTGCAATAACCATTGCTGCACCGGCACGAAGGTCATCAGCTTCAACAGGTGCACCATTGAGTTTTTCAACACCTGATATCAAAGCTGTATCACCATTTACAATTATATTAGCACCCATACGTCTTAATTGGTCAGTATATTTGAAACGGTTATCCCATACATCTTCAACAACAGTGCTTGTACCGTTACAAGTGCAAAGAAGTGTTGCAAATTGGGGTTGCATATCTGTGGGAAAACCGGGGTGAGGGCTTGTCTTGACTCTGCAAGCACGGGAACGTTTTCCGTCAGATATAATTCTTACGCTTTCGTCGCCCTCAATTACGGTAACACCGCAATCCTCGAGTTTGTTTGTTATGGATTCCAGGTGTTTGGGAATAACATTGTTGATTGTAACATCGCCACCGGCAGCAGCAGCGGCAACCATATAAGTGCCGGCTTCAATCTGGTCGGGGATTATTGAGTACGTACAACCATGCATATGAGAAACGCCACGGATTTTGATAACTTCTGTACCGGCACCGCGGACATCAGCACCCATAGAGTTAAGGAAGTTTGCAAGGTCAACTATGTGAGGTTCCCTTGCTGCGTTTTCAATTACAGTAAGTCCTTTTGCTTTTACAGCTGCAAGCATTACGTTCATTGTTGCACCAACAGAAACAACATCAAGATAAATCGATGAACCGTAAAGTTCCTGCGCTTCGGCACAAACCACAGCTTTTTCTGTGTTAACGGTTGCACCTAAAGCCTCAAAGCCTTTAATGTGTTGGTCAATGGGACGAAGACCGAAATAACAGCCACCCGGGAGTGCAACACAAGCATTATTGAATTCGCTTAAAAGTACACCCAAAAGGTAATAAGATGCTCTTAATTTTCTGGTCATTTCATCGGGAATGGGGCGAGGCTCAACGTCTTTTGAATTTATAACAAGAACACCTTTTTCCGGTGTTAAAACTTCTGCACCCAGAAACTTCAGAATTTTAATCATCGTTGAAACGTCACTGATATCAGGAACGTTTTCAATACGGCATTCCTCTCTTGCGAAAAGGGCCGCAGGAATTATAGCAAGAGCAGCATTTTTAGCACCGCTGATATTTATTTCACCGTTCAGCTTGTTTCCGCCGCGGATAACAAATCTTTCCACAAACTGCACTCCTTTGAATAAATGTTATACTCAAACCGATGAAAATCGGCACAAAACTCTAATATATTATTACATATTGATAGTATAACACTTTTAAAAGAAAAAAGAAAGTGTTATTTAAAATAAACACTTAAGTAATTTGATATAAATTTTATATGTTATTTTGTTAGCAATATACAAAACAAAAGTACAGAGGATACAGATAAAACGCACCCTCTGTACCAAATATTATTTTACATACAGCATTTTATAAAAGTTAGGATAAGTGCTGAAAAATTGCGAAAGTGTTGTTCGCGTATTTGAACCCGGGTCATTAATATAAAATGATGATGTTGTGAGTGTATTGGTCGCAGCAACACCGGTTACAACAACATAATGTTGACTTCCGTTAGCTTTTTTTGCACCAACAATTACAGGTTTCCCTGATTGTAAGGCGGAATATATTTTTCCTAAATATCCGCTTGAGGATGTAATTATATTGTAGTTGGTGGGCCAGTATACGGCACCGCCGGAAGTGTAACTGAGTTTTTGCGCCATTTTATGAGGATAAATAGTTGTGCCTGTTCTGTAACTCTCAGTCATAGCCAGTGCGGTTGTAGCACAACCGATTCTGCCAATGGTTTGACCAGAAGAACCAAGCGTTACATTTGCCCAACGGGAATCAGTTTGTTTGAAATTCGGAACATTGAGTTTTATTGATTTATAACTTGTCTGCCCTGATGTTGTTGATGGTGTAGCAAGATATGATGAATGAACATAACCGACTTTATTGCCGTTATAGATTATCTTTGAAAAGTTTCCGCTTACCACGTGTACGGTTACGTAAGTACCGCTGGGTAAATAATCCTGAACAGAAGCGGTGGTTGAAGCTGCACTTCTTACTCGCAAATTACCCGATGTTGTTTTTACCGTTCTCACTTTAGCGGAAACATGATAAATGTAATCTGAGTGGCAGTAACCATATCCACCCGATGAATAACGGACATACCAGTATGAACCGCTTTTTGAGATAAGGGTAACGTACGTATTTCTTTTTAGCGTTGTTTTGACGGTAGCTGTTGAGGATGGTGCGGAACGTACATTAAGTGAAGTTGAAGTTGTGTTAACTCTACCTGCACCAATCGGTTTTACCGCAGCCCCGGCTTTCGGTAATGCTGACAATGTGCTCAAGCACAAAATAACTGCAAGAGCGAAGTTTAAAAGTTTTTTCAAAAAATCACCTCGTATGAAAAGATACGTAAATCTTAACATACGAGGCTTTTAATTTCATTGTATAAATATTGGAAATGGATTTTATTATCCGATTTTTGACAATGGTTTTTTCGTATGCTACGATAAAAAATATAAAAATAAAAATTTTTAAAAATTTCATGTCAAAATTTACACTTTTTGACACTATATAACAGAAGGATGTTTTGAAAGGAGTGTGCAGGTGAGTAAAAAACAAATAGCAAATGAAAAACTTGAACGTGATTACAATCTTTATTATATAAATCTGCACCGCTTCTGTATGTGTAAACTGAAAAACCGGGAACAAGCAGATGATTGTGTCCAGGAGAGTTTTTTCATACTTTATCAACATTATATGAAAAACGAAGAAATTAAAAATGTGGCAGGTTTTTTATATAAAATAGCAGACAATTTAATAAAAACCCAATGGCGGGAAAACCAAAAAGCAGAAGCTTTTGTTCAGATAGACAGTTTATCAGATACAATTCCGGCAAAAGATGAGGGATACAATGATTTGGATTACGATTTATTAGCAGAAAAACTACTGCTGCTATTAAACGAAAAAGAAAAAGAACTATATAAATTAAAATATATTGAAAATAAATCCCTTGAAGAAATCGCAACGGAATTAAATATGAAATATCAAGCGGTAGCCAAACGACTGTCACGATTGCGGCAAAAAGTGAAAGAATTGATAACAGAGCGTTTTGAAGGAGATGACGATTTTTGAAAGCTTCATTGAAACAACATTTTATTACAAATGAAAACTTAAATGATAATTTATTTTACAACTCTTTGACAGAAGAATTAAATAATATAATTGAAGAAGAATTAAACAAAAACTATGAAGAGATAAACGCAGAACTCATTGATGATTGTTGCCTGGCGTTAAGCGCAATTTATGAATTGCAGAATGGTGGATTTGAAAATTCAGAAAATATAACAAATATAAACAGCATAATCAAAAAATATAATCTTCAGAAAAAGAAAAAACTTGTTGTTGCGGCGGCATGTGCTGCAGTTGCTGCTTTTACAGTTGGCGCCACAAGCTTTAGCCTTGGTAACGAAATAATAGTAGTTGAAAGCGAATTTATAAAATCAGCAGTCGGAAAACTTGAACAAATATTTAACCGAAAAGAACCTACATCGGAATATCCTGCAACAGAACTAACTACAGAAACTTCTACCACGAGCGAAACTCAGGTGCAAACTTCACAACAGTTTACAGAGCCAACGCTTACAACTGAAATGGTAAGAGAAATCAAAAATATAACTGTTATTGCACCACCCGGCTTTTACACCACAGTTAATTCCCACGAGGATATATCTTTAAATGGTTTTTATGTTTCGGTTAATTACACAAACGGTGAAAATGATGTTTTACCCATTTCATCGGCAACCTATGAAATATGTGAAACCAAGCAAGACGGTCTTACAGAAATAAAAATATATTACAAAGACTTTACCACTTCGTTTTACGTAACTGTTATACCCGAAAAAGAGTTAAACCCTGTTATAGTAACATCACTTTACGGAACTTTCGAAAATGCGTACACAATTGACGATATGCGAGTATTTGCCGTATTAAGTGACGGAACGGAAAAAGAAATTCAAAAAAGTGATTGCATAATAACAACCGAAGAGTTTTCGGATGGGGCAGAAACAGGCATTATCGTAACAGTAGAATACGAAAACTGCAGTTTTCAGTTTTTGAGTGAATAGGAGGAAGATCAATGAAAAACATATTAAAAAAATCCTTATCAATAATTTTAACGATGTTGATGCTGTTATCAATAGCACCAACAAGTGTCATAACCTACGTCAGTGCAGCGGATGCAATAACGTGGACGTTTGACGGTGAAAATTTAGTTGTAAGCGGTTCGGGTGAATTGTCCGAAACATATACCTCTACCGAAGAATGGAAAAATATGCAGGATAAATGTGTGAATGTTACTATTGAGGGTGATGTTACAATCATTGGTAAAAGCGCATTTAGAGATTTTACTGCCATTAAAAAGGTTGAGGTTACAAGTCCCTTGATAACAGTTGATGAATACGCTTTTTCGGGCTGTACTGCGCTTGAAGAAATTACCTTACCCAATACACTTCTTACTATAGAACAATATGCATTTGCTGATTGCTCGGCGGTTAAAAGCTTTGAGTTTCCTCCTGAATTAAGAGAAATCAGTGCATGGGCTTTTAAGAATTTCACTTGTTTTGATGGCAAGGCCCTTGTTTTACCCGATTCCTTGAAAAAGGTTTCTTTCGGTTCATTTCATGGTGCTGATATAACAAGTCTTACTGCACCCTTTGTAGGTTACGGAGATTTTGGTAATATGGAGGATTCAAAGGGAAGCTATAATATCGGCACGATGTTCGGTAATGCGAAATTTCCAAACACCTACATTTGCAGATATGACAGTTATAATAATGTTAGCGAATATTATTATGTACCAAACTCTCTTAAAGAGGTTACCATAACAAAGAACATTTATGATTATAACTTCCAGAATGCCAAAATGATTGAAAAAATCACTATAAAGGAAACGGTGGAAGACACCGCAATACCCACGGGCTTTGCAATGAAGGCCCAGGGACTTAAAGAGGTTGTATTTGAAAATTCTGATAAAATAACTAAGATACACAGCTCGGCTTTTGAAAGCTGTTTTGCTTTAGAAAATTTCTCAATACCAAAAAACGTTACGGAAATCAGCTCCAGAGCTTTTGCTCTTTGCAGATTCAAAAGTATAGAAATTCCCGAAAAGGTTAATACAATCGGTGATTTCGCATTTTTTAAATGTAGTAATATTACAAGTGTTGTAATTCCCGATAGCGTCAGCACAATCGGTGAATATGCTTTTAAGGGTTGTACTAATCTTAAGGATGTAAAATTACCGAGTACATATTATTCAATAGGCGAAGGCGTTTTTGATGAAACCCAATATACCGGAACCGAGGACAACTTTGTTATTACCGAAGATGGTGAACTTACAAAATACAGGGGAACTGATACTGAAGTAGTAGTACCTGATGGTGTTACACGAATTGGTACGATATTTTCAGGCAACAAGGATATAACAAGCATAATTCTTCCTGATAGTTTGTTATATATTGAAGAAAACGCATTCAAGGGTTGCTCGGCTCTTACTGAGATTAAGCTACCCGATAGCTTGGGATATATTTCAAAAAACTCATTCAACGGCTGCTCAAGTCTTACTGCAATTAATCTCCCCGAGGGTTTGTCATATATTCCGGAAAATGCATTTTATGGTTGTTCAAGTCTTGCGGAGATTATTATTCCTAACACTGTTCTTGAAATTGAAACCAATGCATTTAACGGTTGTTGTAAAATTAAAGAGCTTGTGGTTCCTGATAGTGTAGTTGAAATTAAATATAGAGCCTTTGCAGGTATGTGCGGCTTGGAAAAGCTTACCGTTCCCTTTGTAGGGAAAAGTCGCGATGTTGAAACTGATACATTTTATTCGATTATTGGCTATTGGTTCGATTCTTCCGATGATGAAAATGCTCGTTTTTATTGTGCTAAATGTCATAACTCCTTTGAGTACGTAACACAGGAATATAACCATCGTTCAAGCCCTTATGATTATTATTACGGCCGACGTGTTTATAAACCTTGCAATTTTAAAGAATTAACAATAACCGGCGGTACTCTCAGGTCTTATGCACTTAATGAATTTGGTCTTGAGGTACTTAATGTTGGTGAAAACGTTGAGGTTATCGAAGAATATGCTGCAGACAGTTTGGGACTTACGGAATTAAATTTACACGAGGATGCGAAATTCACTGAAATTCCCGATTACGCCTTTACAAACAACAGTATTACAACTATAACCATTCCTAAAAATGTAAAAAGAATAGGAAAGGCTTTCAGAAGTAACGCACTAACTGAAATCAATCTGAACGAAGGACTTGAGGTTATTGACGGCTCATTTGTGAATGCAAGAATAACTTCAATAGATTTGCCGGATAGCTTACTTGTGATTGGACGTGAGGCGTTCTGGTGCTGTACGAAGCTTGAATATATTGAATTTCCTGAAAATTTAACTGAGATAGGCTTTTATGCATTCAATAGGGCAGGGCTTAAAGAAATTATTTTCTCTGAAAATATTACATATATTTCAAGAGGTGCCTTCGGAAAATGTCCGTTGAAAAAAATTGTTATGCCCGAAAGCGTTGCAAGTATTGTTGACGAAACTTTCTGGGATTGTGCAGAACTTGAGATAGTAGTAATCGGCGGAAAGGTTGAGGAAATCGGTTCAGCAGCTTTCGCTAACTGCACTTCTTTAGAAACAGTTGTTATTCCCGACAGCGTTACTTCCATAAGCGAAGATGCCTTCATGGATTCTAATATGGAAATGGTTATTTATTGCAACGAGGGTTCATACGCCGAGGAATACGCAATTCAGAATAATATTAAATATACAACCCTTGTGTTAGATGCTATTCCTAACCAGACCTACACAGGTAAGGCAATTGAACCAACCGTAAAAGCCAAAGCCAATAACAGACAATTGGTTTTGAACAGTGAATATAAGCTGAGCTACAGCGATAATATTGATGTTGGTGTTGCAAGCGTTACTGCAAGAGGTTTAGGGGATTTCAAACACCTTATTGCAAAAGGCAAGTTTAATATTTTAGCATGTCAGTTAAAAAATGTTACTGTTAATTATCAAGATTTTACACACTATTCACCTAACGGTATTGAGCCCGATTTATCGCTTTATATCGGTAACAATTTGCTTTGTGAGGGTAAAGATTACGAGATAATCGGTCTTGATAAAGTAAAAGGTGTAGGCACCTACAACATAGCGGTTAAGGGTACAGGTAATTTAAGCGGAACCCAAAATTTCACCTTGGAGGTTCTACCTCGCAGTATTACCGAAGCGAAGATATCTTCGAAAGATGGGGTTAAGGTAACCGATTCTAAATATACATTGGTTGAGGGTGTTGATTATAAGCTCGAAAACCGCACTACCGAAACCGGTGAAATGGAGACTTACGTAATGGGTATCGGTAATTATACTGATGAAAAGCGTGTAAGTTCTACCGGTGATTCCTTTGAAACCAATCTCCTGTATAGGTTGTTTGCCTTCTTCGAAAAAATATTAGCTGCCTTGCGTGGCGTTTTTAGCTGATATAAGTCTTACGGAATAAAGTGAAAACCTACACTCCATCGGTGGAGTGTAGGTTTTTATCAATTTTGTTCAATTAATTCAAGGGCAATTTCTTGCAGTTCGTCAATAGATTCTATAAGTCCGATTCTTGCTCTGTAATTTGCTGCACCGTGAAGACCCTTTGTGTACCAGGCTGCGTGTTTTCTTGCTTCGCGTATGCCCACACGCTCACCTTTGTACTCACATATTTTTTCAATATGTTTTAACATAATGTGCATTTTTTGGGTTGCTGTTGGTTCGGGAAGAATTATTTCGTGGTTTAAATAGGCGTTGATTTCCTGAAATACCCAGGGACGACCAAGAGCTCCTCTGCCGACCATTACCATATCGCATCCTGTTTCTTCAAGCATTTTTGCAGCAGATTTGCCGTCTGTAATGTCACCATTGCCGATAACCGGAACAGATACAGAACGTTTAACCTGTTTTATAATATCCGTGTTTACAGGTGGCGCATACATTTGCACTTTTGTTCTGCCGTGAACGGTTATGGCAGCGGCGCCTGCCTGTTCGCAACGCTTTGCAAGTTCGACTGCATTTATAGCAGAATCATCCCATCCTGAACGCATTTTTACGGTTACGGGAACTGTTGAAACTTTTACAACGGCTTCTACAATTTCTGCGGCTAAAACAGGGGACTTCATAAGTAATGCACCACCGCCGGATGATGCTACTTTGGGGGCGGGACATCCCATATTTATATCAATAAAATCAGGTGAGTATTCCAAGGCTTTTTCAGCAGCTTTTGCCATCGTTTCGGGAGAATTGCCGAAAATCTGAGAGCCTGCAGGACGTTCAGGTTCGGAAATTGATAAAAGTTCGGCACTTTTTCTGTCACCTAAACTAATTCCCTTTGCGCTTGCCATTTCGCACACTGTGTAAGCGGCTCCGTAACCTCTGCAAAGTTCACGGAAAGCACGGTCTGCAACACCTGCCATAGGTGCAAGCGCAGCTTTTTCGGTTATTTCCAAGTTTCCTATTTTCATTGGGTTAACTCCTGTGTTGTGGTTTTACAGACAAAAGAATAACACGATTCTTCAAACAATTCAAGTCTTGTGAAAAAGTCCGTTAAAATGAAGTTATATAGATTTAAAACATTGAATTTATCAAAGGGTAGTATGATGGTGTATTTTAACATTTTATTGTGATAAATCAGTAAGTTTAACAGTTTTTTTCGTGTATGTTTGTTGAAAGTGATAATATGAATTTTTAGACAATTATGTTATAATTCAAATGTAAAGGTATACTTATTGATTTGGAGGAATCGCCATGAAGAAAATCTTCAAAAAATCCTTGGCTGTGTTTATGACAGTTTTAATGCTCCTTTCAGTTGTGAGCGTTTCTGTACTTGCAGCTACATACACAATTAAATTTGCACCCGGTACTTATGGTCAGGGTACAGCACCCGACCCGGTTGTAGTTAACTCTAAGATTAACATTACACTTCCCGGTGCTGCGTTCACTCGCAGAGGTTATGAACAGGCAGGTTGGTCTACTGCTGCTTCAGGTACAAGAAAGAACTATGACCTTAACGGCACATATAAGGTTACCGGTAACAGAACACTCTATCCTTATTGGGAAGCTGAAGAATATACCGTAACTTTTGCTCCCGGTGAATATGGTGTTGGTACAGAGCAGACTTACCAAGTTGATTTCAACAAAACTGTGTATGCTCCCGGTGAAATTTTTACTCGTGATGGCTATATTTTGACTGGTTGGACTGCTACAATTTTAGTTATCGGTTCAGACGGTGACTATGAAGATACTGATGAAATCGGACCTAAGGGTAAAACTGCAAAGGTTACAGGCGATGTTACATATTATCCTATTTGGACAAAACTTGATTTCACAATTTCAGTAAGTGAAACTGATGCTAAGTTTGGTTCAGTGTGTGTTGATTATGCTACTCCTGCAGCACAGATTATAACAATCACTAACAAAGGTAATGTTAAGCTTTCATACACATTACCAACAAGCGAGAATTATAATGTTTCATTAGCAAGCGGTTCACTTAATCTTGATCCCGGTAAAACTTTATCCGTTTCAATTCAGCCTAAAGCTGCTCTTAGCGCAAATGCTTATGTTGAAAGTTTGATAATTGATTGTATCTATGACGAAGCAGATGTAACAATTAACGCATCATTCTCAGTTAATGAACACAGCTTTGACAGATATGTTTCAGATAACAACGCAACTTATGAAGCAGATGGTACAAAGCATGCTGATTGTAGTAACGGATGTGGCACGGTTGATATAATTGCTGATATCGGCAGCATGAAGATTTATTCAGCAGATAACAATACTGCTCAAGGTCTTCTTGAAGAATATATCTACCACAAAACAATTCGTGTAACAGCATATGGTAGCGGTACAGATAACGTTCAGGCAGATGGTTCTATTGCTGAAGGAACAAAAAGATACCTTCCTGTTTCCTGGTATGTAAATGACGAGTTTAACGGCGAATTCACAGAAGGAAACTTCGATATAAACTTTGTTCATACATCATTCGGTGATTATACTCTTACAATTAAGTATGTAGAACAAGAGTATGTTGATGGCGAGTGGGTTGCAACAGGCGAAGAAGATGAAAAATCATTTGATTATTATGTAGGTGCTACCGCAAAAGAAGAACAGGAAGTTGTAAGACCCAATATGATAGTTTCAATTATCTTTGGTCTTTTTGCAAAAATTGTTGAATTATTTGGTGGTCTTTTCGGCTAATCAATTAGGTTTCTTATAATCAACAGCACTACGCAAGTAGTGCTGTTTGTTGTTTTAAAAAGAATTTTTGGGTTTTGTATTATGTAATATTTTAGTTTCACAGTGTCTTAGTTAAGTTGAAAAAATTATAAAAACGAAAGCAAAAAATAATTTTGAAATGAATTTTTTAATAAATTATAAAAAAGATTAAGCAGTATATTTTGATACAAATATTTATTGTGAAGGGTGTTTATAATGGATGTTGTAGAATATTTAAAAGAACAATTATCAAAAAGGAACTGGATATCAAACGAATTAAGAGAAAGAGCTTTTAAAGTTGCTTCTGAAGGTAATTTAACCATCGAAAAGATAAATGAAGAATTGCTTAAGTTGGAGCAAAATTATTATAAAAAGTTTGATGCAAAGGGCAATAAAGCAGAATATTATCGCATAAGTGATATTTTTTATGAGTGTAATAAAGAGAGTGTTATTACAATTTCTTGCAAATATAAATACCAAGAAATTTCCGGAGATTACGATGTCTTGATTACACCGGTGTTGAATTATCCTTATCAGGCATTAAAAGAGTATAAAGATACTTTTTTCAGGGTAACCGCTTCTGACAATAAAATAAAAATAAAAGTGAATTTCCCATCAGAACAATCATATCGAATTACTGTTGCCAAAGTAGCTTTGTCCGAAAACAAATATTTATTTGTTGAATACGACGTATATGCTGTGGAATCGGATCTTTATGCTATGAAGTATCTGAAAGGCGATTTACATTGTCATACCACTTATTCTGATGGTTTTGAACCACCTGAACAGGTTGTATGTTCAGCAAGAAAATTTGGATGTGATTTTCTTGCAATTACAGATCATAACCAATACAAAGGATCTGAATATGCAGAAAATTGGGTGAAAGAGAATGGTGGGAAGATCACGGTTATTCGTGGTGAGGAATATTCTTGTGATTATACTCCAATGCATATTCTTTCGTTAGGCGCTCCTCAGCAACTTGATCGTTATAACTACACTGTGAAATGCATAATCAATAGTGACGGCGATACTTGTTTGGATGAAAGGATAAAAGAAATATTGGATGAGGATAAGGATGTCCATTCAGATCCGCTTGCGTTTGCATGTACTCAGTTTTTATTTGAAAAAATAAGAGCAAACGGAGGCTTCAGTGTTTTGTGCCACCCAATGTGGAAGCCATTAAGTCATAAAGGTAATCGAATGGATGTGCCGTTAGCTTTGGTGGAAGATCTTATAAAATACCGAAAGTTTGATGGTATTGAAATTGTATCCGGTTCAAGATTGAATGAATCTCAGATAAGCAATATGCAACATGCTATTGCAACGGATAAAATATCTTCCCAAGATGTTGCATATGTCGGGATAACAGATTCACATTGTTATTCAAGTGACCCAATATGCGGAAAACATTTTACTGTGGTTTTCTCAGAAGATAATACCGCTGAAAAAATTATAGACGGATTACATAATAAGAGAAGTGTAGCTGTTGAAATTGATGAAAATGGTAAAGCTTTTTGCTATGGTCAATTGAGATACGTTATGTTTACGTATTTCCTTTTAGATAAATATTTCCCCAACAGAGATAAAGAGGCATATGAAGACGGCGAAAATATGGAAAAGATTTTGTTGTGTGATTAATCTTACTTAATTGTATATTCTCAAAAAAAGAGTCAATGCGGATAAACTCCGTATTGACTCTTCTTGTGTAATCACTTTTTTAAAAGGAAAGGCCTGAATTGTTTTGTGTTTTAATGATAAATAATAATTATTATTTCATCATGAAATCCCAGAAGGACTCAAAGAATGCTACAAACAATTTCATAATGTTTAAGAAACTTGTTCTCTCTGAAGCATTGCTCAGAGCGTCAAGAACATCATTTCCGAGAGTGGGTTTTACTCGCGTAAATGTCTGGTTATTAATATCATTCTGCATGAACTGAGGATACTCACTCATATCGTTTACAGTTAACTGCATATCGCTGTTGAAAAGAACTTTGTAAAATTCATCGTGACCATCGTGTGTGGTGCTGTGGAGCATATCTTTTATAAACCATGTACACTCAGGAAGGGCACAGGTTGAAGCGTCAATCATTCTGTCGGGTGAAATATATCTTGTTTCCGGGAAACGAGCCTGGGTATAATCATCGGGAAGAGTTTCACCAATATATGCGCAAGTAGCACCGATTGTTGCGTACTGTGTATCAACTGTACCGTCAGAGGTGTTTTTATATGCGGTAACCAGGGGAGTGCGTTGCATATTGTAGCCTGCTACAATATAAATTTTAGTACCGATTGCCTGGGCTTCTTTGAGAAGTGTTTCAGCTTGTTGTTGAACTTCATAATGATAAAAATCAAGTTTCTCGAGAAGTACAGGATGGGTTTCTTCATCAAGTTTCATAAAATCTTTTGCAGTTTCATAATACTCGTGGGGTACAAAACTCCAGATACCGGGCATCGTGCCGAAAATAGGGATAAGAGCTTCATCGAAAACTCTGTCTTTTAAGTTAGCAACAAGTACATCAGCAATATCCACAAGACCTAACCATACACCGCCTGCATCAAGCATTTCAATAAGTGTATAAAGGATACCTGCCAATGCATCACTTCCGAGGTCGGGGAGAGCACAAGTAGCATAATTTAAAAGAGCATCTTTATTGATTTCAACTTTTCCGTTATAAAGTTCACCTGCAACTGCGGTGCCCTGCAACGGACAACACTGGAAGATGATTGTTTCAATATCTTCTGTACCATAAAGTTTGATATATGACATTGTTACAACACCGCCCATTGATGAAGCACGGAAACGGACAGTATCATGCTTTGTAAGCTCTTTTACTTCCTGTATGAAAGTATGGAGTTTGTGTGCATTTTCAACGGGATCAAGACGGAAGTCGTAACCGAAATAGTAGTTGTGGTCAACGCCGTGAGGTGTTTCTTCATCGGGATGGAATTCTTCAGATGTTACTCTTTCGTGGGATTTACCTTCATTATCGAGTGCAAGCATACCGAAAGAGGCATTAACACAGTTAATAAGAACATCGCCGAAAGCATCATAATCTTTGTCGAGTAAAAGGTTAGCCGCCGCAGGAACTAACGGTGCAAAATCGTTTAAAATGTCGCTTGTTTCGGGACGGAAAAGAGTTCTTTCGTTCTCTGTTCCCGCATCAAGAAAAACATAGCCACTGCCCAGTGCCGCAACATAAATAATCGGCGGCTCACCACAGTTGCACTCTTCTTCAGCTGCAAAACAAGGAAGCACGCTTAAAGAAAGAATAATTAAAGCGAGTAAAATCGAAAGGCTTTTTTTCATATTATAACCTCCAGTTATAATGTAATTTATTAACAATATATTAACACATACAATCGAACCTTTAAAGTATGCAAGTTTTACAAAATTGTTTGCATCTTTTTGGTAAAACAACTATGTAAGTCTTGTTGTTTAAAAGAAACAGATATGTTAAAATGAATTATATTTATTTTGGAGGAAAAATATGGCTTATTCTTCTTTTGCAAGTGTTTATGATGATTTGACTTTTAATGTTGATTATGAAAAACGTGCAGAATACATTATGAATATTCTTAAAGATAATCATATAGAAAATGGTCTTCTTCTTGATCTTGCTTGTGGAACAGGCTCGCTTTCGGTGGAATTTGCAAAAAACGGTTTTGAGGTTATTGCAACAGATTCTTCGGCAGATATGCTTATGGAAGCGCAGAATAAGGCTTTTTCTGAGGGTTTAAACGTGATGCTTTTGTGCCAGAAAATGCAGGAAACCGACCTTTACGGTACAGTAAGAGCTATTGTTTGTTCCCTTGATAGCATTAACCATTTAGAAAATATCGATGAAGTCAGAAAAACCTTCAGAGTTCTTAAAAATTTTATCGATGATGGCGGTATAATGATATTTGATGTTAATACTCTGTATAAACATCGTAAAGTTTTGGGTAATAATACTTTTATCTATGATGAAAAAAATGTTTATTGTGTGTGGCAAAACAGACTTTTTTCAGACAATAAAACCGTTGGTATAAATCTTGATTTCTTTGTTAAAAACGGCAGTACCTACGAGCGGTTCAACGAGAATTTTAAAGAAACTGCTTTTTCTGATGAGGAGATAACAGATGCAGTAGAAAATGCAGGTTTCAGAGTTATTAATCGTTATGCAGATTTGAGTTGTTCGGCGCCGAAAGCTGATACGGAAAGAGTTTATTATGTAATACGGAGGGAATATTGATGGATAACCTTATGTACTTAAAAAGCGGTACCGATATACGTGGCACTGCAATAGAAAAGGATGGTAAGCACGTTGACCTTACAGACAGCCGTCTTATGAGTATAACAGCGGCTTTTGTTGAGTTTTTGAAAGAAAAGTTGGGTAAAGAGCAGTTAGCTGTTACTGTAGGTTATGATTCTCGAGTATCATCGCCTCGAATTTCTAAAACTGTTTGCGATACTCTTTTATCTTTAAATGTTAAAGTTTATGATTGCGGTCTTTCTTCTACGCCTTCGATGTTTATGTCTGTTATCAATTTTAATGTTGATGCCGCTATAGAAATAACAGCAAGTCATCTTCCTATGGAGATGAACGGTCTTAAATTCTTTACTCGCGATGGCGGTTTTTCCGGCGATGATATTAAAGCGATTTTAACCGTCGCACAGGAAAAAACATATGTGATAACAGATGTCTTTGGCGAAGCAGAAAAACTCAATAATATGGAAAAATACTGTGAAGATCTTTGTGAAATGATTAAAAAAGGTGTTAATGCAGAGAATTTCCACAAGCCTTTGGAAAACCTTAAAATTGTTGTGGATGCAGGTAACGGAGTAGGCGCATTCTATGCTGAAAAAGTGCTCAAAGTTCTTGGTGCAGATATTGATGGTAGCCGTTATCTTGATCCTGACGGTAATTTTCCGAACCATATTCCGAATCCTGAAAATGCTACTGCTATGAAATCTATTTGCGAAGCGGTTGAACAGTCAGGTGCAGATTTAGGCGTAATATTCGATACAGACTGTGACAGAGCCGCTTGTGTAGATAAAAATGCTAACGAAATTAATCGTAATAAACTTGTGGCACTTGCTTCATATATTGCACTTAAAAATAATGAGGGTGGAGTTATTGTTACGGACTCTGTAACATCAGATGGGCTTAATGAGTTTATTGAAAAGCAGCTTGGTGGTGTTCATCACAGGTTTAAACGCGGTTATAAGAATGTTATTGACGAGGCAATAAGACTTAAAAAAGAAGAAAATAAATGTGCACCTCTTGCTATTGAAACATCGGGTCACGCTGCTTTCAGCGAAAATTATTATCTTGATGATGGTGCATATCTTATTACAAAAATCATAATTGAGGCTGCAAGACTTTCCAAAGAGGGTAAAACAATAGAGAGTGTAATAGCAGAGCTTAAAACACCTCTTGAAGAAAAAGAAGTTCGTTTTACAATCAATCTTACAGATTTCAGAGATTATGGACTTTCTGTTATAAACGACTTTAAAACTCTTTGTGAAAACACTTCAGGGATCAGTGTGGCTCCCGTAAATCATGAAGGTGTAAGAGTGAATTTTGATGAACAAAACGGCGATGGTTGGCAACTTCTTCGTATGAGTGTGCATGAGCCTCTTTTAGTGCTTAACTGCGAGAGTAACCAAAAGGGTGGAGTTTTGCAAATGCTACAATTTTTCAAAACCTTTATTTCTAAATATAATGAGCTTGATATATCGAAATTAATAGCAATATTATAATAGAAAGGGGATGTAAAAAAGCGCAGACCGTATAACACCATATATAACAAAGGGTTCTGCAGGTTTATAAAGCCTGTAGAACCCTTTAAAAACATAAGAAACAACAAATTGTTGAAAAAATTATGTTTTATACTACGAACAAACTTCGCCACTCGACGTACCTTTGTACGCCTTCGGGCAAGCAAAACCAAGTCGAAACCTTGGTTTTACTCAGTTTGTCCGTTCTGCATCTTTTTTCCTATCCCCTAAAAAGGGAGCTGTAAAAAAACTTGCGTTTTTTTTACAGCTCCCTTTTTGTTTATTCGTCATCTACATCTGTAAATTCCACTTCTGTATATTCTTCTTCGGTGGGTGAAGAAATTTTTCCTTTTTGTGTTTCTTCTCGGCTTTCAATTTCAGGATCCAAGGTTTTCGGCTTTTCCTTGATACAAGCCAAAACGATAATGACTATTCCTATAAGGGAAATAACGAGACCGGATACAGCGGTTATTGCTTCTGCAAATTTAAAAGGAAGTACAATAGCTACAATTCCCACTATAACCATAATGATGGAAAGTATTTTTGAAGGAAGTTCTTTTGACTTGCGTGATAAAAATGTGCTTATACCGTAGATTAAAACAGCGATTCCGACAACAACCGGGAAAACTGAAAGCAACGATTTCGGATGTAAGAAAAGCAAGAATGACAGAACTAAAAACAGAATACCGGATATCATACCGCTTTTATTGTGGCTGCGTTTGTATTCAATAATTTTTGACAGACCTTTTATGACGGAAACAATACCTAAAAAATTGCATACAGTCATAAGGGAAAATTCAGGATTTATCAAAAGCAAGAGGCCTAGAACAATGAGAATAGCACCAATAATTATTCGTAAGGCTTTAGTTGGAAGAGGTTTGTTATTCACTTTATATCTCCTCCTTGTCTTTTTTATTGTTTAGCTTTGCTGTAATTTCTTCCATATATTCTCCGTGAAGTTTGAATTTTGTTGAGAAAATAATAAGGGAAAGAATAAGGAGAATTATGGGTGCGATAAGCATCATAAAACTTATGGCATTTTTAACTTCTTCCGAGTTTTGAGCGTGTAAATTTTCGTTGTATTTTGAAATCTCAAGACCTGAAAAAAGGACGATTGTCTGAATGGTGTAAGCCATTTTTTGCAAGAATCCTTTCATCGAGAATATTATTGATTCCGAACGGAAACCAAGTTTAATTTCGCCGTAGTCAACAATATCTGCAAGGAATACTGTCTGGGATACGAACATTGAAGCGATACCGATTGATGCAACAAGATAACAGAAGTTCATAGCCATATAAGAGCCTGCTACATTTACAGAAATGTACATACCTATAAATCCGATTATAGCAAGAATAAGAGAAGTCTGGTATGTTCTGCGACGTGTAGTGAATTTTGTCATAACAGGGATAACAGCAAGACCGAGAACAGAACCGATGGCACCAATCATATTAAATGTGCTTTGTTTTGCAGGGTCGCCTGCAACAACATCAAAGTAGTAAACACCCACGCCTGAAACCATATACCAGCCGGCATTGGAAAGCATAGCGAAAAGCATAAATATCAGGAGCTGGTCATTGTTTTTAGCAATGCTGAACATCTTTTTGAAAGTGAATTTTTCTTTAGGCTGGGTTATATGCTTCTCTTTTGTCATAGCAACAGAAAAACAGGAGAATCCGATGAGGCAAAATGCGCATATTGTTGCCCACAAACTGTAACCGTGGGCATCAGCTTGTTTTTCACCGCCTACAACAGTTTCGCTTAATATGGGTAGCATTACCGGTGTGAGGATTGAAATGATTCCTTGACCGAGACCTGAAAATGTACGGGCGATGGTTGCGATAATGTTTCGTTCGTTGGGGTCGTTTGTAAATGACGGTACCATTGACCAATATGGGATATCAGCCATTGTATTTGTCATACCCCAACCCACATAAAGGAGCGCAACGTAAATGTAAAGGGGAATACCACCTAATTCGAATCCCGGATTTGTAAACAATAGGCTTAACACAACAGCATTACAAAACGAGCCTATAAGAATCCAAGGACGGTATTTGCCCATTTTTGTTTTTGTATTATCAACTATGGTGCCCATCAAAGGGTCGTTTATGCCGTCCCATATTCGTGCAATGGGAGTTAAAAATAACAGAAACTTTTTATTTAAATGTAAAATGTCGGTAAGATATTTAGCAAGGTATGAATAAAACATGCCGTAACTTAAATCCAGACCAATTGCGCCTATACCATAAGAAATCTTGCCTTTTAAAAATCCTTTTTTCATATAAAATTCACCTTTAAAGCTTTTTATAGTTTGATTATAGCAATATAGACGATGTTTTGCAATATACGATTATTATTGTTGCAGGTAAATAAAAATCTTCATTTATCGGCTATATCATAAAAAACTTGATAAATCAATGCAAATGTATTATTATTTAAATAAGAAAATTTGGGGAGAATAATATGAGCAACGATTTATCTGTAAGACTTCAGAAAATAAGAAAAGAAAATAATCTTTCCCAAGAAGCTCTGGCTGAAAAACTGGGGATTAGCCGTCAGACTGTTTCGGAATGGGAGTGTGGTGATATTACACCGGATTTAAACAATCTGATAGCCCTTTCTGAAATATATGGTATAAGTGTGGACGAACTTATAGGAAACGATTTCAATAAAAATGGACAAAATGAAAGCACAGATTCCACGGATGCAGCCGATGCACCCTCCTCGTTTAAGAAAAAACGTAAAAACCAAAATTCAGAACCACCACTTTTTCCGGATTTACAATCGGGTTTGTTGAAATTTCCAATGTTTATAGTAATACCGGTTGTTTATATAATTCTGGGAATGTTTTTTAAATTGTGGCATCCTGCCTGGCTTATGTTTTTGGCAATCCCTCTTTATTATCAACTTTGCCATGCTTTCGGAGCCAAAAATCAAAAATCATTTTTGCTGAGGTTACCCATTGTTCCCGGTATTCTTCTGGTGTTTCTTTGTTCGGGTTTCTTCCTTGGGCTTTGGAAATACGCCTGGATACTTTTCTTAGGTATACCGATATATTATTGGATAGTAGGTTTTATGAAAAAATAAAAAAATTCCGAACAAAATTTTGTTCGGAATTTTTTTTAGTTTTTACATATCAATTACTTTAAAACTAAATCCAAAGTCAATGTGCTTTTCATCAAAGAGTCTGTTGTTTTCGT
This sequence comes from Acutalibacteraceae bacterium, assembly GCA_045578985.1. Classification (GTDB taxonomy): domain Bacteria; phylum Bacillota; class Clostridia; order Oscillospirales; family Acutalibacteraceae; genus DTU089. The sequence goes on along the minus strand of JAZNLH010000028.1, from coordinate 10,533 downwards.
CATTGTCAAGAGAAGAGTCTTCGCTTATGGCGTTGAATCTTCCGTCAATGTTGAAAATTGTGTAAGGCTCTTTTTTCAGTTCAAAGTCATGCTTAACATCCGTAAGTTGTTCTGCAGAATAGTGTGATGCATTGAATGAGAAATCTTTTGTATCCCCAAGACCTTCAACAAACAAACCATAGCCACCTTTTTTACCGACAGCAACGCGACGTGTCTTATAGTGTGAGGAATTCTCCTGGGGTCTTATATAGTGAACGAAATTATCTGTAACTGTAAGAGTATATTCACCATATCTTGCAGCTTTATAGCGGTCTGCATAAGTTTCGGTTTCGCCAAGACCGAAGTAAACTATATCTTCGTTTTCTTCATTCATTAGAAGCTCAATTCCGAGACGGGGAAGTATGGGTGCATTTTCACGTATATCGCCCTTGATTGAAACTTCCATAGTGCCATTGGTGCAGAAACTGTAGGTTACCATACCTTTTAATATAGGCGGATTTGCAGGACCACCGAGAGCAATATCAGTTTCAATAATTATGTTTCCGTCTTTTTCAAAAACTCTTGTTTCATAAGTTTTCTGTGCAACGTGATGAAGATGGTTTGCAATCCACTCATCAACAGAACCCCTGTTATAAGAGGGGGCACGCCACATTTTGAACTTTGAGGGAGCAGCCAAAAGCTGTGTACCGTCTTTTTTGATTGAACATATTCTGCCGTAGGGTTTGTCGAAAATGTATTCGGTGTTACCGCAATTAACAGTTGCGTAGCGGTCTGTCTGAGTAAGCTTTACGTCGCACAATTCTTCAGCGGATTCACATTTTTCTGCCTCTGTTTCAAACTGTAAGAAACCTACCTCGTAACCACTTTCTGCCCAGACAGTATCATCTTTTTGACAAATTGAAGCGGTAACAAAACAATCGCCTTTGAGGTCATATTTGCTTTTGTCAAAAAGTTTATATGTGGCTTCTTCTTGCGGAGCAATATCAAGAGAATCAATAACTCCCTCTGCAACTGCTTTTCCGTTTTGTGAAAGGGTCCATCTGAGTTCTAAATCAGAAAGACTTTCAAAATAACGAACACTCTTTACGGTAAGTTCGCCGTTTTTAAAACTACCTCTGAAAGGCTCGTAAACCTTTTTCATATCGTAGTATCCGGGTCGTGGACTTCTGTCGGGGAAAACAAGACCGTCAATACAGCAAATGCCGTCGTTGGGGAAATCGCCGAAATCGCCGCCGTAGTAATAACGGGCTTTTCCGTTTTCGTCAGGTATGTTTATTGCGTGGTCGGTAAGCTCCCAGATACAACCGCCACAGAAGTTATCGTATTTGTCGACAAGTTTCCAATAGTCATATACATCGCCTGTGGACATAGAGCAAACGTACTCGCACATATAGAAAGGCTTATTGTATTCTTCATTGTTAAGGTAAGCGTCGATATAATTAACACCCGCATACATTCTGCTTTCTACATCGGAAATATCTGCAAAGCATTCACCCTCGGGAACTGCTTTGAATTCAAGATGTGAATTTTCATAGTGAACTATTGCATTTTCATCGCGACTCTTGATATATTCACGCATTGCACGATGGTTTACACCGCAACCGCTTTCATTACCTAAGGACCACATTATAACTGAACCATGGTTTTTATCTCGTTCAAAAAGTCTTGCGGCACGATCAACATAGGCTTCTTTCCATTCGGGAATTGTTGAAAGAAGTGACCAACGTGTCCAATCCCAATCTGATGAAGTATTGTAACCCATACCATGAGTTTCAATGTCAGTTTCGTCAATGAAATAGAAACCAAGAGCTTCTGCAAGGTCATAAAATCTCGGGTCATTGGGATAATGGGATGTACGTATAGCATTTACATTGGCTTTTTTCAACACAAAAAGGTCACGTTTCATTTCGTCAAGTGTTACCGCGTAGCCGTTTTCTGCAGAAGAATCGTGGCGGTTAATACCACGGAGTTTAACTGCCTTTCCGTTAATAAGGAGTTTTTTATCTTTTATTTCAACTTTTCTTAAAGCGAGTTGGAAGGGGATTATTTCATCATCAACAGTAAGGAAAAGGTGGTAAACATAGGGTTTTTCATCATTCCACATAAGGGGATTTTTAATTTCAATACTAAAATTACTGCTGTTACTTTCGCCCTGTGTCAGTAAATCGCCATTAGGAGCAGCAACGCCGTAAAGTATTGAAGAATCATCTGTCAATTTGCAGTCAATATTAAGTGTGCAAAGAGAAAAATCATCGTTGAAACTCTGTTTTATAAATACATCTTCAATTCTGACTTTGCTTCTTGAAAGGATGTAAACTTCTCTGAAAATACCTGAAAGTCTGAAATAATCCTGATCTTCGAGGTATGAGCCGTCGCACCATTTAACAACAAGCACTGCAATTCTGTTTGAACCTTCTTTTAAATATTCTGAAATATTGAATTCACTTGTGCAGTGACTAACCTGGCTGTAACCTACAAACTTGCCGTTTACCCAAAGGTAGAAGCAGGATGAAACACCTTCGAATGTAATGATATTATCACGCTCAAGCATTTCTTCGCTTACTTCAAAATCACGCAGATAAAATGCACATGGGTTATCTTCCGGAACGTGGGGAGGATCGGTAGGGAAGGGATACATAAGGTTAGAGTAAAGGGGATTATCTATACCTTCGATATCATAAAGCTGGAAGTTCCCGGGAACTTTAACTTTGTGCAGCTCATTACAGTCGCAGTTTTCAGTATAAATAGATTCATCAATATCCTCAAAGCTTTTAAAATATCTGAAGCTCCATTCACCACAAAGGTTGGTCATATAGTACGACTGATTACGGTCGCCCGAAAGAGCATCCTGGAGATTATCATAGGGGATAAAATATGCCCTCGGTGCTTCGGTGCCTACGTGTAAAGCCTCAAGACTTTTGTGGTAAGGTTTAAAATTCATATTTATTACCTCGTTTCATAAAATGCAAAATTTCGTAACGCTTGAGCGTTAAGCGTATGATGCAAATTTAAATGTTTTTATTTCAAACTCTTTAAAAACGCTGTTTCACTACCGAACAAAGTTGTAGCATCATATTTCATTTCTGAAAAACAGCTATTCGTTGCAAAACAGTCCGACAGTGCACGGTGGGCAGATTCATTATGTTTTCTGTAAAAAGCTACCATATCCGAAAGTCTGTGATGGGGAAGGGTGGGGTGAAGTTTTCTAAAAATCTTCATTGTGTCTATGTAATCGTTTTTAAAAACATTCGATATTTGACTTATAAAATGTATATCAAATAACACGTTGTGTCCCACAATGTAATCGTCACCAACAAAATCAAGAAAATCAGGTAAAACACTTCGGGGATTAGGGCAATTCTTCACCATCTCTGTTGTGATTCCTGTAATTGCCTCGATAAAGGGTGAAATCGGAAATCCCGGATCACACAGGCTTTGAAAGGTATCCACCACTTTGTTTTCCCTGACTTTTACAGCGGCAAATTCAATTATAAGCTCTTTCTTAGGGTCAAGACCTGTTGTTTCTAAGTCAATTACTGTGTAATTTTCAGGAAAAGCAATGATTCCGTTTCCGATGGAAGGATCCACCTTCCTTGGGTTGTATTTAAAAATCAATAAATTTTCTCTGGATTCTAACATATACTCACCTTTTATAGGATATCATAAATCAAAATTACAGTAAAGAAAAAGTAGAGCATTTTTCTGCTTTTGAAAAAACTTGTAAAGAGTTTACAATTTAGGTCAATTATTTTTGTGTATCATTTTCTTTATATTTATTTGAATATCTTTTGTTTTCGTTGTATCATTTTTTGTGTAAGTGAGGGATGCGTATGTTGAAGGATTTTTTGAGAGAAATAACACAAATAGAAGCCTATATGAAACACGATGAAATACAAAAAAAGTATCCTAACCATGTATATTTTAGCAAGAAGGGTAAGGGTGCTACGAAAGAGCTTAAGGGTAATGTAGTTGTTATTGTGCTTTTTGTAAGTGATGAAAAAGGTCGGTGGACGCCATTTTATATGGATGAGAGTATGAAACGGCATGAATCGGCAGCCAGGATACTTTCGGGCCTTGCATATGGTAGAGGCGTTGATCTGAAAATTAAATGTGTTTTTCAGGAGATTAAATTACCGATGCTTTGCACCGACAAGAATCGTGCTGAGTGGCGTAAAGCCATCGCAAAGGCATATGGCAAGAATAGTTTGTCAGAATACCAGGAGTATTATAAGAAAAAGTACAATTGCGATGAAGTTCCTTTTATGTTCACCTTTTTTAAAGATTTTCGTTCTTATGCTATTTCTTCTGATAAAAATACAAATGTACATGATGAGTATTCGGTGCTTGAACCGGATTCTAAAGAAGGTACTATAATTCATGAACTGTTACACCAATTCGGTGCAGTTGACTTGTATTATCCGCAAATCGTTAGGTCCACGTTAACTTTATTAAATTACAAAAGTGTTATGGCAGACAGTGGTAGTATTTTTATAGATTCTTTGACGGCTTATCTTATTGGTTGGACGGATTATATTACGGAAAAAGGTGCTAAGATTCTGGAGTGCACAAAAGACTACACCAGAGAAATGATGAGTGAAGAATTGAAAAAAGAATGGGGAAAGACGGGTAAAAAACTATAAAATCGGTTCTTAAAACTTCACATAAAAAGCAACGACTACAAGATGAAACTTGTAGTCGTTGTTCTTTTAAAGATCTTATTTTAAAACAATGAACCCGTAGTTTTCAAGTATTTTGAAATACTGTGAAAGGCGTTCGTACAGGGGATGGGCTTTTTCGCCAAAATGCGCCTCTACTGATTCACCCAAAGCAATTATATCCTTCTCGCCATCAATCAAAGGCCATATAAAGCTTCCCATTTCATCAAGATGTATATAACTTGTTTTCGGCTTTTTTAAAAGCTTTTGAGCTATTTTGTTGAAGGCACCTTTGTTTTCCATTTCAAGGGTAACATTTCCGTCATCGTCCTGTGACCAGTTAAGTCCTTCCTTGTGTAACGGAATTTTTTCAAGATAGTTTTCGTTTTTTAAATTTTTCTTTTTCATGCTTTTTTATCACGCTTTTTCCAAATTGTGAATTTAAGAACTGTGAGAATAATTAAAGCGAAAAGAAGCAAACCACCAAGATCGGAAACTACCTGAGGAATACCGAACTTCTCTGAAAGATTAAGTGCCGAATCAACGCCGAATACTGCGAGAAGTGCAAGAAGAATACCAACGAGGCCTTCACCGGCAATCATACCTGAACTAAAGAGGATGCCGTCGTTGATGATTTCTTTCTTTTCTTCTTCCTTGCGGTTGAGTTTATCCATTGCAAGACGAATAAGACCGCCCACCATAATACAGGCATTGAGCTGAACAGGAAGATAAACACCGATAGCGAAGGGAAGAACGGGGATACCGATAATTTCAACGACGATTGCAATAAATACACCGATAAATACAAGACCCCAGGGAAGGTCGCCACCCATAACGCCTTCAACGATGAGTTTCATAAGTGTTGCCTGAGGAGCACCGAGTTCGTCTGAACCAAAGCCCCATGCACTGTCAAGAAGGTAAAGAGTACCGCCGATAGCGAGTGCGGAAGCCACAACACCGATGATTTCACCTGTCTGCTGTTTTTTTGGTGTAGCACCTAAGATGTAACCTGTTTTAAGGTCTTGTGAAGTGTCACCCGCAATAGCGGAAACAATACAGATAATAGAGCCGATAGCAATAGCACTACACATACCTGCAACGCCGTCTGCACCGGTGACTTTGAGAATAAGTGTTGCAATAAGAAGGGTTGCGATAGCCATACCTGAAACGGGGTTGTTACTGCTACCAACAAGACCAACCATTCTTGAAGATACGGTTGCAAAGAAGAAACCGAAAATAACAATAATAAACGCACCGAGAAGTGAAACAGGAATAGCAGGGATTAACCAGATAAGAATTGTGAGAACAAGAATAGCTATAATAACTATTTTGAGGTTAATATCTTTTGCTGTACGTTCCTGAGAAACAGAACCTGAGCCCTTCATGCTTTTCAAAGCGCCTGTAAATGTTTTTACGATAAGGGGCAATGATTTTATGAGGCTTATAATACCACCTGCTGCAAGAGCACCTGCACCGATGTATCTGATATATGTGCTCCAGATAGCGCCTGCGCCACCATCAGCAAAAATTTCGCTGATAGGTGCAGTACCGGGATAAAGAATAATGTCTGCACCGAAAAGAACAACAAGGGGAATAAGTACAAGCCAACTTAAAACACCACCGGCGAACATATAAGAAGAAATTCTTGCACCGCAGATATAGCCTACGCTCATAACAGCGGGATAAATTTGTGTGCCGATTTCACCGGCAAAGCCTTTTACTCTGAAAGAAATTTCACCCGAAACGAGTTTAAGTCCGTCAATAATGAATTTGAAAAGTGCAGCAAATCCCATACCGGCAAAAACAGTTGAAGCGCTTGAACCGCCTTTTTCACCTGCAAGAAGAACTTCTGCACAAGCAGTGCCTTCGGGATAGGGAAGTGTACCGTGCTCTTTAACGATAAGAGCATTACGCAAGGGAATCATAAAGAATACACCCAAAAGACCACCGATAAGAGCGATAAGAGTGATTTCAAGAAGGTCGGGCTTTTCCATTTTGCCCTCTGCTGCCCAAAGGAAAAGAGCAGGGAGTGTGAAAATGGCACCTGCAGCAAGTGATTCACCTGCAGAACCGATGGTTTGAACTACGTTGCTTTCAAGAATTGAGTTTCTGCGCATAATAATGCGAATGACACCCATTGCAATAACGGCAGCAGGAATAGATGCCGAAACCGTCATGCCTACTCTAAGACCTAAGTAAGCGTTTGCTGCGCCGAATACCACCGCCAGAATAATACCCATAACAATGGAGGTAACAGTAATTTCGGGAGTTACCTTTTCTGCCGGAACGTATGGCTTGAAGTTGTTTTTGTTATCCATATTTTCTCCAATCTTTAATGTCAGAATAACCAACATTTTATATAATCCGATACATTATACCATAAACGTTGAAAATATCAACGTTTATTTCAATCTCTTTAGTATTTCAATTAACAATTTGTATGTGTTTTCAAGGGAAGAAATACTGAGTCTTTCTTTCACTGTGTGTACATCAAAAAGTTGCGGACCCATAGCGATACAGTCAAGCCCCTCTATACCCGAAGAAAATACACCGCACTCTAATCCTGCGTGAATTGCTTCGACTTTCGGTTCACTGCCGTATTGCTCTTTGTAACATTCTTTGAAAAGTTTCTGCAACAGAGAATTTTCTTTGAATTCCCAAGGGGGATAGTGCCCCGAACACTCTGTTTCGCAGGGGATACAGGATGAAAATGCTTTCATTCTGTCCTCAAGGAATTGAAGAGCAGATTTTTTGTTGCTTCTTAATGTGAAATGTAAAATTATTTTGTCATTTTCTGTTTTAAGAATACCAAGATTTGATGAGGATTCCACGAGACCTTTGATTTCTGCGCTCATCTGAGCAATTCCGTCAGGTACACAAAGAAGCGTGAAAATAAGCTTGTCTTTTGTTTGTGAATCTATAACCTTATATTCTGATTTATCGCGGATTGTAATGACATAAGAAAAATCAGGCTCCCGGTCATATATCTCTGATTGTATTGTGTCCATATAACTTTCGGCAAGAACCATAAAATCATATGGTGTATCAGAGCAAAGTTTTATTGTACAATTGTTGGGAATTGCGTTACCCTTGTCGCCGCCATCAACAGATATTATCTCAAAATCACAGACGGATTTCATATGATTTAAAAATCTGCCTGCAAGAATATCTGCGTTAACTCGGTTTTTGTCAATTTCAACACCCGAATGACCGCCCTTAAGACCTTTTAACGAAACAATTACCTCGGTGCCGCGCACAGCTTTTCGGGTTATGGGTACAATCATTCTGAAATCGCTGCCACCTGCACATGAAACAGTTAAAGTATCATCTTCCTCTGCGTCAAGGTTTATCATTCGTTTGCCTTTTAAAAGACTCATATCAAGTGCCAATGCACCTACCATACCGATTTCTTCATCGATGGTGAAAACCGCTTCAATAGGCGGGTGAGGAATATCGTCGCTTTCAAGTATTGCAAGTATCATAGCCACCGCAATTGAGTTATCTGCACCGAGAGTTGTTCCCTTCGCTTTAACAAAATCGCCGTCTGTATAAAGCTTTAGTCCATCATTTAAAAAATCTATGTCAGTATCTTCATCTTTTTGGCACACCATATCAAGATGACCTTGCAATATAACGGGTTCGGCATTTTTATAACCTTTAGTAGCATCTTTAAAAATAATAACATTATTGACGTCATCTTTAATAACCCTGAGATTATGCTTATTTGCAAAGGCTTCACAGTAATCTGCTATGGGTCCCATATTCTCGGAGCCGTGAGGTATTTGAGATATTTCTTCAAAATACTTGAAGACTCTTTCAGGTTTTAGTGCTTGTAGTTCGGACATGGATTTTCCTCCGATTATAATTAGTTTTGTTTAGTATAACATATTTCAATAAACAATTCCAGAAAATTTGCTATGCAATATATTCCTTTGTTTTATTCCGGAAGTTTACAAACGTCAATCCATTGGATGAACGAAGAGTATTTCTCTAGCTCTTGTGGTGTTAGTTCAATTGCGCTGTTACTGCTTCCGCAGGCAGGGAATACAGTTTCAAAGCGTTTTAAGGATTCGTCAAGATATACTTTAACGCCTTCGTTAATTGCAAAGGGACAAACGCCACCTACCGCGTGACCGATTTTTTGGGCTACTTCATCAGGTGACAGCATTTTAGCCTTTGCGCCGAAAAAGGTTTTATATTTTTTATTATCTATTTTAGCATCGCCTGCAGCGACAATAAGAATAGGGGAGTCATTAACTGAAAATGAAAGCGTTTTCGCAATTCTGCAGCCCTCGGTGTTTAATGCCTTTGCGGCTAACTCGACCGTTGCGCTTGATACAGGGAATTCTAAAATTTTATCTTCTATTCCATAGGCTTTAAAATAATCTCGTACTTTTTCAATGGACATAATATTTTCTCCTTAATGTGATGAAGACAGTATAACAGATTTGCTCCGATAGTGCAAGGTGATGCCGTTATTAAAATATTACAGATGAATACTCCTTTGTGTTTGATATAAATAGTCTGATGTTGTATTTTCTTTACTTTTTACAAAATTTGCAATATACTTAAATTGTACTTGTTTGTATAATTTCGGTATAGAAAGAGATGGTTTTATGTTTAAAAAAGCATATGGTGATGTTGTAATCGAGGTTAAAGAGAATGTGCCTAAACGCGGCACTTGTCTGTGTGCACAGTATGGAGAGAGTATTCCTATTTATATGGATATTTGTGGCATGCTTATTCCCGATGGTTCAAATGCGTATATGTATGGAAATAAGTTGATTATAGTAACAAGATGGGCAGACATGAGCGATGAAGAAGTTGATGCCGTAAATAACAAAGATGTACGTATGGTGGTTGCGCCATTCCGTTTCATACAGATGGGTATGTCAGTGGGTGATTTCGGATGGAGTGATGTGTTTTTTACCCTTTATCATTGCGGCGTTTTTGATAACGATGAAAGCAAACCGATAGATGAAATTATTTTTATTTTTGCGGATAAAACATCAGGCGAAATTGTTGCAGATAGAAGTGTTAAGTTATCAGAGGGAATAGGCGGCTTCTTCCGTCAGGCTATGGTTAATAGTCATAAAGCATTATTCCTTGATTTTTCCCGTGGCGAATTTATGGCTATGGCACAATCTGATCCGAAACGCGATTTTTGTGATGTTGTGTATGATTATTTGTGGCAGGTTACTAGAGAAGATAGTGCAAAATTCCGTCAATTCCCCGATATTGAGAAGGTTCCGCTTGGTATATATATTACACTTAATAAAGACGGCGAAATAACTGACCTTTATCAGTGCGAAGAATGATGGTAATTCTAATAAATAATTTTTAGCCAATAGCTTTTCGACTCCGTGCATCATAGACACAAACAAAAAAACCACCCGCAAGGGGTGGTGTTTTTGTTTGAAGACTGACCGTAATTTTAATACAAATGCACCCCCTTTTGAAGTTAGGGGGTGCAAAGTTATTTTAGGGGGTGCATTTTGGATTAGGGGGTGCAACTCACTTTACTATGCACTGATAAGTATTCCAATCGTAAATTTCGTATTGTTTTTGTATTCTTAACAATCTTGAGATTAGCCCCTTGGGTTTATTGATTCGTTCCATTGCTTTATCAAAACCGCTTCGTCCAAACGCATCGTCATCATCATTTAGATCAAAACAAGCGTCTCCAAGCCAAGTTTTCTTCTTAAGGTCGTTTGCAATAATGACAACGAACTGGCCACCTTGAATCTCCTTTATGCGATCTAACAAATCGTCAGCAAGCATTTCTTTGTTATAATCAAACATTTCAAAACTATAACTGCCAAACCACAGTTCTTCAAAATGAAAGGTGCTATCAACGGCATTGAACTGAAGTTCAATA
>JAZNLH010000027.1:0-8160 GCA_045578985.1 Acutalibacteraceae bacterium | reverse complement strand
AACTGTTCACCAATGGTCGAAATTTCAAAGTATATAAAAGAAACAGACGAAAATGCAAAAACAATTTTTATCGGACCTTGTACTGCTAAAAAAGCAGAAGCACAGCTTGAAAGTGCAAAGCCTTTTGTTGATGCAGTTTTAACCTTTGAAGAATTGCAGGCTCTTTTTGACAGCCGTGATATTGATATCACAACTCTCGAAGAAGATGTGCTTGACAATGCCTCATATTTCGGCAGAATTTTTGCTCGTAGCGGTGGTCTTACTGACGCAGTAACTCAGGCAATTAAAGAGCAGAATATAACAGATTTTGAGTTTAATCCCGTTTCTTGCGACGGTATTGAAGAATGCAGAATTGCACTTCTTAAGAAAAGTAAGAATGCACTTCAGGCAAACTTTATTGAAGGTATGGCATGTGTCGGCGGATGTATCGGTGGTGCAGGTTGCCTTACCCACGGTGAAAAAAACAAAGCAGAGGTTGATAAGTACGGACGAGAAGCTTTTGAAAAAACTATCTCCGATGCAATTTCTGTTTTGAAATAGATTTTAAATCCTTCATTCAAAAAGGTACTCTCCCTCGGCAATGCAACTGTCGTGGGAGAGTATCTTTTCGTTATTGGTGCGGGTGACAGGACTTGATGGGCTCTGCCCATCATTCGCAAGTACCTTGCGAACACCCGATTATGTTCGGCTTCGCCGAGGGCAGGTTCAAGTCCTATTATTGTTCCCATAAATAACAAAAGAGTCACAAAATGTGACTCTTTCGTTATTGGTGCGGGTGACAGGACTTGATGGGCTCTGCCCATCATTCGCAAGTACCTTGCGAACGCCCGATTGTGTTCGCCTTCGGCGAGGGCAGGTTCAAGTCCTATTTTTGTTCTCATAAAATAAAAATAGAGCCGTAAAAATGCGACTCTATTTTTATTTGGTGCGGGTGACAGGACTTGAACCTGCACGGGGGTGCCACCAGAACCTAAATCTGGCGCGTCTGCCAATTCCGCCACACCCGCATATGAATGCAAAATTGAAAATGCACAATGTAAAATTAAGGGGCACGTTGCGCCGATTGTAATGCGCAATGTGAAATGTCGAACGCAGGATATGAATTTGTGAAACTACACTACGATTGTATTTCGTATTCTGCAACTTGGTCATTGTATCACATTGTATATAAAAAATCAAGACAAAACGGAACGTAACATAATTTTGTTTTAGTGTTACGTTCCGTATCTTTTTTATTCACAAAGTTCTTTTGCGAGGGCTTCCAACTGTTCGATATTAATATCGTTTACCGCGGATTTAATTGTAATGGCGTTTTCAGCAAAAGTAAGATTTTTACTCTTTTCAAACATACGCTTCATAACTGTTGTTGCGGTGGGTGCCCAACTTCCGTTTTCGATAAAAGCTACAGTTTTGTTGCGGAAACCTCTTTCGGTCAGTTCATCAATAAATGTTTTCATAAAAGGAAAAATATCTGAATTGTATGTGGTAGTAGCGAGAACTATTTTACCATAACGGAAAGCATCTTCTACCGCTTCAGCCATATCACAACGTGCAAGATCATTTATTGCTACCTTGGGGCAACCGCATTCTTTAAGCTTTTCAGCGAGAATTTCAACGGCTTTCTTAGTGTTACCGTAAACGGAGGTATAGGCGATGACTACACCATCGCTCTCAACGCCGTATGATGACCAAGTGTTATAAAGGTCGATATAGTAACCTAAATTCTCTGTAAGCACAGGTCCGTGCAAAGGACAGATTTTTTCAATATCCAAAGTTGTGGCTTTTTTCAAAAGTGCCTGTGTCTGAACACCGTATTTTCCGACTATGCCGAAATAATAACGTCTTGCTTCACAAGCCCAATCTTCATCTGCATCAAGTGCACCGAATTTGCCGAAACCGTCAGCAGAAAAAAGAATTTTATCTTCATTGTCATAGGTAACCATTACTTCGGGCCAATGTACCATAGGTGCGGTGTAGAATGTAAGTGTGCGACTACCTAAATCGAGAGTGTCACCTTCACCTACAACTATTCTTCTGTCAGCATAATCGGTACCGAAAAATTGATTCATCATCTGAAAAGCAATTTTTGTAGCAACAACTTGTGCTTCCGGGTATGCTTTAAGGAAATTATCAATATTAGCGGAATGGTCTGGCTCCATATGCTGAACTACAAGGTAGTCAGGTTTTCTGTCACCGAGAGCATTTTTGATATTATTAAGCCATTCGCCTGTGAAATTTGCATCAACGCTATCCATAATTGCAATTTTTTCGTCAACAATTGCGTATGAATTGTATGCCATACCGTTTGGAACGATATACTGACCTTCGAATAAGTCAATTTCGTGGTCGTTAACACCGATATAAATAACTGAATCTGTTATATTCATTTTATCAACTCCATATTTATATTGTCAATTAATAAGGATTATAACACTTTCTTCATTTAGTTACAAGTAGAAGGAATAATTTAACGGATGTTGATATTTTTGGAGTTTGATGTTAGAATTAAGGTTATAAAATATCCCGAAAGGATGCAATATATGACGAATAAAGAAAAACTTCATTCCGGAAAACTTTATTACCCAAGCGGTGACGATATAATGGTAGAGCAGTTAGGTTATCTTGATAAATTGTACGATTTTAATAACACAAGACCAACAGAACTCGAAAAACGAACAGAACTTTTAAAAGAAATGTTCGCGGAAATCGGTGAAAACTGTTACATCGAGCCGCCTTTTCACGCCAATTGGGGTGGTCACCATGTTCATTTCGGCGATAATGTATATGCGAATTTCAACTTGACAATGGTTGACGACACACATATCTATGTTGGCGATTGCACAATGTTTGGTCCTAATGTAACTGTTGCTACTGCGGGGCATCCCATAGACCCGGAGCTTCGTGAAAAAGCGTATCAGTACAATATGCCTATTCACATAGGCAGAAACTGCTGGATAGGTGCAGGGGCGATTATATTGCCCGGTATTACCATAGGTGATAATGTTGTAATTGGTGCAGGAAGTGTTGTTACCAAAGATATTCCTTCAAATGTTGTAGCGGTAGGAAATCCTTGCAGAGTTCTTAGAGAAATAGGCGAACACGACAAGGAATATTATTTTAAAAACAGAAAAATAGATTACAGCGATTTATAAGTAGTTAAGTTTACTATTTTATATAACTGTGGTATACTTTGAATATAAAAGAATAAAGGGGAATTTTTATGCAGTATAATATTGTTGGCGAACCGTTACCCGTTGTTATTTGTAATGTTGAACCGGGCGAAACAATCATAACCGAAAGCGGTAGTATGAGTTGGATGACACCTAATATGCAAATGGATACTACAACCAACGGTGGTTTGGGGAAGGTTTTCGGAAGAATACTTACAGGTGAAACAATGTTTCAAAATAAATATACAGCTGTAGGAGGACCGGGCCAGATTGCTTTTGCCTCAAGTTTTCCCGGATCTATAAGAGCTATTGAAGTAGGAAGAGGCACTAATTACATCGTGCAAAAGGGTAGCTTCCTTGCAGGTACAACAGGTGTCCAGCTTTCTGTTCATATACAAAAGAAGGTCGGTGCAGGCTTTTTTGGCGGTGAAGGTTTTATTATGCAGAAGCTTTCAGGTCAAGGAATTGCTTTTATAGAAATTGACGGTTATGCTTGCGAGTATGATTTGGCACCGGGTCAGTCAATGGTTGTTAATACAGGCTATCTTGCTGCAATGAGCGAAACTTGTTCAATGGAAGTCAAAGTTACCGGGAATGCAAAAAATGCTATTTTTGGTGGCGAAGGATTTTTTAATACCATTATTCACGGACCCGGAAGAATAATTCTTCAGAGTATGCCGGTAAGCTCTTTGGCAGGGGCTATTCAACCATATATTGTTACACAGTCTAAATAAAGTTAAGATGAGGATTTATTTATGAAATTAATGATTGCTTCCGATATTCACGGTTCGTTGAAATATTGCCGTGAATTAGTTGAAAGATATAAAGAAGAAAAATGTGAGAAACTCATACTTTTAGGTGATGTGCTTTATCATGGACCAAGGAATGATTTACCCGAAGGATATAATCCCAAGGGGGTTATAGCACTTCTCAATGGTATGTCGGAGGAGATACTTTGTGTTCGCGGTAATTGCGAAGCGGAAGTTGATGATATGGTGCTTGATTTCAATGTTCTTGCGGACTACGCAGTTTTGTACCACGGAAAAAGAATGGTTTTTTTAACCCACGGTCATAAATTTAATCCTCAGAATACGCCGAAACTTAAAAAGAACGATGTTCTTTTCAACGGTCATACTCACGTCAGTAAAATTGAAGAAATGGACGGATATTTATACTGTAATCCCGGCTCCGTTTCCATCCCAAAAGAAAACACTCCCAGAGGATATATGATTATTGATGATGTTGCAATAATTCATAAGACACTTGGTGGGGAAACTATAGAACAAAAAACGTTATAATTCGTAATTCATAATGTGTAATGCGTAATTAAAGGGGCACTTCGTGCCGATTACATAAAGTTGATGAACGGCGATAGCTTATTATACTAAAAAACTAACCGACCTTTGTGAGGTCGGTTAATTTTTTTGTTGTAAAATTACATTTTGTGTGTTACACTAATTATGCCAAACTATTTTTAATATATATGGAAACAGGTGTATTTTCTTTTAAGGGATTTACGCTTATTTGCCGTATGTTGGGAAACCTATATATTAGTTAGATTTCGATAAAAATGCAAAATCCGGCTGATATGTAGGGATGAGTAATTATACCTGTTTCATATAAAAATAGTTTGGCGACTATCGGAGTTTGCGTTTTTTGTGCGTCTGCTTCGGTGGGCGCACTTTTTGTTTTATAGGAGGTATTATATTATGAAGAGAATAACAAGCTCTATTTTATGTATTTCATTACTTGCATCAATTATCTGTGTTCCAGTATCGGCAATAACGGATAGCGTTGTTGCAACCTATGCCAATGAAACAGAAAAGCAGACAGCTCTTGACGAATTTAGTGAAGAACTTGTGGCTATGATAGAGGAAAACAGCGATTTGTATGAAAATGCAGTTGAGTCCGAGTCAGAGGAAACCGTTGCGGTTTATGAAGAAAATGAATACACATACAAAGACTTTGCAACATGCAGGCTTATTGTCCGTTCATACAAATCCTACGAAAGTTCTTACGGAGCCGATGAAGCAGTTACAGGATATGAAGATTTACAAGTAATACAGTATGAATCGGTTGAAGAAACTATCAAAGCTTTCAACTCACTTTCTTCTAAATCTTCCGTTTCATCGGTGATACCGGATACCGAAATTGATATTACAACCGAAGAAAGCACGGATGAAACAACGACATACAACTGGGCGTATGACCGAGTTCGTGTTTATGAAGCAATAGAATATATAGCACAAAATTACAATATAAATGAACTCCCTGAAATAAAAGTAGGCATTCTTGACTGTGGTGTGTGGAGCGAAGAAGAAGACATCCGAGAAAGAGTGGTCGGTGAATATTCTGTTATAACTAATTCTGACCGAACTATTAAAATTTCAGAAGATCACGCAAATATAATTTCTCGTATTATAACCGATTGTACAACGACAAATGTAAAAATCTATTCATATCAAGGTTGTAATATAAACGGCGATTTTTTTGTATCGAATTTTATAATTTGCGAAGAAAGAATGTTGCTTGACAATTTGGATATGGTTAATTTCAGTTTCGGTAGTGTCATAGATTACAACATCGGTGCTAAACTTGATAAGCAAGGTGTCCTTGTTATTACATCTGCAGGAAATCGTTCAAGTTCCTACCCCTATTATCCTTCAAGTGCAGATTATGCACTCTCAGTAGCCTCAATGAACAAATATGATAAAATGTCAACTTTTTCAAACAGGAATTCAGATTATGTAGAAGTTGTTGCCCCTGGTGAAAATTTACCCAATATGGGTTCAGGCACATCATTTTCTTGCCCTATAGTTGTTTCTTTGTGTGCAATGATTATGTCTTTGAACCCCCAATATACTCGTGAACAAGTCGTTCAAAAATTGTACAGTTCTTGCGATTCAACACTTTTAGCAGGCACAAAAACAAAATACGGTACAATTGATTTTATGAACGCACTTGTAGGAAGTAAATACAAAGCTGTTCTTGCTGATGCACCTACCTTCAGTTTAACATCTCGCCCTTCTGCAACCACAATGTATTCAGAAACTCAGTATTTGGAATTATATTGTAATGAAGGTGAAGAAATTTATTATACAACAGATACTTCGTACCCCACAAGACAAACTGCGACCTTGTATACTGAACCCATTGAACTTGATGTAACAACAAAAATACGTGCCGTTACATTTTCAAAAAATCAATACAGAAGTGAACCATCAGATTTAACCTTGTATATTCAAATCTATGATGTTATTCCTGTTAATGATAACGGATGGACAATAAACTCCAAGGGATATGTTACAGGGTATTATGGGTATGATATTAACCCGACTGTACCTGATAAGATTTTTGATACTACAGTAACAGGTATTGCAGAAAGCACATTTGAAAATATGACCTTTATAGAGAAAATAACATTGCCAGAGACATGTACATATATTGACAGTTATGCTTTCAAGGGTTGCAAATATCTTGACACTATAAGTGCACCCGGTGTTACGACAGTAAGAATACAGTCTTTTATGAATTGTACAGCGCTAAATGATATTAATATGCCGAAATTAAAAAATCTTTCAAAAGAGTGTTTCAGAAATTGTGGTGAATTAAATAATCTACCTGTTGATAATTTTACTTTAATTCCACAGTATGCTTTTGCGCATTGTTCCTTCAGTTACATTTCATTTCCTAATGTTACTGAAATCTATAATTACGCATTTAGAGGTTGTCCCAATTTGATTGAAATATCTTTACCAGCATTGGTTGATGGCTGTTTGGGTGAGAGTGTGTTTAGTAATTGCAATTTGCTTGAAAAAGTGAATTTCCCAAAAGATTTCATATCATTGGCAGGTTTTACGTTCAGCGGTTGTAATATGAGTAATTTTGATTTCCTCAAAAACATTCAATATGTATATTGGGGCGACTTTAATTATTGTAATTATGTTGAAGCTATATCCTTGCCTAGCGTGATACTTGTCGATACACGCACATTTGATTATATGTTATCCCTAAAAGAGGTCATTATCCCTTCGTGTACAACTATTTTGGAAGAAGCCTTTAGAGATAACAGATACTTGGAAAAAGTAGTGTTCTCGGATAACCTTGAATTTGTAGGTTCAAGACTTTTTGTTAACTGCCCTATGATGAAATATGTTGTTCTTAATGGTTTGGTTAATAGTACAGAAGCTGTTTTTGAAGGCACTTCTATTGAACGTGTTGAGTTTAATAAAATACAAACACTGGCATCTTTACCCGAGGTTAAAAACAGTATAGTCGCCTTACCAAGTACTTTTGAATCTTGCTCCGAGGATACGACAGGCAGAGAGTACAAAGTTTTTGGCACTAAAGGTAGCACGGCAGAAACATGGGCAGAAGCAAATGGTCATACCTTCTATGAAATTTCGCAAGAAAATTCAATTGTTACGGATGTTGCTTCTGTTTATGATGAGAATTCTATTGAACCTTTAACATTTGATGCAATAGGTATAAACAGCGCTTACCAATGGTACGGCTCTTTAGATAACAAAGTTGATAACAGTGATGATGTCGCTATTAATGGAGCAACCACAAACGAGTTTACTCCTAAAAAAGGTGATAAGTATCCTTACTACTATTGCAAAATGACAAGTACTGATAAAGATATAACAGAAACAGAAGTAAGTACAGTTGAAATTTACAGCTCTATTTGTCAAAATAAGTTGTGTTATATGATGCCAAAAGAAAATACTGAGATTGATTATGTTAACAAACGAATATTTACCACACATTTTGTTCAACAAGATTTTTCAAATATAGTTGGTACTCAAAAAACAATAACAGTTGATGGAATAGCCTCTTTTGCTAACCCTTCGTGCAAGTTTTATGGTACCGGTTCAATGTTTATTGTTTACGAAAACTCTGCTATATCAGAAATATATACCTTGATTGTTCAAGGTGATATTAACGGTGATAGTGCAGTTGATGTGCTGGATGCTTATAGTGTTTCTTT
>JAZNLH010000026.1:0-24777 GCA_045578985.1 Acutalibacteraceae bacterium | reverse complement strand
TTGCGCTCAAAAAAATCTCAAGGGTTTTTCTTTTATCGTTGTTTAATTTTCAAGGTTCGTTCGCTCTCTCTTCGGGTCGCCCCCTCTCAAGAGTGCCTTAAGATAATATCACAATCATCTCGCTTTGTCAACATCTTTTTTCGCTTTTTTCACCGACTTTTCCACCCTCCCGGGTGTTTCGCTCGGCTCTTCGCTTTTAGAGTTCCGAGGTATTCCTCTGTGTCTCTTTTGACGCCGACAAGAAGAGATTATACTATATCATTTTTAAAAAGTCAAGCATTTTTTCAACTTTTTTCAACTTTTTTCGCAGATGTTTTTGAAACTATATTTTCATACTCATCCGCATAATCGAAACCGTATATTTTCATATCGGAAAAAAGTTCTTTTAACGGAACAAGAACAAAATCACGCTGACCTATTAAAGGATGAGGAAGTTTAAGTTCATCTGCATCAGATATCTGATTTTCGTAAAACAACAAGTCCAGATCAATAACACGAGGACCGTATTTAAATTCACGAACTCTGCCCATACCTGCTTCAATTCCTAAACAAATACCCAAAAGAGCTTGTGCTGATTTTTCGCTCTCCACTTCTATTACATTATTATAGAAGCCCGGTTGATCAATATAACCCCAGGGTTCTGTTTCGTAAACCGATGACTGCCTTATTACTTCGATTCCCGGAACAAGTGATATTGCTTCAACTGCGTTTTGGATATTCCCGTATCTATCACCTATATTTGTACCTATACCTATTACTGCTTTCATTCTACCGTTTCCGCCATCATCTGTTCTCTTGTAATTACTTCTTCCACCGCAACATATTCAAAATCCGCGTTAATGGGAGCCTCAGGTTTTTTAAGAAGAATTGTTACGCTTTTCAACTTGGGATATTCCTTCATTATTTCAACGCCGACTTTATTGGCAACGGTTTCTATAAGATTATAACTTTTCTCCGTAAACACTGCTGTGGCAGTTTTTATTATTTTGGCATAATTCACTGTATGATCAACATTATCACTTAACTGAGCTTTTTTAACATCGAGTTCAGCCGTAATATCAAGTATAAAATTCTGACCGTCTATTTTTTCTTCAGGGTTTACACCATGGAATGCCCTTATTTTCAAACCTTTAATGATAATTTTTTCCATTATAACACACCTCTTTTAATTGCACTGCACACTTTTAGTGCATCAACAGTTTCCGCAACATCGTGAACTCTGAATATTCCGGCACCGTTATAAGCACAAAGTGCAACAGCCGCAACGCTTCCTGCTCCCCTGTCTTTTGGATTTATCCTGCCGGTAATTTCTCCTACAATGCGTTTACGAGAAACACCAACCAACAACGGTGAAAACTCTGCAAACTTATCACAAGATGCCATTAACGTTAAATCATCCTGTCTTGTTTTTCCAAAGCCCAAACCAAAATCATAGCAAAGCTGCACTTCTGATATTCCAAACTCAGTCGCCTGTTTTTTCATCAATTCAAAATATGCAACAACGTCTTCAACAACGCTATTCCCGTAATTCACTTCACTTGAAGAATCTGCTCCGCCTGTGTGCATAAAAACCCATCCGGCGCCGTACTCTTTAACACATTCAGCCATACATATATTATATATACCGCTTTCATCATTTACTATACTGACACCCTGACTTAATGCATACCCGGCTACGGCAGGTCTGAAAGTATCAACTGAAACAGGAACACTTGAATACTTCATAATATCCGGTAAAAACCTTTTAAGTCGTTTCAACTCAACTTCTTCAGAAACAACTTTATTATCAGGTGCGGTAGAACAAGCACCGACATCAATGATATCGGCACCCTCACTACACAACTGTTTTGTTTTTTCAACCGCATCTTCTACCGTAAATGCCTCGCCACCGTCAGAAAACGAATCGGGAGTTATATTAAGTATACCCATTACAAGCGGACGCTTTTTATCCATCAATAACTTTTTAAAAGAAAACATTACCTACCACCTGAAAGAAGTGACATAACCTCTGCGCGTGTACGTGCATCTTTTCTGGCTGTACCTCTCAAAGCCGAGGTCTGCGTCATAGCTCCTGCAGACTTAACACCACGCATTGTCATACATAGATGCTCTGCCTGAATAAGGACCGCAACGCTTTTAGCTTCAAGTTCTTCATAAAGAAAATCCGCTATCTGGGTTGTAAGTCTTTCTTGCACCTGGGGTCTTTTGGCATAAACGTTGACTATCCTTGCAAGTTTCGAAAGACCTATAATTTTTCCGTCAGAAGGGATATAGGCAATGTGTGCTTTGCCGACAAAGGGCAATAAATGATGTTCACACATTGAATAAAGCGGAATATCACGAACTACAACAAGTTCATCGTTACCTTTTTCGTTAAACAATTTAAGGTGATCGTGAGCATCTTCGCTAAGTCCCGAAAACACTTCTTCATACATACGCGCTACTCTCTGAGGAGTTTCTTTAAGACCGTCTCTGTCGGGGTCTTCACCTATTGCTTCCAGAATATCGCGTACAGCTCTTTCTATTTTTTCTCTATCCATAAGACACCTCTATCAGAAGAAAAGACAAATTATATTCATGCTATCGTCGCTACTGTAATATAATTGCGTATTACTTGTATCCTGAATAAGACCTGCTTCTCTGTATATATTATAAATTACACCTGTATTAAAAAGTGTATTTTTGGCTTGTTCCATAACAGCTCTGTCAGAAAAACGCAACTCAACGCATTTATAACCTTTTTGTATTGAACTATAAACCGCATTAGATACCATTGATTCAAACACTTCGCCTGAGCCTACGTTAATCATGGTATTTTCATACACAAAATAATTGTATTTAGTATCTGTGCACAAAGGCAACTCCGGCGTTTCAATACGATGTTTGATCAAAATATCGTTAGTTGTAATGTTGAAATAGGTATGACGTAAAACAGCACCTTCGGTTTTCGGGTCATCCCAAGTAACATCAACAAAATAACCGCTGCCATCAAGAATAACATAATTCCACATATGTTTTATATAGTTGACACCATCATTAGCAGCATCGCCTATAACAAGTCGATTATCTATACCAAGGGCGTTCATAATATATTGGAATGTTCGTGAATAACCTTCGCAAGCTGCTCTGCCTTCTACAAGGCAACCATACATAGTGTTAGCCATCGCACTTTCTTCAGGCAATGTATAAGTACAATGATTTACGATATAATCATGGACGTATTTTTCTTTTTCATACACTGAAGTATAAACAGATGCACCATCGATAATTACCGAGGCAATATCTTTTGCTTCTTTAAGTTTTGCTAAATAATCGTTATATTCGAGAGTATAATCAGCTTCAAAATATGTTTTATATCCTTCTGTATAAATCTTACAATTCTGACCAAGATTGAACAGCTCCGGATTATCATAGGAAATAGCCGAAAAAACTGTTGACAAATCGCCATCCTCCAACGCAGGTATCTCTATGCGTTCGGGCTGAGTATGAATGTTTTGAATAATAACAGAATACATTTTTTTCTCGTTTTCGTTCAGGTCCTCATAAGCATGGCGGAACTTACCTGCTGCAACATCGTTTACGAGCACATCTGGAACATCATCAAAATCAGCGGGTTTAAGGAAGGAATTATAAATAGCAGAGATAACCATTCCGCCTACCAACACAGCAAAAACAAGAACTACTGCAACAATTACTAAAACTTTTTTATTGCTCATCTGAACTTTCCTCCAAGCTTTCGTTACTTATATTGTCAGAAACAAATACTTTCAGTTTATCTTTTGAAGACTGCGGTAAAAGGTACTCTAGCTCGTCCTTTGCATCAGTAAAATCAACTATAGTAATATCGGTGGTACAATAATCTATAATAATTGAAAATGTGTTATCCGCTGAAGCAAATCTTTCTACTGTACAATATGCGTTAAATGCTGCAACAATAATATCGGCATTTGCTTTAGCACATTCATAACCTTTTTTTGTTTCGCAAAGGTATTTCATATACTTATATGTTTTATCGGGAGTAAGAGTATTATCTCCACGTTTTAATTCAAGAAACATATCTTCGGTATCATAAGCAATTTCTTCAGTTACTTTTACTGTAATATCGCCCATTGTTCTAAAGAAAGATTTATAACCCGTTTCAGTAAGCAATATGTATCTGTCTATTTCTCTGCCATAATGAGAGCCGATAAAACTTACCACTGATTTAATTCCGTTCGTTTCAAGAAGTTTACCGCAACTAAGACCCGTTTTCGCATCGGTTATGTTGCTATCCACAGGAACAACTCTAATCACCTTTTCCGACAGATCCACACTTATCAGATTTAAAAACCTTGTTTCTTTACCGTCATCGGAAGTAACCGCCACTAAAAACAGGTATTCGCCGTTATAAGCCACCATATCAGGTTGTGTGGTTTCAGGTATTTTGGTTGTACTTTCATCGGCTTTCACGAATATATTATTAAAATCGTAATTCAGCGACCGCCATAATAGCAATGTGGAAACTGAACCGAGTATTATAACAAAGCACAAAAAAACGCAAATAAAGATAACTGTACGTTTTTTCTTGCTCTTATTCTTTTGTTGTAAATCAAGGCCGTATTTTGCCACTTATCGCACCTCTTTTAAACATATATAGATAAGTATAATAAATATTAAGTGAAAATACAAGACACAGAAGTAAAAACAACGTTAAAAATCTTTGAACAAAGTTTTGAACATTTTTAAAATGAACGAAAGAAAAAAATCCAGTCTTTCAAAAATCGTTTTTTCACAGAACCTGATTCTTGTTCCTTCGCCCTACCCGGTTCCTTCCCCGTACCTGTTTCTATATCCATCTCTTTTTTCAATAACAATATCTATTTATTTTCTTTTTCTATATCGGCAGCGATTGGAAGCGTTCGGTAGCATTCGGTAGCGTTCGGTAGCGATTGGTAGCGAACGGCAGAAAGTCACTTATTTATTCCGCTTAACAATTCAGAAAAATCAAGATTCGGGTTATATTTTTCGTTTTGCCCGTATAATTCTGATTTTCGCTTACCGCCCTTAGAAGCGTTTTCAGCATTCTTTTTGCAACGTTCTTCATAAGCCACTTTATCACGGTCAATTGCATTTTTGATAAAAGTAAAAACAAGGTACAATGTTTTGTTTTCAAACTCAGGTTCTTCTTCACTTTTCGCGTACCTAATCATCGCTCTGAATAACTCACCCAATTCTGCATCATCCAGACAACTAAACGGTTCCTCCCAATCAAAATAAACTAAAAAACTTTTCTTATCAGCCATTAAAATATAGTTTTCCTTTCTTTTTTATTTTGATTATAAACCCGAAAATTCGCGATTTCTACCCAACATAAGTAAAAAACAGCGTGTTTTACCGCGCTGTTTTTCCATAATGTGTAGGATTTAAAATTTTACCGACTTTAGGTACGAGAAAGTCTATCCACCAATGGAACCATCTGCCGATAAGGATACATTTTAATTTCTCGCCTATTTTCTTTGCTTTTTCGTCTGTACCCGGGATTGTTGACGGATACATTTTTATTTTATTACCTTTAAATTCAAATCTTAAAAGCCTTTCAGCAACCGCCTCAAGTGGTCTTATTTTTACAACAAGTGTATTTTCAGTCTCCCAAAAAGCAAAAGACCTTGTATTTAAAGTGATTTTCCCAACCGTAACACTTCCGAAAGCAGCCTCACCATTCATTCCGAGATACAAGGAATTACTGTAATTTCCATCCTCGCACCAACTGAATGTAACGCCGTTACTGTCAAAACAGAATTTAATATTATTCATATTTCCGCCATGCTCATGGGCAAAAAACACCACCGGCATAGGGAACACGCTAACAGGAAAACCTATAAAATTAACGAACTTACATCGGCGCATTTTATAGATTTTACCATTGATTTCATCCTCAATTTTCTGCCGCTTAGTTACCGTAACCACCGAATTATCAGGAAGAACGAACTCAACACCTTCAGCACCCTCAACAGGTTCAATAAAAGCATCCGGCATATATTTCCAGATAACATTTAAGGTTTCCTGTAAATCTGAATGGTCGGAGGTCATCACAAGACAGGCATCAAAATCCTTAAAGTCGATTGCATATTGACAGAACACGCCCTCACATCTGTATGTGTTCTCCATTCCCGCACATTTCCAAAATCCGCATCCGTAGCCTGCCTGACTATCGGCAGTTTTTTCCACCTGCGAATTATCGTGCATTACGGCTGTGGCTTCCTTAACCCACCATTCGGGCACCACCTGTTTTCCATCATAGATACCGTTGTTGTGATAGCAAAGTATCAGCTTCGCAATGTCCTCGGTTTTTAGCATCAGACCCCAACCACCTGTTTCCGTACCATCGGGTGCAGTTTCCCAGAAAGGCGTTTCAATACCCAATGGTTCGTATAAGCGAGGTGTCAGGTAATCCGTCAAAGACATCCCCAGCACCCTGACAAGCATTGCTGATGCCACAAAAAAGTTATCATTAACATAGCGCCAGTTTTCACCGGGAGCGAATATCCACTTAGCTTTCACGAAGGTTTTGAGCCAGTCGCTATCCTTAGAACCGCGAATAGCCGTCTGTTTTCCTGCGGTCATAGTAAGAAGATGATGTATAGTAAGTTTTTGAAGATTTTCATCTTTCTTTTTTGGTACAAGTTCAGGAAAAACATCAACAAAACGAGTTTCTTTTTTTATTAAACCCTCATCCAACGCAAAGCCATAAGCAGTTGCAAGAAAGCTTTTACTGACGGAATACACCATATGCGGCATTTCTGCGGTCAAGGGCTTACTCCAAGCTTCACACGCAACCCTGCCGTGGCGCAAAATCATCATACTATGTATATTTATGCCTCGGTATGCCATCTCCTCGGTCATCTTAGCGATAACCGAGGAGGAAATTCCTACCGACTCTGCATTTTTGGCTCTTGGGATAGCTTTTTCACCCACCAAAATCATGCCTCCGGATTATTCAAATTCATTGAAATCTCTGATATGCTCAGACTCATAGCCCTTGTAAATATCAACACTTCTGATATGCCAATCAATAAAGCCATGTTCCTCTGCCATTCTATCAGCTGTTTCTTTCCATCTGCGAGCAACATCAACAGTTTTGCTGAAAAGCTCTTCAACGCTTTCGGGGCTTTGAAGGTCAGTTGATTTTGCACCTGATTCCTGTACCATTCTTTTGATAGCACCGGGGTTATCCATAACGGGACAAGGACGGAGCATATTATCGGAGAATGGCTGACGAGCTTTGTAAGCCATGAAAATGGGGCTCTTAAGAGCATCTAAGATATGCTTATCTTCATCTTTAATATTTACGTTAGAATAATGAGCAAATACGCAAGGCTCACAGTCACCATTTGCGCTGATATGGAAATACTGCTTACCACCTGCAACGCAACCGCCAACATACTCACCATCGTTGAAGAAGTCGATTGTAAACAAGGGTTTGGTTTCTTTAAATCTCCATTTACGAATCTGGTTATACATCATTTCACGTTGTTCAGCGGTAGCCATAAGCTCGGGTGTTGAACCTGTTCCAACGGGAACAAATGTGAAATACCAAGCAAACAACACACCGAGAGAAATAAGGAAATCCGCATACTCATCGGAGGCTATAACATCAGCATTCATTTTTGTGTAGCAAAGTGAAGCACCAAAGGGTACGCCCCTCTTTTTAAGGCGCTCCATAGCAGCAAGAACCGCTTTATATGTACCTTTACCGCGACGTGCATCGGTTGTTTCCTCATTACCTTCAATGGAGAATGTAAGGAACATATTGCCGACTTCCTTGAGTTCGTCTGCAAAGGCATCGTCACAAAGAGTACCGTTTGTGAAAGTGATGAAAAGACAATCGGGATTTTCTTTACAAATACGAATCAAATCTTTTTTACGAACAAGGGGTTCGCCACCTGTGTAAAGATATGTATATGTGCCAAGTGCTTTACCCTCTGTAATGATTTTATTAACATCGTCGTAGGAAAGCTGAAGCTTGTCGCCGTATTCCGCTGCCCAACAGCCTGTGCACTTTAAGTTACATGCAGTTGTGATATCAATAAGGATTGCCCAGGGAATATTACAGCCATGCTCTTTCATAGAAGCAAGTCTTCTGTCGTAGCTTTTAATAACGGTATTCATAATGGGAGGAATAAGCTTTTCAATAATTCCGGGATCAGTTTCCATTATAAGCTTTTTAATATATTCAGCCCACATATTTTCAGGGTCGCTGAGTCTGTTACCTAATTTTTCAAGGACTCTTAAATGGATATCCTCCTTAACCATTTTTTTGCCCCAATCAATAAGCTTAAAAAGATTAGTATCATAATCTTTTCTAACATATTTGATTGCTTCTTTAACAGCAAGTTTTATTGCTTTCTCCTTAAAATCCATATCATTAGCATCCTTTCACACTAAACTTTTTATAAATAAATTAGTAATTAAGTGTCCATATTTCTGTCTGTTCACCATCAAATGTAACAGAACCGCTTATAGAACCGCTATGTCCCGAGCCTTCAATATTCAGCGGTATGTGATATTCAGCATAGGTTACATATCCGTTAGCATTTATATGAAGCTCTAAGGAAGAGCCTTTATAAGTGATGTTTGCTGAATCAACCGTCAAGAAGCTAAGGTCGAAATTTGCAACATCAAGATAACCTATGGCTGAAGCATTGTGTTGTGGAACATCGTTCATTCCTACATTTTCCTCAACAAGGGATATATTAATAACATATTCATTGTTAACTAATTTAACCTCAGCGGATGTTACACCGCTTTCACCTAAGTAGAAATCGTTCCTTTTTGGTAATATTATGGGAACAGTTTCTCCTTCGGAATTAACTGCCTTACCATTTGAATAGTTAAGGGTTTCTTCAACAGGCTGAACTACCCAACCCACCATCATATTAGCAACGCTTTGTACAATCGTTCCGCCACTAGCCTCTGTAACATCCGCGTCAAAGGTTTCTCTGTGGTGAACAGTTAAAGGCTCTTTATACGCCTTAGTTTTATTCACCGCGCTTGTGGCTTTTGCAAGTATCTGAGCCCTGCTCCAACCGGATGGATTTTCAAGAGTTAAGGTCTGATTACCTGAGCCTTCTCCACCTGTATTTGAAGCGCCACCGCCCCCAAGGTTATTTCCGGCATTTATTGAAGGCGTTGTATTATTGCCGGTTACCGGCACAGTATTGCTGCCTGATACCTGAGGCACCAACGGTTCATAAATATTGGAGGCTTCAATGGCGGTTGTGCTTTGAAGAATATACATTGTAGATTCAGGCTGTGCAGATGTTATCAAATCACCGCTTAACACGAAACAAGTTAACACAATAACCGTGAGCAAAGCAGCAACTTCAAGAACAATAACAATAGCTCTGTTGTATTTAGATTTTAAAAATTCAGTTAAAGAACCATTGCCGGAACGCCTCATGAATCACACTTCCTCTATTTTTTGCCACGAAATATGTTAACACATTAATATTAAAATATTGTTAAAAAAATCCGGTGTTTTCTAAAACAACTTTGAATTCCGAACCCTCACCCGGATCACTTGTAACTAAAATTTCACCGTCAAGCAATTTTATTACCCTATCAACAAGAGCCAAGCCTAAACCGTTACCCTCCTGGGAATGGGATGTGTCCCCTTGATAGAATTTATCGAATATATGTTTTTTGGTTTCGTTGCCCATTCCGCAACCGGTATCTCTTACGGTTGCTATAACCACGTTACCTTGATTTTTTAAAACAAGTGTTATTTTCCCGTTTTCAGGAGTAAATTTAACCGCATTAGAAAACAAATTATTCCACACAAGTTCCAGAAGAGCCCTGTCGCTGTTAATAACAACTTCATCAAAATTCACTTCAAGTTCAATGTTTTTATCGTTTATCTTTTCTTCGAGAGCAAGAATGCAGTATCTCATTTGCTCATCGAGAGAGAACTTTTCTTTTAAAACTATCTCCTGGCTTTCTATTTTGTTCAATTTTAAAATATTAGAAACCAAAGTGGTAAGGTTATTTATAGCTTCCGATATCAGATGAATATATTCATTACGTTCGTTTTCGCTGAGTCCGGGAGTCTTCAACAAATCAGCGTATCCCTGAATAACGCTTAACGGCGTTTTGATTTCATGTGAAACATCCGCTACAAAACCATCCTTCAACTTTTCTATTGAAGCAAGTTCCGAAACCATTGTGTTAAAATCTTCTTTAAGAATATCTATTTCAGTTTTTGATTTTTTCTCTTTATATACATCAAGTCTTACCGAAAAATCACCATGGGCAACCTTTTGGGCAGCCTTGCAAATCATCTGTATGTTTCTGGAATAAATCCTCGCCCTTGTTATGTAAACCAAAACACTTGAAATAAGACATCCTAAGAAAAGGTATATCAGTATATATATAGAAGTCCAATATGAATCGAGTTCCCTTTTTAAAAGCTCGTTATGAAGCACTATAAGACCAATACCATTAACGAAAATAACAAGAAAAATTATATTAAACTCATATAAAAAACTACGCCAAAAGCTAAGACGTTCATCACGTTTATAGCGAAAGGTTTTCAAACAAGAATCACCGCCTTGTAACCAAGACCGTGCACAGTCACTATCTCTACATCCTTACAAACAGATAATTTGCTGCGAAGCTTTGTTATACACACATCAACTGTTCTGGGTGCACTTTCAGTTTCATAACCCCAAAATTCATTCATAAGCTGTGTTCGGGTAAAGGTACGTTTGGGATATGACAAAAGCTTAAAAAGAATATTAAACTCTTTAACCGATAAACCAATATCCGCCCCTTCAACATATGCCGCTGTTTCGGCAGAATCAAGGGTAAGCTTCCCAACAACAATTTTCTTCTTGTTTGCAATATTTGCCCTTTTTAAAATTGCCTCAATTCTGAAAAGAAGTTCTTTCATCTCAACAGGCTTAACTATATAATCATCTATTCCTAATTTATATCCGCGTTCTTTGGATTGCAAATCTTCACGAGCTGTAAGAAAGAGAATCGGAATATCTTTATTAACCATTCTGACCTGCTCTGCAAATTCAAAACCATCTGTATTTTTCATCATAATATCCGATATTATCATGTCAAATTTCATTTTATCCATTTGCGAAAGCGCTTCCGCTGCGCTATAACACCCTACAGCACTGTAACCGTTATTGTTTAAATATGAACAAACAACGCGATTAAAGTTAATATCATCTTCTACAATCAAAATGTAAATCATCTAATAATCCACCTTTTTGTAAGTTGTGATTATTATTACATAACAATGTTAAGTTTTTATTAACAACAAAATACAACTGTTTCCACCTTAAAAGGTATACAGAAACAGTTGTTTTATATCAAATTCAAACATCACTTTGCCTTTGGTTTGGTAATTAACGACATTATAAGCCCTGCAAGTACCGCTGCCATAATTCCACCGGCACCTGCGGTAAGCGGCCCTGTAAGTATACCCATCCAACCTTCTTTCGAAATAGCCTCGGCAGTACCTTTGGCAAGAGTGGCACCAAAACCTAAAAGCGGAACAGTAGCTCCTGCTCCCGCAAACTTTTCCAATGGTTCAAAGACACCCACAGCACCCAGAACCACACCCGTAACTACATACAGAACAAGTATTCGACCGGGTGTAAGTTTAGTTTTATCCATAAGTATCTGACCGATAACACATATAAGTCCGCCAACGATAAATGCTTTTATAAATATCAAATAAAGCCCCTCTTCAACGTTTAATTCGAGGTTATTATTTGAAATAATTTTATAAATATACAATACACTCGTTTTAAAATATTAAAATAAAAAAAGGTGTTTTCAACTTCGGACAGAAGTTGAAAACACCACAGTTAATATTCTTTTTGGATGGTACTTTATTATTCAGCAACTGTTTCGCTGACAAAATCTTCATCAAGGCAAGAACATGATACATAATTATCTTCATCATAACCCTGAGGTTCATTTTTAGCTTTGATTTTCTGAACAACTACATAAACTGCGGCTGCAGCTGCTGCGATACCGGCAATGATGCCAACGATTTTCCAGAACTTCTTCATATCGAAGCCACACTTCTTTTCATTTTTCATATTAAAGCCTCCCTGAATTGTCAATTAATTAAGTTAATAACATTATAACATACAGATAGTAAATGTCAAGTGAACAAAATTAATTTTTGGTAAACATTGAATTGATTACAAAATATATTTTCGGCAATACTTTTATTGACACTTTTGTACATAGGACAAATTCAAATTGTCCCTTATTAAGGAGTGTCAAAATGTATTTTAACAAAGTCGAAATTTGCGGAATAGATACATCAACGTTAAAAGTGCTTTCCGAAAAAGAGAAAACTGCCCTTATTGAAAAAACCAAATGCGGTGATACGAATGCACGCGAAAAATTAATTACAGGAAATCTTCGTTTAGTTTTGAGTGTTATACAGCGTTTTGCTAACCGCGGTGAGAATTTAGACGACCTTTTCCAAGTTGGCTGTATAGGTCTTATGAAAGCTATCGATAATTTTGACACCGGCCATGATGTAAGGTTTTCAACATACGCAGTTCCGATGATTATAGGTGAAGTGCGTAGATATCTGCGGGATAACAATCCTGTAAGAGTAAGTCGTTCTATGCGTGATACCGCCTACCATGCCATGCAGGTAAGAGAAAGGCTTAGCAACGAAAACGGAAAAGAACCCACTGTTGAAGAAATTGCGAAAGAGTTGGGAAAACCAAAAAGCGAAGTTGTAATCGCCCTTGAAGCCATCGTTGAACCGGTATCATTTTTTGAACCGGTTTATTCAAACGGTGGCGATACGATTTACCTTATGGACCAATTAGGTTCGGACGAATGTGACGGCGATTGGATAGATGAAATATCCATGAAAGAGGCCATAAAAAATCTTCCAAAAAGAGAAAAGAGAATCCTTTCTATGCGTTTTATGAAAGGTATGACACAAACCGAAGTCGCCAACGAAATCGGGATATCCCAGGCACAGGTTTCAAGACTGGAAAAAAGCGCAATAAATACAATAAAAAACGGATAAAAAAAATGACTGCACCAATTACACAAAATCGGTGCAGTTATTGTATTAATCAATTAATTTCATTAAATCATCATAGTTAATAACATCTCCGAATCCTGACAAATCAATTGATTTGCCGAGTATTCTGATGTTATCAACCATAGGAGCGCATTTTGTAAATATTGGTTTACCGGGAGTTATGGGATAAAGTCCAAGGCAGGAGAAAATATACCACGCTGCTGTTGTACCGTTGTCTTCATCACCCGGGAATCCATCATCATCCGCCGAAAAGCCCTCGTCACAGATTTTCTTAAGCCAATACTCGGTCTTTTCGGACTGTCCGAAGTATGTATAAATAAACGGAATATGGAAACTTGGCTGGTTGGAGATTGCGCATTGTCCCCAATCGCAAGCCGCCATTTCTGTCATTTCATGAATTTCGTATCCATATCCGCCCACACGGTATTCTGCGGGTGCTGCAAAGAATTCGTCGAGTTTTTCAATAAGTTTCTCCTTACCACCTAAAAGCTCTGCATATCCTTCAAAATCGTGTTGAACCGCGAAACTTGTTTGCCATGCGGCTGCCTCCGTATAGTCACCGCCCCAAGAAATGGGATCAAAATCCGGTTTGAAGTTGCCGTTTGAATCCTTGGGTCTCATAAAGCCCGTTTCAGCATCAAAAATATTAGCGTAATTCTTAGCACGTTTAAGGTACATTTCCTTTTTATCGTCATAACCTAAAATTTCCGCAACAGTGGCAAGGCAGTAATCAAAGTATGCCGCATCAAGTGTAAGGTTTACACTTTCGTGATATTTATCGCAAGGGACGTAACCGGTTTTTACATACTCCTCACAGCCATCTCTGCCGTATGCAGCAAGTGTAGCCTTGTTATTGGCATGAAGCTCCATACCTTTAAATGCAGTTTTCAACAAATCTTTTGAAATAAGACCTTTTGTAGCCACATCCGCAATCACCGCATCAATAGCTGTACTCGGCATACAGTTTTTAGCATCCCCTGCCGTCCAACAAGGAAGCCATGCACCATCAACATAATCCTGAATGTAGCCTTCTATTATTTCGGGCAATTCCGTTCTTGCTACAATTGAATAGAAGGGATAAATTGTTCTGTATGTATCCCAGAAGCCATTATCGGTATATCTGTAACCCTTTTTCACTTCATCTGCACAAGGTGCATAATGAATAGGATTACCGTCTTCATCAGGCTCATATGCTTTATGAGGATAAAGGAAAGTTCTGTACATACAACTATAAAATGTACGCATTTTTTCCTCATCCGCATCGATTTCAATTCTGCTGAGATATTCGTTCCAGAGCTTTGCGTTTTCTTCTTTCAATTCTTCAAAACTATCATAAACAGCATCATTCTCAAGATTGCGTATAGCCTGTTTACAACTTATAAAAGATGTTGCAACCGTAAACTGAATATCTTTTTTCTTAATAGCCAGGTGTATACCTGTATTTTCTCCGGATATGAAAAGACCTTTTTTCTGTGTTTTAGCAGTGCCGTTTTCAACAAGTGTTTCTGCTGCATCAACCGAATCCCCATCGAACTGAAAAACAAAGTAGCCTTTTATTCTTCCCTTTTCATAAGGTCTGCCCTGGTTGTAATCCGTGTGGCAAAGAAGTCTGTTGTTATCTTTATCGTATTCATAAAAACAATCGCCACCAACAGGCAAAATCGAAAGATAACGTTTAAAATCTTTCTTAAAGCTCAACTTCACGCAAGCACCGTATTCAGTAGGCGTAAGCTCAAAATCAGAAAAAGAACGTTTTATATAACACTTAAGATAGTCAGGTTGTAAAACAGCTGTTTTGGGATCAAACCCAGACCAACGTTTACCCGGCTCAAGAAAAGCTTTTTCAATCTGAGGCATCATAACGATAGCTCCGTGGTCACCTATCCATGGACTAGGCTGATGAGTTAAACGGATACCCTCTAAAGAATGGTCATCAGGATGATAATACCATGAACCTCTGCCAATATTTGTCTGGGGTGCAAAACTTGCAAAACCAAAGGGACGTTGCACCAAAGGTAAAGTATTTCCCTGAGAGAAACGCGGAAGTGACTTTGAACCCTGCTTTATGTTAACATATTTTAAATAATCCATTTTTTGCAGCTCCCTTTCGAGAATTTCTTTGATTTGATAATATCATAATTACTTATCCCATTCAACAGCACTTGACGAAATAATATAAAATTATTAATATAAAATTGTATAATTATTTTAAACGAACCTTTATGGAGGAATTATGAAAATTACTGTATACGATAAAATCGTTGACGAGGCAAGATACATACGCGAAACCGTCTTTCTTGAAGAACAAGGCTTCGAAAAAGAATATGATGAAAATGATAATATAGCAAAGCACATAGTAATATACGAAGATGAAAAAGCTATTGCTACTTGCAGAGTTTACTGGGATGATGAAGTAAACTGCTATCACATAGGCAGAATCGCCGTTTTAAAACCCTTCCGTGGCAGAGGTCTTGGAATAAGAATTGTTACGGAGGCTGAAAATGTTGTAAAAGAAATGGGCGGCAAAGAAATATTCATTTCAGGTCAATTGCAAGTTGCTGAATTTTACAAAAACAAACTGGGTTATACACAGTACGGCGATGTTTATCTGGAAGAAAATCATCCACACGTTGCACTTAAGAAAACTCTTTAATATTTGACATCGTGCATGAGTTGTTTTATAATTAAATAAAAACAGAATCTGTCAAAGGAGGCACAGATATGAAGAATAAAGTTATTGCCATAAGCCGTGAATTCGGTAGTGGCGGAAGAACAGTAGGTAAACTTGTTGCAGAAAAGCTGGGAATCCCCTGTTATGATCAGGAATTAATTCAAAAAATCGCAGAAGAAAGCGGTCTGTGCGAAGACTTTGTTGCAGAACACGGCGAATATGCTACCCATGGAAACTGGTTCGCAAATGCTTTTGCTAATAGAGATTATTATGGTCACTCTGTTCAGGATGATATCTGGTTCATTCAACGAAAAATCATTATCGACCTTGCCCAAAAAGGTCCTTGCGTTATTGTGGGCAGATGCGCAGACTATATTTTACAAGACACTGCCGACTGCATCAAAGTTTTTATCCATTCCGACACACAAAGCCGCGCTGAAAGAATAGTTAAACAATACGGCGAAAGCAACCAGGCACCCGAACGAAGGTTGCGTGATAAAGATAAACGTCGCGCTGCTTACTATCAGTTTTATACAGATAAAAAATGGGGCGATATCAGAAATTACGATATCTCATTAAGCACATCCGCATTAGGAATAGAAAAATGTGCAGAAATAATCGCTGATATATATAACACTAAATAAACCACACACGTATTAAAGGGATTGTCACGTAAATGACAATCCCTTTTGTATAGTCAGTTTATATTTAGTTCAGGTACAATGAAACGAAACCTATCACCACTAAATGCAACGGATAATATATATAGAAAAACCATTTCATAAATTTATTAATTCCGGGATTCTTCCCTCTTTCACCATTATACATCATCAATAACGGTATCGAAAGAACTACACCCATCTGAACAATGCCGTAAACCTTGTTCATTGCAAAGAAATAAACAATCGCATACGTGAGCACAAAGAAAGACATCCAGGTCATTTGCTTTTTGAAATTGCCCCTATTTACACCTATGGCAAAAACGCAAAGGCTTGCAACACAGCTCCAATCACTGGGGAACGTTATAACACATATCTGCATCATCAAAATCATTTTTATCCAAATGTTTTTGATTTTTTGAGAATTTTCAATACGCAACATTACAAGACCCCAGGCAAGTGGCCAGATAACACTTGTTTGATTAAAGACATCGCCATAATAAAACGGAATAAATGATTTCCAATCCACAAAACTACTTGATGCAAAAACATAAGCAAAATGAGATATAACCGCAAACACAAAAAGCCTTGTTGTATATTTGTTTATGTTGCGTGTGTGGTGATACCCTTCTGCAATAAAATAACACATTATGGGACAAGTGATTCTTCCGATAATATGTAACAAAACCGGTAAAACATCAGTAGGATATCCCGGAAAAAGCAACCAAGTAACATGGTCAAT
This sequence comes from Acutalibacteraceae bacterium, assembly GCA_045578985.1. Taxonomy (GTDB): domain Bacteria; phylum Bacillota; class Clostridia; order Oscillospirales; family Acutalibacteraceae; genus DTU089. The sequence goes on along the minus strand of JAZNLH010000026.1, from coordinate 7,630 downwards.
AGTCATTGCTAAAATTGCAATAAGCTTAAGTGTGTTAGAATCTAATTTTTTAATATTCATTTTAAAATCCTTTTATACAAATTCATTTTTACAAAAGTATTGTACCATATAAAAAAGAATTGTCATTTAATAATTAGCTTGCATTGGAAAGCAAAAACCACTTATCAACTTGTAATACTTTAAAATCCCCTCGTATTATCTCGCCTTCAAACTCCACATTTTATGCAGATTTTGTTAAAAAGCTCAATTTGATTATATAAAACAATTCAATACTCGATCAAAATATTTTCGTCTGCCAGACCTGCAAATTCTTTTGCATTTTCAGTATGAATTGGTATTAATTTTTTAGGATTAACGGTTTTTATAAGTTTTCTGAGAGTTTCTTTGTCTGCGTGTCCACTTGTATGTAATGTAACGATTTCCAAGCCCAACTTTTCACATTCCCGTAAAAAGCTTTTCATATCCTCAGCATCCTTATATCCGCTCCAGAATGAATATACAAGAACGCCATCTTCAAATGACATTTTTTCTGAAAGTGATTTAAGATAACCGAGCATTGAATTACGCACACACATTACAAAATGCGACTTTGATATAAACTCTTTGCCAACCTTATGATTATACCTTGAGAGCATTTCATATCTCTTAGGATTAGTAACAAAAGTATAAACATCACTAAATTTAGGATTAGGTATACTTCCGCCTATGGCTGATGTAATTTCCGCCATATAAAGTTCTTCAAGAAATATTCTTCCACTACGCTTTGCAGAGCGATACATAGTAACGATTCTGTCTATATTCATTGAAGATTGCAAAACAAAAACAGGGCCTTTTTTCTTGCGAAAAAGCTCTACTGCAGTTTCTTCAAGTTCTTGCTCTGTTTGAGCAATATAACCATCCCTCGAAAGTGTTGTCCCTTCGCAAATAAGTATATCAATATTTTTCGGTAGTTCTTTTAAAACCCATTCAAAGGGCTTTCTGCCATTGGAACGAAAATCGCCTGTATAAAGGATTTTCTCACCCTCAGATTCGCATAAAAGCATGTAACTATCAAACGCAGAATGATCGCATAAGTACGGCGTAACAGTAATATCACCTATGGTTATGCTCTTTTTATGCGAAAAGAATCCCAAGGGAGTAAAACCCTCTGTATTTTTATAGTTATCAGATGCTTTGATTATCTTGCAGCTCGCCTCGCCCATATATATCGGAATATCTTTATGGATGTAATATGCAAGTCCTAAATGGTCTCCGTGATAATGGGAAATGAAAATTGCATCATATCCTGCACTATCAAACAGCCCTTGAATTTCAGGCAACGACTGGTTTTTATCGTCATCAAGCTCAAGACCAACATCAAGCAATATCTTGGTTGTGTCGGTGGATATTTCAATTATGTTACCACCGATTTGATTTTGTCCTCGTATTATTTTTACTTTCATTTTCCACTCTTATTCCGCTTGATATATATCAATTACATCATCATCTTTCTCCATAAATAATATCCTATACGGATGTGTTACAGTCATTGATTTAATCTCATTTTTCAAACTTTCGCTCTTCTTATTAAAATCAACAAAGAGGAAAAGTATTTCTGTCTTTGTTTCATCAATATCTTTAATAGGTTTATCAAGAAGACCTAACTCATATTTCGCTTTTGTAATGCTCTTAACAGATTGCAATAACTCGTAATATACATCAGGCGTATTAAGCAGAGTGCAAATATCTTCATAGTGCTCTTTCACCCCTGCTTTACCTGCTATTGCACCTATGCCATATTTATTTTCAACTATAATGAGTTTGTCATCCTCAACAACCATAAGCATATCAAGGCGCATATTCAGTTTTTCACCAGTTATTTTTGACTTAGGTGTTGCATATTCAATATCAATAATATTCTTGTTATTAACAAGTAATTGGTGTTGGAATGTGCGTTCATTTTTAGGATGCTTATAAAGCCAACTATCCATTTCTGACATCATAAGTTCAAAATTATCCGTGTAATCCTGAATTGATGATGAATCCAAATTTTTAAGTCTTTCATAATTGCTATCATCGTCTTTATTAAGACAATACTTTGCATCAAAATAAAATGAATAGCCACTTTTCTTTTGCGTGATTTTTAATAGATTTCCACCTTTATAATAGATGTTAATATACCCTTTTCTTATTTCAAGGCATAACTTATCACGATTCGCTTTAACCTGATTTAAAAAGAACGACAAACACCCTGTTTTTAAATCAGTTATAAATCTATCATTAATTCCTCTCATAACACTCACAACCTTTATATCATATTTAAATACAATAAAATTATATAATAAAAACTGCTTTTTTTCAATAGATAAGCACACTACATCAGTACCATAAATCGTTCATACAAACTAATAACTATGAACATTTCACCTTTACCTATATCAATCCCAAACTAAATATTCACACATTGTCCCGTTGTCCATATAATGTATCAGATGCGCTTTGCATCAATCCGTAAAAGGAGAATCATTATGGATAAAACTGTTAAATGCGATATGGCTGATACCGTATCAAGGCTTTCGGCATCAAGCTGTAAACTTAACTGTGTTACAATGGAATTCCCGCAGGATACCGTTGTGGCAATGGCATACGTGCCTTTCCAACTCGACAAAACCTCGTATTCACCTGAGGTGGCATTGCGCGAAGGCACACTTTTCCCAATTCTCAACAAGCCTTTCTGCGGAAGGAGTGTCATAAATGAGTGAACGAAAAAAACTGCTCATGCGACTGCAGGCAACACAGTTCGCTGCTTGGGAACTGCATATGTTCCTTGACACGCACCCTTGCGACCGCACAGCAAATGAAATGTTCCGTAAATACACTGACGAAGCAAAAATGCTTAAAGCTGAGTTCGAAAAAAAATACGGCCCTCTCACTGTTTCGAGCTCATATGAAGCCGATTGGCTTAATGACCCGTGGCCGTGGGAACATCAAGGGAGCTGTGATTGATTTATGTTCGTGTATGAAAAGAAACTTCAATATCCGGTAAACATCAAAAACCCAAACCCGAAGCTTGCGCAAATAATAATCACCCAATACGGCGGTCCCGACGGAGAATTAGGTGCATCACTTCGCTACCTCTCACAGCGCTTCGCCATGCCCTACCCCGAACTCAAAGGTCTGCTTACAGATATAGGTACATCAGTAACGGAAGTGTCAAAAACTTCGATTTCGTCCTGATTTTTGCATTTTTTTGCTGATTCGATGACAAATTTCCATTTTTGCGGTATCAGATTGAGCTTTACCTCGATTATTTTGTTTTTATGTATTACCATTTCTTCAAGAATTTCTTTTATGAAGTTTTCGGTTATTTCGCTTGCGCTCATCCAATCCTTAGCATATTCAATGCACTCATTAATAACTCTTGTCATTTCTTGTTTCTCAAATGTGTACTTGCAGCTCTCACCCAGTTCTTCCTCTTTCCTCTGGATTTCCATATCCATACTTGCGGCTTTATCTTTAAATTCTGCCTTAGATATGCAGTTGTCAAGGTACAAATCAACCAATGATTTTCGCCTTTCCTTCAGCTTATCAAGGGCGGATTTTTTCATTTCATAATCTTCAATCTCACCCATACTCAAGGCTTCGGAAAGCTGATTTCTCATAGTTTTGAGAATAGATTCAGTGTTAATATCAAGCATCTCAATTATACTCTGCATAATCAGCTTCAGGTCTTTATCTGAAATTGGTTTGCAGTTGCAACCTACCTCTTTACCGCTATAAACATCGATACGTTTTTTTGTGCCGTGCTTCTTTTTGTTGTAGCATTCCCAGAATTTATATCGGCCTCCGCTCTCCAATTTCTTATCGTGGAATACAAAATTATGACCGCACTCGGCACATTTAATTTTACCTGAGAAGCAATATCTTCTTCCAAGCTTTGCAAGTCTTTCCTTGGATGGAGAACGCTTTGCCAACTCAATCTGAGCCATTTCGAAAAGCTCACGGGTTACAATAGGCTCGTGGTGGTCTCTTATAATTACCAACTCTTCCTGTCCTTTGTTCGGCACTTTTTCATGAGTAAGGTAGTTTGGTGTAATGGTTTTCTTCTGAATCAGGTCTCCACAATATTTTTCGTTTCTGAGTATGCGGAGTATGGAGTTATTCGTCCATCCCATATTATTGAAGCTGGGTATTCCCTCTTCATTAAGCTCTCTTACAATTGTGCTTGTACCTTTATGCTCAACTACATATTTGTGGAATATCTTCTGCACAATTTTTGCTCCTGCATAGTTAACAGAAATCTGACCATCGTTTACATCATAGCCTAACAAATCAGAGCCGAACACAACGCCCTGTTCCATTCGTCTTCTCTGCCCCCACTTAACTCGTTCAGAAGTTTTTCTGCTTTCCTCCTGTGCAATTGAAGCCATAATTGTAAGACGTAATTCTGCATCAGGGTCAAGGGTGAACAGGTTATCGTTTGCGAACATAACCCCTACACCAAAGTCTTTCAGCTGACGGGTATAGTAGATACTATCCAACGTATTTCTTGCAAAACGGCTTATCTCTTTTGTGATGATAAGGTCAAACTTTTTCATCTGAGCATCTACCATCATTCTGTTAAAAGCCTTTCGCTTTTTAGTGTTTGTTCCCGAAATTCCTTCGTCAACATATACATCATAAAGCTCCCACATAGGATTTCTTTCAATGTATTCCTTGAAATATCTTTGCTGACTTTCAAGGGAGTTTGCCTGGTCATCCTTGTCAGTTGACACTCGACAATACACTGCAACACTTAAAATTCTATCAGTTCTTAAATTCATTTTTTCATCTCCTTTTCAATTTATTAAATATATACAGTTGGCAGTAGCTTTCACTACTGCCAACCCAACAATACCACAGGAATCTTCACATATCCATTCACCATAATCACCAATATTTACGGTTCATATTTTCCAGATATTTTAACTGTTCGAAAGATATTTTTCCTGTATCGAAGAGGGATTGATAAACCGAATAAAGCAAAGCCTTTTCGTAATCTTTTTTTCCCTCAGCACTTAACGTGTGTTCTGTTTGCTCTGTGCATACAATCTTGGTCTTACTCAATCCCTCTCACCTGCCTTAAATTTATATGTTTTTAATTATGAAATAAGTAGTTACCAAAATATATATAAGCTCATTTTATTAATCGTCATCATAGATGTAATCGTAGTCATAGTCATAATCATCTACATATGACGACCGCTTTTTGTATTCGTAATCCTTCAGTATTTCTTCCATGTTTACTCTACCTTTTGTATAGTAAACATTTCTGATTGAATCTTTACGAATCTTATCAATATCGACATCAGTTGCTCCAAGAATTTTTGCAACAACTCTCATCAACATTTCAAGCTGAACTGCATATCTGAAGAAGCCTTGTGAAATTCTTTTTGAATTTTCTTTTCCGTTTTTATTGATTTCATAAGCTAATCTTCTTGAAATAGCAGTCGCATTTTCCTGAAGTGCTCTGTCTGCAGCAAGATTTTCACCTGCTATTTTGAAGAAATCACTTCTCGAAGAATAATTATATTTCTTAATAGTTTCATCGATATGCTTTACAAAATCCCTATCAAGATATAAGCTGATTCTCACCTTGTCTTCACCAATCATTTCTAAACCTCCTTCCTATTTTTAGTAATACACAATTTACGGCACCGTTTTAACACTTTTAAAACTCCGTAACATCGGCATTTACAGCGATTTTTTCGAGTTTGCGACTGACCTGAGTGACACAACCGATACCCTCAACGGCGCCATAGTATGGTAGTGACACACAATGCCCACAACCCTCGTAGAATCGGGCTTTTTCGGTCGGCGTCGCCGTCCGAAGTGAGTCGCAAAGTGGCAAATTTGCCACCGTGCTTATTCCTGCCACTAAAATCGGACAAAAGCCCGTTTCAAAAAGGCTGAAGTCACACCAAAACCACCTCCTCGCTAACCTCAGTTTTAGGCTTTATTTCTATGTAGGAAATACCTAAAAGTCTGCAACCACTTGTCCGACGATTCTGGAAATACACATTGGCTTTTTCAAGCTCATGACGATATTTATTCATCATCTGCTTGAGAGTTTTTGCATTTATCTCCCGTCCTGAATGCTTACAGAACTCTTCACAAAACACAGTGTTCGTTCCGTTAAAGCTTCCTATGGCTTTCATAAAATCAACCAAGTCAAACATAATTTTCGGCAAAGAATATTCAGGTTGTTGGAGACTGTCTCCCACCAATTCCCATTTACATTCTTCCTTATTGAATTTCAATTCAAGGTCTCTGGTTTCAATATCTCTGCCTGTGCATTTTAGTTTTGCACTGTCTTCACCTCTGTCGCTTCTGTCAAGAATGTACATATTATCTGCCGCACCAATGATACCTGTTGTTCCCGAAATTCTGTTGAACGGGTCGCTATCACCTTGCTTGCGAAGATGCATAATAAGAAGAATTGACACGCAATGATTGTCAGCAAACTGTTTTAAAAGAGACACATCCCTATAATCATTTCCGTAAGACATATCAGAATTTTCATCACGGACAAGCTGAAAAGTATCAATTACAATCAGCTTTGTTTTAGGATAATCAATCAAGAAATCCTCCAGCTGTTCAATCAAACCTGTTCCCAAGGTGCGTGATTCAGTAACGAGAAACATCTCTTCCGAACCCTCATCGCTGATGTTAATCAGTCGTGTCTGAAGTCTTCTGGCAGTATCTTCAAGTGAAATATAAAGCACAGGAGACTTGTTGGTTTTGAGTCCGAGAAAATCATTTCCTTTTGAAATACAATCGCACAAATAAAGAACCAGCATACTTTTTCCGATCTTAGGTGCACCGCCAAGAATGTTTAATCCCTGAGGCAAAAGTGTTTCGACACAGTAATTCAATTTTGGAATATACTCGTCAATTAATGTCTCGGCATCTATAACCGAGAGCTTTTCATTTAAAGTTAACATGGGCATACGCCTCCTTTTTTAAATATTTTTTCTTTTATGTTTATTGTTTTTTGAAGCAAAAGCCATTCATCAGAAAGAGAAAGTTTTCAGACTATCCTCTTCTGCTTCATCACCTGTTGCTCCGATAGCGTTTTGTGGGAGTGGTAGGCTTACCGATTCTCTTCCGAGAGTGCTTGCACACCTTTCTCCATCAGCACGGAATTTCTTCCGCTGTCATCGCTCAATCCACCTATCCACATATCTCTATCGGCAGGCTATTAAATTTTCAAGGTTCACGAAATGAGTTAACCCTCACCTCCTTATTGGTGAAATTTTTTTGCTTTTGATAGAAAAACTTTCACCAATTTACAAATTATTTACATTTGCCTCTCACTTACCTACTAGGAAAATTTTTTCGATTTGATAGAAAACTTTTTCAAAAATTCACAAAACATATTCTTTCTCTCTCACCCCTTATTCATCTCTTTTCATCGATTTGAAAGAAACTTTTTTGAGATTTTATTTCCCCCCTCACTTCCCTACTAGGAAATTTTTCTCGATTTGAGTAACAAAACTTTCACGAATTCACAAATTATTTACATTTACCTCTCATCCCCTTAGTAGTGATTTTTTTTGCGATTTGATAGAAACTTTTTTTGATATTTTTCAAATTTTCCTTCTCCTCTCAC
>JAZNLH010000025.1:0-65945 GCA_045578985.1 Acutalibacteraceae bacterium | reverse complement strand
CCTTTTTCTCCTAATTCTAATATTTCTTTTTCATACTGTTTGATATGTCTGTATTCTCTGGGCATAACAAAACCTCCTATAGTAGTTTCTTAATTCTACCATAGGAGGTCTCTTTTTTCTATTGTCCGTTTTTACTGGACTTGTTCAAAAACTGAAGTCCTTTCTTTTATTTTGTTATTGTTTTACATTTCTTCTCACCGTTGCCCCAAATAACTTCAACAGTTACAGGGATGTTTGATTCTATGGTTATTTGAGGCTCTGCGTTTTTATCATTACGTGCTTCGCAGATAAGTGTAAGTTCACCATTTACACCAAAAGGATATTTTTCAATACCATGACGTTCAGTAAGATTTACATGCCAAGTAATTTTGTTGTTATGTGCATCAGGTTTAATACCGAAAACATATTCAAACATAATTGAAATTGGCGAAAGTCCCGTCCAACCAACAAAATTAGGTTGTGAAGAACTACCTCTGTTAGCCTTACCGTCATAAAACTCCGGCGCATAGTTTTCAAAAAGAGTATCGGTGTCTTTAAACACACTTACAACTGCATCAAGGTGAGAGCAAGCAATTTCGTGAGAAAGGTCATATTTCTCGTATGCATCAAGACCTTTTAAAACCATATAGTTTGTAGGTGCCCAGACCGAGCCACACCAGTATCCGCCTTTAGGATTATACTCTTCGTGGTCTTTAGAGAGTGTAGGTACACGGTGTTCTGTTTTGAATTCGTTTTCGTTATTAAGGTGCGCAATAAAATCTTCGCTTCTGTCTTCGGGTACACATTTTGCAAGAAGTGACCAGAAAGCGCCGATGTGTTTTACGCCATTAAATGTATCATCATTACGAAGATCGTAATAGAATTTAGTTTTTTCGTCCCATAATTTTTCGTTTATTACTTTAAAAAGATTATCCCTTTCTGCAGTGAGCTCGGGAACGAATTCATCCCTTTCGAGGACCTCGGACATTTTTATAAGAATATTGCAAGCGTTGAGTTCCTGCATACAGGCATCCACCCAAATCATATGACCGTGGCTGTAGCAAACGTGGTATTTTTCATCAAGTCTTGGGCAATTATCCATGCCGCAACCATAACCTGAGGAAAAATATGTACCGTCGCGCCATGTGAAATGCTCCTGCATCCATTGGTGGTATGCAATAAGGCAGGGGTACACTCGAGCAAGTCTTTCTTTATCGCCGAAGTTAAGGAAATAATCCCACTCGCACCAAGCCATAACCTCGGGACCCGTTGATGAAGGGTCGTGACGGGGAAAAATATCTTTACCATCCTCCTCGTCAATCTGACGGCAGATAAAACCATCAACGTGCTGATGAGCATAAAAGTTATCAAGAGTTTCTTGAAACTTGAAAATTCTATCAGCATATTTTCCGAACATCAGCATAAAAGCTGAATCCCACATAAAAAGACAAGCGCTGAAGGCCGCATCAATATAACGACTAACAAAGCCATTTTCATTTGTGGGCATACCAAGATTACCGAAGGCGATTTCCCAAGCCTTCCAATAGCAATCAAGATAATCTTTGTGATTATCCCACAAGGGCTGAGGAAGCTCAGCTTTTATATCTTCAAATTTGGGGATTGGTGTCATATCAGGCTCTGCGCCGATAAAGGAGTTTTCCTCCATTAATTCTTTGTCATCGTATGTGATTTCACTGTTTTGTCTAAATATACCTGCCATAATTCTTATACTCCAAAATATTTAACTGCATTGTTGAATGATATATCCTGAACAACCTTGCTTAAGAACTCAATGTCATCGGGATATTTGCCTTCTTCTACAAGGTCGCCGAGAAGTTCGCAGAGAATTCTGCGGAAATATTCGTGGCGAGGATATGAAAGGAAGCTTCTTGAGTCGGTAATCATACCTACGAATTTTGAGATAACACCCAAATTCATTAGTGTCTGCATCTGAGTACGCATACCGTCATAGTTATCATTGAACCACCATGCAGAGCCGAATTGAATTTTTGATTCTGCTTCATCGCTCTGGAAGTTGCCGAGCATTGTACCGAGAACATAGTTATCCTTAGGATTAAGTGTGAAGAGAACGGTTTTGGGAAGACCTGCGCCACAGAGCATAGCATCAAGAAGTCTTGAAAGATTTACTGCTATTTCGTAGTCTGCTACGGAATCGTAGCCTGTGTCGGGACCTAATTTTTTGAACATAATGCCGTTGTTGTTTCTCATTGCACCGATATGGATTTCCATACCCCAACCAAGGCGGTTATATTCGCCTGCAAGGAAGAGCATTAGTTCAGTTTTATATTTATCAACTTCTTCGTTTGAAAGTTCTGCACCGCTAAGGCGTTTGGCGTAAATAGCATTTAATTCTTCTTCACTTGCACGGTTATACGGAACATAAGTGAATGCGTGGTCGGAAGCGCGACAGCCCATTTCTTTAAAGAATTCTATTCTTGAAAGCATAGCAGCTTTTAATTCAGTGAATGTTGTTACCTTTTTACCTATTACATTTTCAAGAGCAACAATCCATTCATTATAGCCGGGAAGCTCAATACCAAGAGCCTTGTCAGGACGGAAAGCAGGAAGAACTTTGCATTTAAAACTTGTATCTTCCGCTAAAAGCTTGTGGTATTCAAGGGTATCTGCTGCATCGTCTGTTGTGCAAACGTAAGCAACATTGCTTTTTTCAATAAGTTCACGTGGAGTAAAACCACCGGCTTTGATTTTTGCATTAGCCTTTTCCCATATTTCATCACATGTAGCAGGGGAAAGCGGTTCATGTATATCAAAATATCTTTGTAATTCAAGGTGTGTCCAATGGTAAAGAGGGTTACCGATAAGGTTGGGCATAGCCGAAGCCCAAGCCTTGAATTTTTCGTAAGGTGATTTGTCTCCGGTAATATATTCTTCGCTTATACCGCAGGAACGCATTCCACGCCATTTGTAATGGTCGCCGCTAAGCCAAAGATATGCAATATCTGCAGGCTCTTTATTTTCATAAATTTCTTTAGGCTGCAGGTGACAGTGCCAGTCGAAAATAGGTGTATTTTCACAAGCGGCATAAAGCTTTTTTGCAGTTTCGGTTGAAAGAAGAAAATCTTTATCCATAAATTTTTTCATAATTATATCCTCCGAAAAATTTCTGTTTCTATTTTATCATAGCAATATTATATTTTCAATTGGTTAATTGAATTTGTAGTATTGGTGAATGGTAATATATTATCCAAAAATTACAAAAAACAGCACAAAAATTACATAGTGATTATAAGAGTAAAAGTTTTTGCTATTATGAAATTAGAAAAAGGAGATGGGTTTATGAAAAAGAAATACAATGTTCCTGATGGGTTAAAATCTTTTTGCCAGACAGTGTGGATTTTCAGCGGTATTTTAATAGGTTTAATGTTGTTATATGATTTAGGCGATGGTGGAGTAATGGGTTGTGATTTATTGGCAACAATTCTGGGACTACTTCTGCCTTTTGGTTGCGTATTATCGGTAGTGTGGCTGGTGATTACATTAGTATGGTGTATAGTAATTGCCAAAAAAGAAAATGATAAAATAATTTTTCTGAAACCTGCTGTTGTAGTTACCAATCTTATTAATATAGTTAATTTTATCTGGATTTTGTCCATTATTGCATTCTGATTTTATTCTTTACAATAATAATTCATATGTGTTATATTAAATTTATAAAGTATCCGAGGTGAGAAAATGCTCAGCATAGCTATATGTGACGACGAGAAAAATGTTTGCGGATATATAGAGAAAAGAACAGCGGAATGTCTTGCAAAGGCAGATGAAGATGCGGATATCAAGGTGTTTTACGACGGTTCTGAACTTCTTGAATGTTGCCGTGAGAATCCGTCAGGTTTTGATATAATTTTTCTCGATATAAAAATGAAAACAATAAATGGTGTTGAGTGCGCAAAACTTCTTCGCGAAACAGGTGTTGAGTCTCTCATAGTTTTTGTAACGTCTTCTGCGGAATACGTTTTCTCGGGATATGAAGTAAAAGCCTTCCGGTATATTCTTAAAAATGACCTTATGAATGCTTTTGATAGAATTTTCGGTGAGTGTTTAACAGAACTTCGTAAAAGCGTAGTTGATTTTTTTACCGTGAAAACAGTCTCGGAAGTACGGAATATCCCTTTAAATGATATTTTTTACTTTGAAAGTAATCGCCGTGTTCTTATAATACATACACGAAAAGGCGAGATAACATTTTACGGTAAACTTGACGATATACAAAAGCAATTAACTGAGAAAGATTTTATAAGAACGCACCAGAGCTTTTTAGTGAATGCACTAAAGATTAAAAGTGTAAAAAAAGACAGTGTTGAGCTTTCCGGTGGTGAGGTGCTGCCCGTAAGCAAAAGCAGAGCGACCGCAGTTAAAGAAGCGTATTTATGGTCTAAAAGGTGATTTATATGTTACAGTTTCTTGAAACAACCTTGTTTTATCTTATAAGGCTTTTTTCATCTACCATTGATATTCTTTTTGCGTTTCTTTTGATGGATGCCTTCTTTGATGAACGTTATAAAAGCAAGTTTCCAAAATGGATATCATTCATAATAAGCGCCGGAGTGCTTCTTGCATTACAGGAAACAGGGCAGACAGGTAATATTAAAACTGCCGTTCAGATGATTATGATTTTCATAATTGCCCTTGTGGTTTATGACGGCAAAAAACGGTTGAAGGCACTTTTCTGTATAATTTATTCTCTTTTCGTTGCGCTTTCAAAACTTTTGTCATATTTCGCATTTACATTCTTTATAGATAAAATTCCGGGGATTGATTCGGAAAGTTTCTTTTACAGAATTCTTTCCATCGAACTTCCTAACCTGTTTTTACTGATACTTATAATTCTTATAGGTATGTTTACTAAATCCAAAAACAAAGCCGTTCCACTTCGTTATTGGTTGCTTCTTATGACTGTTCCTGTTACAACATTGGGGACACTTACGGTTTATCAGTATTACTTTGATTTATTACAACCCGGTGATGAGATTTATGCATATGTTATAATTTCAACAATAGGTCTTGTTTTTATAAATCTTCTTGTGTTTACGTTGTTTTCAAAACTTCAAAATCAACTGGAAATTCAAAGAAACGCAGATCTATTAAGTACTCAGATGCGTCTGGAAAAAGAATCGTACGAGAGACTTGAAGAAAGCTATAATCGCACAAGAGAACTGCGCCACGATATAAAAAATCATATTTTCGGACTTAGAGGTATAGCTGAAAACGGCACCAAAGAGGAACTTTTAGAGTATCTCGAAAAAATGACAGATGCAGTTGAAGAAGCAACATATGTTTCAATGAGTGGCAACAATGCGGTAGATGCAGTTCTCAATGAAAAAATGTTATATGCTCAAAAATACGGCATTTCAACCCAATTTGATGTTACACCTTTGGAGAACACCGGCGTACCGGCAATGGATATCTGCACAATTCTCAGTAATGCCCTTGATAACGCAGTTGAGGCGTGTGTGAAAATAGAAAACGTAAAAGATCGATATATAGATGTTAAAATAAATGACGGTACCGAAGAAATGATAATTTCTGTTAAAAATCCGTCTATGGAAGCGCCTAAACGCAGAGCAGGAATGTACATTTCGGCCAAAAAGGATAGCATAAATCATGGTTTAGGACTGAAAAGCATTAAACGAACTGTTGATAAACATAAGGGTGATATGATTATTAAATATGAAAACGGAGTATTTACTATAGTTGTATCACTTCCACATTAAAAACAACCCCATCATAAAAGGCTGAACCTTTTATGATGGGGTTTATATGTGGTTTAAAGTTTAACTTTAAATACAAGTTTATGTGCTGTGTCGGAGGTTTCGTTCTTCCTGCAAGGTGCGTGAGCATCTTCGGGGAAGAATACCGCAAAATAGCCTTTTTTCAAAGCAAAGAATTGACCGTCAGGCGCATCCATAAAAGCTATGTCACAACCGTCTTTAAAATCTTCCGTAATGTTACACTCTTTAATATTTGCCCAGCCGAAATTTTCTGCTCCGTCTACCATAACCTGAACATCGGCATATTCTTTATGGGCCTCATATTTCAGCGGATTATCGGGGTTAACTGTGTAGGATGCAACGTTACAAAAAAGATTGTCACCGTCGATTTCAATTCTGCCGTCACCAAAAGGTGAAGCAATAAAATCGTTAAATGCTTTTTCAATTTTTTCAAAACCCGGAAGTTTGTCAAAATACAAACCCATATTTTCAACTTTATCGTAAATCATTTGTCAGCTTCTCCCAACATAATTTTTCTTTCTCGTTTTTCGTTTTCGGGCAGCGTTGCGTTATAAAGGATTGTCCAAAGAATAACACAAGCGAAAATAATGGGAATGAACCAGAATGTCGAGGTTAGTTCAAGTTTTGAAACTGTTCCTAACAAAGAAAGCAAAGCTGAACCGGAAAGGGTAGACAAGGAGATGTCGCCATTGATGAAAGGAGCGGCAACCGCTTCAAAAGTTTCCGGAAGCATAAGACATAAACCGATACCTGTTATTGATGAATAAATAACATTTCTGTTATTCTTTGTCACTATTGCGATAATTGCAGTTATCAATGCGCAGATAAGGATAAGAGCAAGAACAACAACAAAAGTGATAACAGGTGGAAGGAGAGCTTCGATAGCAGCCGCTGCAGTTTCGGGCACATCTTTTCCCAAACCGCTTATAGCTTCTGCAATAGAGTTTACATTGGGTGAGAATATATCTTTTATGGCAATGTTTTCGCTAATTGAGCGAGGTATTTCTCCGTTAGTGCTTTCAAGAATTTCTGCGGTTGCATCATTCTTTAAATAAGAACCGAGTACAAGAAGTACAGAGGGAAGCAACGATTCAAAACTGATGTAAACCAGGGGAAGGAAAATTGCAGCAACAATAACAGCGAGAGCACAGATTGCAGCAACTATTTTATATGCGTATTTCAAATTAAACATCCTTTCAAAATTTTTGTTTTATTTTTTCCAAGATGAGTTGAGTTGTACTGTACGGTTAAAAATGGGGTTTTCGGGTGTTGAGTCTTTATCAACACAGAAATAACCATTTCTCATAAACTGGAATGAGTCAAGGGGTTTAGCATCTGCAATGCTTTCTTCGATAAGGCAGTCTTTAAGAACAATGAGAGAGTCGGGGTTAATTACACTTTCAAATTCTTCATCTGAAACACCTGCAGGATCTTCAACATTGAAAAGTCTGTCATAAAGTCTTACTTCAGCTTTAAATGCCTTGGGACCTGCCCAGTGGATAGTGCCTTTAACTTTTCTTCCGTCCGGAGCATTTCCACCTTTTGTTTCGGGGTCATATGTGCAGTGGAGAACGGTTACGTTACCTTCTTCATCTGTTTCATAAGAGTTACAGGTGATGAAGTAAGCACCTTTAAGACGAACCTCGTTGCCGGGGAAAAGTCTGAAATATTTTTTTACGGGCTCAGCCATGAAGTCGTTTCTTTCAACGAAAATCTCTTTTCCGAAAGTAACGGTTTTTTTGCCGAGTTCGGGTTTATCGGGATGAACTTCAACCTCAATTTGCTCAGTCTGACCTTCTGGATAGTTATCAATAATAACTTTAATGGGATCAAGCACAGCCATTGCTCGGGGAGCATTAGCGTTGAGCTCATCACGCACACAAGCTTCAAGAAGACCGTAATCGACAACACTGTACGCCTTGGAAACGCCAACTTTTTCGATGAAAGTACGGAGCGCTTTTGCAGGATAACCACGTCTTCTCATACCGCATATGGTAGCCATTCTCGGGTCATCCCAACCATTAACAAGGTTATCTGTAACAAGACGTATGTTTCTGCGCTTACTTGTAATGCAATAGTTAAGGTTAAGTCGAGCAAATTCGATCTGTCTGGGTGGTTCTTCAAAACCTATCTGCTCAATAAACCAGTTATAAAGCGGTCTATGGTTTTCAAACTCGAGAGAGCAAAGAGAATAGGTTACACCTTCACGAGCATCAGAAAGGGGATGTGCAAAGTCGTATATGGGATAAACACACCATTTGTCACCGGTCTGATGATGGTCAACGTGAAGAATCCTGTAAATTGCGGGGTCGCGCATATTCATATTAGGCGATGCCATATCAATTTTTGCACGTAATACTTTAGCACCATCAGGGAATTCGCCATCTGTCATACGTTTGAAGAGGTCGAGGTTTTCTTCAACACTTCTGTCGCGGTAGGGGCTGTTTTTGCCGGGTTCTGTAAGAGTACCGCGATATTCGCGCATCTGTTCTGCGGTAAGGTCATCAACATAAGCCTTGCCGTCTTTGATAAGTTTTATTGCGCACTCGTAAAGGAAATCAAAATAACTTGAAGCATAGAGACACTTATCCCATTTAAAACCAAGCCATTCAATATCTTCTTTGATTGATTCAACGTATTCAATATCTTCTTTAGCAGGGTTTGTATCATCAAGACGAAGGTTGCAAACACCGCCATATTTCATTGCGGTTGTAAAGTCAATGCATATAGCCTTTGCGTGACCGATGTGAAGATAACCGTTAGGTTCGGGAGGGAAACGGGTCTGAACCTTGGTGTTGACACCATCGCGTAATTCTTCATCGATAATGTCGTGTATAAAGTTTGATGAGTTTTCTAAATTTAATTCTTCCATATTGTGAATCTCCTTAAAGTGAATCAATGATTGATTTGATTCGTGTATTAACTGTATTTTTTCCTAAAAGTTTCATAATAGAGCAAAGGTCGGGAGTGTTTTTTCTGCCTGTTACCGCAAGTCGGATAACTGTAGAAACGTCACCAACGTGGCCCTTGTAAAGTTCAGGATTTTTCTTGTATTCTTTAACGTTGGGTGTAAAGCCTAAAGGTTCACATAAATCTTTGATTTTAGAGAACCAAATATCTTTATCATCTGCATCGTCATAAACTTCTGTGTATTTTTGAAGAATTGCTTTAGCATCTTCTTTTGTTATATTCTCGGGAAGTGAGAAGTCGGGAGTGTAGTACTCATCGAACATATATGCGAAATATTCTTTAACTTCGGTCCATTTTGCAAGGTCTTTACGAGGTTTCGGACTTTCGCGGTCGATATTGACTATATCGCGTGAACGCCCCGGGTCAGCGGTAAACGCATTGAAGAATTCTTCATCATATTTCTCTGCCCATTCTGCGATATATTTATAAACTGTGTCAGCATCCATAACAGAAATTACATTTTTGCTGACGTCATTTAATTTAACAAGGTCAAAAAGACAACCGCTGGGGCTCATCTTTTTAAGATTAAAGGGGAAAGAAAATGCATCTTCTTTCGGGTTTGCTCTGCGCCAATCTTCGAAATTGGAGTTAAGCAAAGTAAGAAGATATTCTATAAGGCTTTCTTTTGGGAATCCCTGCTCCACAAAATAACTTACTGCAGCTTCAGGGTCTTTTCGCTTTGAAAGTTTACGTTTTGTGCCGTCGTCCTCGTCTATTTTCATAACCTGAGGTGTGTGTGCATATTTAGGTACCTTAAAACCACAAGCCTTGAAAAGAGCAATATGCTTTGGCACGGATGAAATCCATTCTTCGCCACGGATAATGTGAGTTGTTCTCATAAAATGGTCGTCACAAGCGTGAGCAAAGTGGTATGTGGGGATACCATCGGATTTTAAAAGCACTTCGTCGATGATATTTTCGGGCATTTCAATTTTTCCTCGGATTATATCATCAAAGAAAATTCGTTTATCCTCCTGACCGTCTGAACGGAAACGGAGTACATAAGGTTTTCCTGCGTTAATATTGGCTTCGATTTCTTCAAAAGTAAGATTACGGCATTTTGCCCATTTACCAAAGTAACCCCAGATAAGAGCATCGCCTTTTTCCTGTTCTTCTCGGATGGCTGAAAGCTCGTCTGCTGAGCAGAAGCAGGGATAAGCAAGACCTTTTTGAACTAATTCTTTTGCAACAATGTGGTATATTTCAGCACGTTTACTTTGGGTATAGGGGCCGTAAACGCCTTTTTCTTCATTAAAACCGGTAACACCTTCGTCAAAGTCAATACCAAAGGCATTGAAACCATTGATAATTGCACTTACACCATCATCAATTTCACGTTTTTTGTCGGTGTCTTCAATACGAAGATAAGAAACACCGTTTGTAGATTTTGCAGTAAGCACATCAACAAGAGCACCGAAAAGGCCGCCAATGTGAAGATATCCTGTGGGACTGGGTGCAAAACGTGTAACACGAGCGCCTTCTTTTAAACCTCTCTCCGGATATTTTTCTTCTAAATCTGCCACTGTACCTGTAATATTGGGGAACAGTAAATCAGCTAGTTTGTTGCAATCGTAATTCATATATAAAACTCCAATTTAAAAATCATATAATTTGACATCTTATTATTGCAGAAAATCGCAAAAGTATCAATAGTTTTTAATAAATTTTATTTTATAATATAATAATTACACTATAATTGATATGCTAAGCACCACAAAATTTGAATGAATACACGACTTGACTAAATATCAAATATAATGTAAAATAAATCATTCGGTAAAATGGGCAGTTGCGGATGTGTGTTTGCGCATTATTCTTGCCAACTTACACAGACGAGGAAAGTCCGGGCATCATACGGCAGGGTAACGGCTAACGGCCGCCGAGGGTAACCTTAGGGAAAGTGCAACAGAGATATACCGCCGATTTTTAATCGGTAAGGGTGGAAAGGCGAGGTAAGAGCTCACCGGCGTGGTGGAGACATCACGGCCATGTAAACCCTACCCGATGCAACACCGACAGGGGAGTCAGCCGGACAGCGATTTTTCGCAACCCCGAAGGGTGGCTTGAACCTTGTGGCAACGCAAGGTGTAGATAGATGATTGCCTTAAACGACAGAACCCGGCTTACAGTTTTACCGAATACCAGGTAATTTTGTGCAAGGGTTTTCAATCCTTGCATTTTTTATTCCAGAGTGGAGAATGTTATCCCAAAATCTGTTTAAGGTGCGGTTCACCCTCTGTACTGAAAGGGGATTTTATGAGAAAAACAGCAATTTTTTTGTGTGTTGTACTATTATTTTCTTTGTTTAGCACAACAGCATTTGCGCAAGATACTATCCCTGTCAGTGCGGAAATTTCATTAACTTCAGATGGAGATTTATGTATCGTTGTTTATATTCAGGATGTAAAAAAACTCATCTCTTTTAATGCCGTTTTGGAATATGATACCTCCGTTTACAACCTTAAAAGCGCCAAAGCATCAACTTCTACCAATTCTTCCGGTGACGAGGTTAATAATATACCGGGATTATGGGTTTTCGGCAAACTCGCAGATGGTTCAGGTTGTACAGGCGCATTTGTATCATTTGGCGGAATAAGCAAAACTTCAAAAATTGCTGCCTGCGAATTTATTCTTGAGTCCGAAAACGGCAAGTTTGATACTGATGAAATTGTTTTGAGTGTCAAAGAACTCATAACTGAAGATGATGATGAAGAAAATGATATATACGAAAAAGTTTTTGTCCCTTTTGAAGGCTCGTCAGTTGATTTAACGAGTGCTTTCGGCTATGAAAAACAAGGCGGAACGATTAATATTACTGAGTTTAAAACAAATGATGATGTGATATTTATTCCTGAATATATAGAAGGACTTATCGTTCGTTCGGTAAAATTGGAAAATATTTCTGAAAATCCCTTTGTTGTTTTTGATCGCAATGTTTTAAACGTGGGCGACAATGTTTTTACATCGGATAGCACTGTAATTGCACCTTTTAACAGTGCACCTACCGCCGCGGTGACAATGGCAGGCGGAAAGTATCTGGGTTATTATGAGAATGTGACTCCTGATTTAAGTGAAAAAGTTTTGTATACCGATAAATATCTTGTTAATGACAGTAATATGATTTTTTTCTGCACTGCAGATTTCAATGTTCAACCATCTCACAGTACAATAGAAAATTATTGGGGTACGGGAACGACTATTACTTTAACAAACGGTCAAAATTATTCGGATTTTATATTGTGTGTGAAAGGTGATGTAAACGGCGACAGCGTGTGCGATGTGCTGGATACAGTTTTCACAGAGCGCTATATCAATGATTTATACGACCTTGAAAGAATTGAAAAGAAGGGAACAGATTTTGATGCAGATAATAAAGTAACTGCTCAAGATTACACCCAACTTGTAAATTTGGCGTTAGGTTCCGAGTATAAAATTTTTGACGGAATACGTGGCGACCTTAACGGGGATTATTGCGTAGATATACTTGATATTTTTGTTTTTGACAGAAAAATATGTGACAACGCTTTGTCAACAGAAGAAAAAATAAAATTTGATTTTGATAATAACGGCGTTTTAGACAGTGATGACAGAGATATTCTTAATGAGTTAGTTATGATGTTTATATAAACAATCAGTAGCAACGGGCGTTGCTACTGATTGTTTTTAATTCTCATCTGTTATACCCAGGTGAGAAACATCATTAAGGTATTTGAGTTTTGTTTTTATAACGCCGTTTTCCTCTATGTAACGTATAAGAGAAACCCCTGTATTAAGGTGTGAGAAATTAAAATTCTCTTTCAAAGGGAAGCCTAAAGCGGCAAGAACCAAAAATGAGTTGAATGTCCCATGGGCAACTACGGCAATCCGAGAATCAAAGTCGTTTTCTGCTTTTATTTTTTCGATGAATTTTTTCGCTCTTTCATAGGCGATTTCATCCGTCTCTTCACCTAAAGGGCTCCGGGGAAGGATTTCTGCATAAGGGCAAATTTTTGTAATTTCATTATCGGGAAGTCCCGTATAATCGGGTGCAGTGCCTTTTTCAAGAAGAAGTGAATCTACTTTAAAGTCGGCGTCGGATTGAAAACTTTTTATAGCATTAGCGGTCTTTAAAGCCCTTCGTAAAGGGCTTGTGTAAATTACATCAAGTTGTTTTGCTGAAAAGCGTTTTCCTAAAAAGGCAATTTGCTTCATACCTTTTGGTGTAAGGTCAGTTTCAGAAAAACCGTCACCGTTTAAATTTCCGTATGTTTCACCGTGTCGAATAATATAAATATGCATAGAATATACACCTCTCAATTTTATTATACTATCACCATCAAAATCTTGCAAATATTATTGATTGAAAGATAAATAATTGTGTAGTATAATAGCAGTATAGAATTAAATTTGAGGTAATGTTATGAAACTTGAAGAAACTAAATTATCATCAACAGAAATTTTTGACGGAGTAGCAATCCACCTTTATAAGGATGAGATACTTCTTCCTAATGGTAATAAAGGAGTAAGGGAGGTTATACGTCATCCCGGTGCAGTCTGTGTTATACCCATTACTGATGAAGGTGACATAATATTCGTAAATCAGTTCAGATACGCGTTTAATAAGGTGACTTTAGAAGTTCCTGCAGGCAAACTTGAAAAGGGCGAAGACCATCTTGAAGCTGCACTCAGAGAACTTTCCGAGGAGACCGGCTTAAGCGCAAAAAACGTTGTTCCTATGGGTGAGCTTTACACAACTCCCGCACTTATTGATGAAGTGATTTATATGTATCTTGCAACAGATTTGTCCCAAGGTGAGCAACATCTTGACGAAGACGAGTTTGTAAATATCGTTAAAATACCGCTTGAAAAAGCAGTTGAAATGGTAATGAACGGAGAAATAAAAGACGCAAAAACACAAATAATGATTTTAAAAGCAGATAAATATCTGAAAAACCAATAACAACGAAGGGCTTTCCAAATTCGGAAAGCCCTTCATTGTTATATAAAAATTATTTCTGTTTCTTTTCTTTTTTGTCGAGGAAGCCAACTTTATACATAAGGAATGCAAAAAGAACTGATGCAATGATACCGGGGAAAATAAGTGTTGATGCACCGATGCCGGGAACAAAAACAAGGATAAGAAGCATAAAGAGGATAGGTGCGAAAGAAATTTTCCAATGCTTTACAAAGTAGCCTGCACCTAAAGCACCAAAAAGAGCCGGAATAACCTGTTTGAATGCGGGCATAAGAAGAGGACTGTTTGTAAAAGTATCAAGGAAAGGTGCAAAAGCAATAACACCAACTGCAAGAACAGCGGTTGTAACAATAGCGGAAGTTGCGATTGCTATAGTAGAAATAACATCGCCTTCTTCGGATGTTGCTTTTACTTTTGCGTTTTCCATTGCGCTGATAGCACAAGGAAGCTTAAGGTTAACAATGTTACCTGTAACAAACGAAAGATAGGTGCCGCCTGCGCCAAGCATAGGTGTATAGAATATAACTTCTACAACCGCAACTGTCCAGTACAAGGGAATAACCTGAAGTAAGCCTTTGAAAACTAATTCTGCACGGGGAAATACGCCAAGGTAAAGGCATATTGCCATAGGAAACATTAAAAGAACGCAAAGTGCAGATATGGTAGAAATTCTGCCCCAATTGTGAACTTTATCAAAATAAGATTTTGGTTGTTTGTTTTTCTTTTTCATAATTAACCCCTCCATTCAAGTAAAGCTAAACCATCGGGCATAAAATTGAAAGCGACAACAGCCACAACCATACCTGAAATCATACCGATGGGCATAACAAAGGGTTCAAGCCATGTAAGTTTAAACTTTTTACATAATACTTCAAGAACAACTGAAACGAGTATAGAGGTGAAAAGAGTAAGTACGGAAAGTACACCTGCACCATCAAGTGCAACATCTTCTTTACCTTTGCCAAGAATAGAGTTTGCCACAAAGGCGCCTATAAGACCAATGAAAAGAGCAGGAGTAACGTAGTCCATAAAACCTGCAAAGCTTCTTTTCTTTTTGGGTTTAGATGTTTCAGTAGTTTCGTTGGTTTC
The DNA here is from genome assembly GCA_045578985.1 of Acutalibacteraceae bacterium. Lineage (GTDB taxonomy): Bacteria > Bacillota > Clostridia > Oscillospirales > Acutalibacteraceae > DTU089. The sequence goes on along the minus strand of JAZNLH010000025.1, from coordinate 51,182 downwards.
TGTTTTTTCTTCCGTAGAAGTTTCAGAGTCTGTCTTTTTACTTGCATCAAGGAATTTTTTGTGAAGAGGTTTTGCAACAAAGGGAAGTACAACGAGCGAAAAACAAATACCTATTGTCATAACCCATGCAACACCTGCATAAACCTCGGGATCGGTAATAGCTTCAGTAATACCGGTTGTTATTCCAAAAGCCTTGATAGCCTCAGTCGCAGCAACGGTTTCATATGTAATGTTACCGATAACTGAAAGTCGCACCCAAGGAATAACAAGTCCCAAAGCGGGAGCAAGAGCAATAACCGTAGCAAGAACGGAAAGAGCAGATGGAATTGTAAACAAAGCGCTTGAAGTAACAGCGTTTTTGAGTTTCTTTTTGTCTATGCCCATTTCTTTGCCGTGTTTCCACGCTTTAATAAGGAAGAATAAAGATTGACCAAGAACAAAAAGAATGACAGCACCGGCTATAAGATATAAGCCCAGTGAGCTATTGTCAAACATAGTATCACTACCTTCTTTTTTAATAATGAGATTATAAAAAATTTTTCATTTTATGTCAATAAGTAACAAGCTTTTTATTAATGCACATAATACCTTTTTCTGTAATATCTACAATACCGTATGAGCCTTCACGTATGCTTCCGGGATTGAAATAATAAATGCCGTTTTTATATGACGTAAAAGGCTGATGGGTATGACCGAAAAGAACAAGGTTGCATTTTTCTTCTTCTGCTCTTTTTTCCAGATAGCAAAGACCATGTTTTACGTGTTGAATATAGCCGTGAGTAGCATATATTCGTGTGTCGTTTAATGTTCTGATATCTATGGGAGGAAGCGGACATTGAAAATCACAATTACCGATGACGCCAATAAAGGCCTTTCGGGCGCTGTATGCATTTGTAAGGTCGTCGTACTCTCTGTAACCATCTCCTAAAAAATAAACCACTTCCGCAGACGGTTCGTTTTCAATTGCACTAAATAAATTTCCCCAGTGTCCGTGAGAGTCTGAAACTACTACTAAACGCATTCATAAACACCGCTTTCTTATAATAATATATAGAGATTATATATTTTTATGGCGGTGATTTCAATGAGTAATTCAGAAAATAATAAAATTGATGTGAATGAACTTATTAAAAAGGCATCAGAAGCAACAGCTTCAGGGGAAACAAGTAAAAAAAACGTTGATGATTTTATAAGTCAAAATCTCTCGGATACACAGGCAAAAGCGGTAAGAGAACTTCTCGCTGATGAAGAAAAAACACGAGCTTTGCTTAATAGCGATGCAGCAAAAATGATTTTTAAGAAGTTCTTCGGAGGAAGTAGCAATGGCTGACTTTGACATAGGTTCGATTCTTAATTCCCTTTCTTTCGAAGATATAGAGAATATAAAAAAAGCAGCATCGGGAATATTGGGCGATATGGGAGAGCCGCAGAAAAAAACCGAAGAAAAACAACAAGAAAATAACAATATACCTTTTTTTGATGGTTTGTCAGGTTTGGGTATGCCCGATTTGTCCCAATTAGCCTCCCTTGCACCCATACTTCAGGCGTTTAATACGCACGATGAAAGACTTGACTTCATAAATGCCTTAAAGCCTCTGCTCTCGGAAGAACGAAGGCATAAGGCGGATGAAGCGATGAAACTCGTCAGATTGCTTTCTGTCCTGCCGCTTCTTAGGGAAAGGGGGTTGATGTAGTGTGGCAGACTACACATATTCGGAAATAATGAAAATGCAGAACGATGCTATAAAACGGGTTGAGGAGATGCAAAGAAAAGCCCGGAAAACCGCAGGGCTGGAAAAAGCACCGCCACCAACAGAAATAACTGCAAATAATATCCAACCCCAGGAGGCCAGGCGTGTACCGATGCCCAATGACTATCTTGAAAAACTTAAATCGTATGCCACAAATTCATCATATACGGGTGGTGATGAAGAACCGGAAACGGAGGCTGAAATCGATAACGGAAAAAGCGGTGAAAAAAGAAAACCAAATGCATTTCCGTTTAAGTCGGAAAATACATTTGGTGAATTGAATATTGACGAAGATAAAGCATTATTGCTGGCGTTAATTATGTTGCTTTCAGAGGAAAAAGGTGATGAACTTCTTATAATGGCGTTAATTTATATGCTGACTTGATTGGATTAGTTTTAAGAGTGTTACAGGATATTTGCTTTTTTGTTTTGACGAGCGAGAAAAAACTACCTCCGTTATATAAACACATTTTGTTAATTTGATATATGGTACAACATATAACAGGGGAACGATAAAAAAGCAACTTAAAATCCAACCGGCAAATGAGTATTCAAGAACAACTCCTTCGGTCAGCAATCCGTCGGTAAAACGAGAACTTTTTTGAATGGCATCTTTTATTTTCAAATCAGAGTTAAGACAAATATAAAAAGGTGCAGCGGAGTATCTTAAAACGGAAACGCGCCATACCACAATAGAAATCGAAAAAAGAAGAACGGAACCGAAACTGAGTATATAATAAATCTGGGGTGACAGATACGAAATATTGTAAAGATACAAGCTGCATCCAACACAAGCACCAACCGGTAAAAGAAAATAAATAAGCCAAAATAATTTCATGAAATTAAGGGAAAGATAAAGTTTTAATGCTCTGATTGATTTTTTAGGATGCAAAAATTTAAAAAGTAACCGTATACTGCCTTTTGAGCCTTGTGCTCTTGTAAAATAAATAAACTGCTCACCTAATTTAACAGCAGATGCAGTTAACGCGGTTGAAAAAAAAACAATCAAATAAAAGAGAGTAATAGCTGTAAATACCAATGTATTATTGTAGTCGTCGAGAAGAGATTTAAAAAAATCGGAGTTTAGAAGAGAATATAAACCTATAATATTTAAAGCCGGACTTCCCCAACGAATAATTGCACTTAAAAAACTTATGAAAAAAAGACGAATAGTATTCTTTGATAAAAGGTATTTACTTTTTAATCGTATTCTGCTGTTCATGAATACCTCCGGAAACTAAAAATATATCCGTAAAGATTGCCTTTACGGATATATTTTTTACATTTATTGAAGTTTTAAACAGCTGCATTATCGTTTTCTTTTTTTAAAACATTTTTTAAGTTTTCAAGAATGTAATAAGGAATCTGCAAAGCGCATTTTCCGATACCTATTTCGATATCGGGTTTCATTGAGCCGTGATAATCAGAACCACCTGAAATTGCAAGTCCTAATTTTTCTGCAAGTTTTCTGTATTGGGTTACTTGCTCTTGCGTGTATTCGGTGTAATATCCTTCGATTCCGTTTAATCCCACGTCCTTTAAATCAGTTAAAAGTACTTTTAACTGATTTAAATCGTAATGTGTTTGGTTTAGGTGTGCAAGAAAAGCAAGGCCACCGGCAGCACGGATTGCTTTAATAGCCTCTTTTGCTGTTAATTCTCCTTTTTCTGAATATGCAGATTGACCGGGACCTATATATTTGCTGAAACACTCCTCAATTGTTTCACAGTAACCTTTTAAAACCATAACCTTTGCGATGTGGGCTCTTCCCACAAAATCTTTTCCGGCAAATTCAAAAACTTCATCAAAAGTTATGTCAAAACCCAACTCACGAAGTTTATCGCAGATGTCTGCCATTCTTTTTTTGCGACTTTCTCTGACTTTTTCAATGGTTTTTAAAAGTGTTTCATTTTCGGGATCAATAAAAAGTCCGATGATATGTTTTTGTGTACCGTCAATTGCAGAAAATTCAATTCCGGGAATAAATTCTATATCATATTTCTCTGCTTCTGCCATAGCCTCTTTTATGCCGTCAACGTTATCGTGGTCGGTAAGTGCAAAAGCAGCTAAACCGCAATTGTCTGCATGGCGAACAAGCTCCGCAGGTGTCAGAGTACCGTCTGAACTTGTGGAATGAGTGTGAAAATCAACAGTTCTTTTATCGCAGATGATTCTTTCAACATCTTTAAGTGTTGCGACGGTAAAAGCATTGTGTTCTCTCAGAAGTTTTCTTCCCTGGTGTCCGTATTCAACAAGAACACAGTCTATTCCCAGGGCATTTGCCGTTTCAAGGTCGTGAAGGGTGTCGCCGATAAAAATGGCGTCATTGGGATGAATATTTAAAGAATCAAAAAGTGTTTTGGCTCTTTCGGTTTTGCTTTCTGCGCGAGTATTATCAGCGCCCAGAACTTGTTCAACACAATCAAAAATACCAAACTTTTTAATGAGATTGGTCACTTCATCAATATGATTCGCGGTCACTATGTATTGACGTGCACCCTGTTCTTTTAAAGAGTGCATAATTTCATATGCACCCTCTGCAAGCTGAGTATCAACAATACGTCTGGCATAATCTTCATGAAAGAGTTTTGAGATTTCATCAAAATCAAGTTCTTCAGGCGGTAATATGTGTCGGTAAAAACCTATTATAGGTGTCTCAACATAATTATAATATTCGTTTAAGGTAATGGGACTGCGTTTTTTTCGAGCCAAAAGGTCATTAACACAACCTAACGCATTATGAACATCATCTATAATAGTTCCGTTGAAGTCCCAGAAAATATATTGATAACGCATGGTGTTCTCCTTGAGTTTATTTGTAATACCCACAGTTTACCATAGAACCGGCAAAAACGCAATTACAACACCGATGAAAAAATAATGCCGATTACAATACCCGTAACAAGTGCAATGCTTAAATAAACCGCGGTTTTTATCCTGTCGCGACGGGTGTATTTTGAAATTGGGGGTTTGCCTGCATTTTCGAATTCTTTTTTTGCGCTTTCGCGAAGCCTGCCTTCGGATAAACCGCTATATTCAGGTTTTACGAAAAAAATTGCTTTTTCAAAAAAACCATTTTGAGTTTCTACAATTTCAAGCACTTGTTTATTAACACCTTTTATCATTTCAAATCTCCTTATACAGAATTTATTTGTCCGTTTTATATTGTGTAAAAGTAAGGTTTTTTATACTTTTAACCGAAAATTAATAAATTTAGAAAAAAATTTCATTTTTGGTGATTTTGACTAGAGATGAAAAATGAAAATTCCTTTTTCAAAATATAGAATAAAAGTGATTTGTTGAAATTGACAATCCGTAAATTATACAAATAGTATAATGAGCTTCCCGCTGTAAAATGTTCAAAACTATGTTCAAAATGTTTACAACCTGCCCCTTAGACAGGCTATACAACAGGGTTTTCGACATTTTCTATATTTTTATTGACAATTTTTCGGTTTTTGACAAAATATACGATTTGTTTAAAAGTTTTTGGAATTATACAAAATGGAAAATGATTTCAGAATAAAAAATAAATGTTCGTTGTTAGTTTTTACCAATGCTAAACTTAATAAAAAAACCAACAAAATACTGTTCAAAACATAGAAAATGGTGTAATTTACTAAAATAGGTTGACAAAAAAACTTTACTAATTCCTTAAAATGTTTTATTGTTATTTTGGTGATAAAAATGAAGAAAATTTTCGAAAATGGAAATGTAATTCTGACTGAAACAGAATATATAGATATAGGTCTTTGTCTTGATTGTGGGCAGGCATTCAGATGGAAACAAAGTGAAAGCGGAGAATGGTATGGTATAGCCTGCGGAAAAAGCCTGAAAATAAAGCAAGATGGTAGCACAATAACTTTTTTTAATACTACGGAAGAGGATTTTAATAATATCTGGAGGCAGTATTTTGACCTGGACCGAGATTACAAATGTATAGTCAGCTCATATACCGATGAGAACCTTAAAATTGCTTGTGACACTTATCCGGGAATACGAATTCTGAAACAGGATGAGTGGGAGGCGATTTGCTCATTTATAATTTCTGCAAACAATAATATTCCAAGAATAAAAGGAATAATAGAAAGGCTCTGTGAAAATTTTGGTGAGAATATTGGCGATGGTTTCACTTTTCCTCAGCCAAGTCGCCTTGCAAATTTGAACGTTGAAGATTTGGCTCCTATTCGTGCGGGTTTCCGTGCAAAATACATAATTGATGCAGCTAAAAAAATATCATCAGGTGAAGTTGATGTTGAAATGATAAAAACTCTGCCTTTTGACGATGCAAAGGCAGAATTGCTGAAAATAAAAGGCGTAGGTGAAAAGGTTGCACAATGTGCATTACTCTACGGGTTTGGAAGAATAGAGGCATTTCCTGTGGATGTATGGGTAAAAAGAATACTTGCGGAATTATATCCCAACGGATTGCCCGAATGTATGAAGGGGACAGAAGGAATAGCCCAACAATACCTATTCCATTGGAGGAGATTTCGCGAATAACTTGCCTTAGTTCACTCGTCGTATCTTCATACGACTTCGCTCTCTAAGCCGGCGTTCTTCATCGAAATCTCAAAATACATAGGGAATTGCGAATAAATTGCCTTAGTTCACTCGTCGTTAAAATGAATTAGTAGTGAGGAATTTCGGGGCAAACGCCGATTATATATTGCTTCGCTGATAACCGTTTTTTCTCTATATGAAGCATTTTATAATCGCAACGCAGTTCCGAAATTTGCCATTTGCCACATGCTATTTTCAATTTAAATCAGCGCACAATGTTCCGACTCTCATAATTTTTCATTTGTAACTAAAAAACCGCTTGACCCCCAAAAAAGGTCAAGCGGTTTTGTTAACTTTTCTTTACCATTTTTTCTGCTTTAAGCAGTAATTCAATAAGTGGTGATATTAGTAATCCGCAAAAGAAATTACTGATACCGTGAATACAATCGTAAGGAAGACCGGCAATGATCCAGGCGACCATTCCTTTGAAATCCAATCCGAAAATGAGTGCTTGTGCCGGGGCGTAAAGCACACCGTATAAAAAGCCGTGTAAGGAACAAATTACCATATATATAATAGATGCTTTCTTTTTCGGCAAATTTTGTGGGACTAACATTGTTACCAGCCAAAGAACTGCCCAAATATATAAATAGGGTATCCACCAGGTACCGAAACCGTTAAGCAGCCCTGTTAAGAAAACAAAAAGATATAACGGGTACAACGCCTTTTTTCGGTAAACTACTGTCATTGCGATTATGAAAACGCCTATAAGATGGATATTGGGTAAAAGGTCCATAATTACTTTTGAAGCATACATTAATGCACCCAACATACCGAAAATTGCGATTTCTTTTACGTTAACTTTTTTGTTATTCGGCTTTGAATTCATAATTTGTGTCAGATTTTATTTCTGTAAGGTCAACGCCTGCCTGAGCATATTTCCCGTTTTCGTAGAATGCCCAATACTTTCCGTCTTTGTTATAATCAAGTTTAACGCCGTTTACGGTTTTTACATATAAACCGAATTCGCCATCATCACCATCTATAAGATTCAGTTCTAAAAGAGCTTCTCCTACCGTTTTTTTATTGGTGTGGATTTGAAAATACGTTTTGTTACCATCCGTATCTGTTACGCTGAAATCGAAAACTGTCTGACCTGTTCCTAAAACAGTTTTATCGTTTGTTTGCGTAGTTTTTGTTGGTGTGGTAGTACCAACATCTGTTTTTGTATTGTCAGAGCAACCGGTTGCGAAAAGTGCTATAACCGCAATAAGCACAACACAAAGGAACAATGACAACAATTTTTTAAAGCTTGTCTTTTTCATAAGTGTTCTCTCCTTAAAATTTATTTCATCTCTAAGGTGACTTTTATCACTCACACCGGCACTCGCGGTTTTTAAAGATGTTTTTATCAGCAAGTATTTCGACTTAGTGCATATCTTCGCCTTCTCAGAATCAAAAAATCCAATGGTTTGTCCCCATTTTGCGGTAAATGGGCAAGAAAATACTTTTATGCACCTTACGGCGACGGGCTCGTACAGGATTTTCACCTGTTTCCTTGAACTGATAAACTACAGTATAGCATACAAATGAAAAAGGTACAACAGTTTGAAGTTGTACCTTTTTCATTTTATTTATGATATAGTTTTTTGCTTTCGTGCTGAGGTTCACAAGTGATGTTAATTCCAAGTTTTCTGAACGTATCTAAATCTACTTGGGAGAGTATAACAGTTGCGTGAGCTTCACAGCCTTTTAACAATTTAATCGAGTCAAAGGCTTTTTTAGCATCTTCATTTGTAACTGCGCTCATTGTAAGAGCTATAAGAACCTCGTCTGTATGAAGTCGTGGGTTATGATTACCCAAAATATTTGTTTTAAGAAGTTGAATTGGTTCAATAACTTCACGTTGAATAAGAAGTTTACTGTCATCAATTCCTGCGACAGCCTTAAGGGCATTAAGGAGTGCAGCTGATGCAGAGCCCAGAAGGTCACTTGTTTTACCTGTTATAATTTTACCGCAGGGTAGTTCAATAGCAACAGCAGGTCTGTTACCGGTCTCTTCGCTTTTTGTAAGTGCGGCTTTTACGGTAGGACGTTCGCTTTCTACGGAAATACCTGCTTGATTCATAAGGCTTTCTATTTTAACAATAGCAGCATCATTTTTGTGTCCCATTTTTTTGTCGCAAAGTGTATTGAAATAACGTCTTATAATTTCTCCGTAAGAAGCTTTGCAACAAACAGAATCATCAGTAATACAGTAACCTGCCATATTTACACCCATATCTGTGGGTGATTTATATGGACTCACGCCCTCAATTTTTTCAAACATAGCATTGAGAACCGGGAAAACTTCAACATCACGGTTATAGTTAACGGTTGTTTCGCCGTAAGCTTCAAGGTGATAGGGGTCAATCATATTAACATCGTTAAGGTCTGCGGTTGCAGCCTCATACGCAAGGTTAACGGGGTGTTTTAATGGAAGGTTCCAAATGGGAAATGTTTCAAATTTAGCGTATCCGGCTTTTACGCCACGTAAATTTTCATGATAAAGTTGTGAAAGACAGGTGGACATTTTGCCACTGCCGGGACCAGGAGCTGTTATAACAACAAGTGGTCTTGTTGTTTCAATATAGTCATTTTTGCCGAAGCCTTCATCACTTACAATTTTTTTAACGTTATAGGGATAGCCCTCAATTACATAGTGCATAAACACCTTTATGCCTAAGGTTTCAAGCTTTTCTTTAAATTTAAGGGCGGTGGGTTGTCCGTCAAACTGAGTGATAACAACACTGCCTACAAAAAGACTTGCGCTGGAGAATGCATCCATAAGACGGAGAACATCGCTATCATAGGGAATGCCTAAATCACCGCGAATTTTATTGTTTTCAATGTCACCTGCAGAGATAACAATAACAACCTCAGCGTGGTCCTTAAGATTAAGAAGTAACTGAAGTTTACTGTCAGGTTTAAAACCGGGGAGTACGCGAGAAGCATGATAGTCATCAAAAAGTTTTCCGCCGAACTCAAGATAGAGTCTGCCGCCAAACTCGTCAACACGCTTCATAATCTGTTCAGACTGTCTTTCGATATACATATCGTTGTCAAAACCGATTTTCTTTTCGAATACCATAACACCATCCCTTTCACAAAAAATAATTTTACCAAATAGAGGTGGTTTTGTCAACGAAAGCAAATTATATAAAATGTAGAAAATGAGATGATGTATTTGTTCAAAATTGAACCACACTTTAAATTACTCTTTGTTGACTTTAAGTCCCGTAGGATGTATTATAATATAGAGATAATATGTAAACAAAACTTCAGGGTGATACCCAAAAGGAGTCTATTATGGAACGTTTTTACGACAGATTTAAACCCGACTGTTCGCCCGTTGCTCCGGCGAGTCACACAATTGTACGCAAAGATGTAAGAATAACTGTTCTTACACCTTGCCTTTTACGTGTCGAAACTCAGAACAAAGGAAAATTCTGCGACGAACCGACACAGAGTGTGTGGTTCCGTGATTTTTGCAAACCTGAGTTTAAAGTTAATGAGTCGTCCGACACAATAGAGATCAAAACAACAAAAGCTAATTTCCTGTATTCTTTCAAAACGCAAAAAATGATCCGTATTAAACTCCGCGATGGAAGAATAGTGACTAATTATACTTCAGGTAATCTTAAGGGTACTTGTCGAACACTTGATATAACAGCCGGCTTACCTATTCTTGGTGATGGTGTTGTTTCAAAAAATGGTGTAGCGCTTCTTGACGACAGTGAAACACTCATACTTAAAGAGGATGGAACTATCGTTCCCCGTAAATATAAGGGTAGCGATATTTATTATTTTGCTTACGGAAATAATTATGTGGGAGCTACAACCGATTTATACAAGTTAACCGGTAAAGTTCCGCTTATTCCAAGATATGCACTTTCCAACTGGTGGAGCAGATATAAAGCCTATTCACAGGAAGAATATCTTTCACTTATGGACAGATTTAAGGACGAAGAAATTCCGATTACTGTTGCAACAGTGGATATGGATTGGCATTGGGTAGATATTAAGAAAAAATTCGGTAAAGACAGCCATAAAGTAACAAGCCACAAGAATTTTATGGAGTATGTTTATGATGTGTGGTCCACAGGTTGGACGGGTTATTCTTTTAATACAGACCTTTTCCCTGATCCGGCAGGTTTCCTTAAAAAATTGAAAGATGATAATTACAGAGTTACATTTAATCTTCACCCCTCAATGGGTGTTCGTTGGTTTGAGGATCAGTATGAAGATATGTGTAAAGCTATGGGACAGGACCCTAAAAAGAAACAGCCTGTTGAATTCGATATTACCGACAAGAAATTTACTGAAAACTATTTTAAAATCCTTCATCATCCTTTCGAAAAAATGGGTGTTGATTTTTGGTGGATAGATTGGCAACAGGGTACAAAGACAAAAACTCCGGGGCTTGATCCTTTATGGGCACTTAACCATTATCACTTCCTCGATAACGCAAAGAATAATAACAGACCGCTTATTCTTTCACGTTTTTGCGGAGCAGGTAGCCAGCGTTATCCCTTAGGTTTCAGCGGAGATACAACCCAAACCTGGTCAAGTCTTGATTTCCAACCCGGCTTTACAGCTACGGCATCCAATATCGGTTATCCCTGGTGGAGCCACGATATCGGTGGTCACTGTATGGGTAAAAAGGACGACGAGCTTTATATCCGTTGGTTGCAGTTGGGTGTTTTCAGTCCTATTATGCGACTTCATTCTACAAATAATGAGTTTATGGGGAAAGAACCATGGAACTATTGCGGTCCCATTGAAAGAATTGCAAAAGAGAACCTCCGTTTACGACATAAGCTTCTTCCTTATATTTATACAATGAACTATCGTACTCACACTGAATGTCGTGCAATATGTGAGCCTATGTATTATGCATATCCCGAAGAAAAAAGAGCATACGATTGCAAGAATGAATTCTTCTTCGGCACAGAGCTTATCGTTGCTCCCATAACCGAACACACTTCATCAGATAATAATATGGCGAGTGTCAGTGTATGGGTTCCCGAAGGAAGATTCACTGATATTTTCACAGGCAGAATTTATAGCGGTAATCAATTTGTCAGAATGTATCGTGATATTGAATATATTCCTGTACTTGCAAAAGCAGGTGCGATTATTCCTATGAGCATAAACGACAGACTGAATGATTGCGCAAACCCCGAAAGCCTTGAACTTTGGGTTTACAGAGGGAATAACACATTTACACTTTACGAAGATGATGGCGAAACACTTTCTTACAAAGACGGAGCATATCTTAAAACTTCGTTTACAGTTAAAGAAGACGGTTCCACAGTAACCTTTATAATAGGTAAAGGTGAGGGTGACGTTAGTGTAGTACCCGAAAAGAGACGTTATTCTATTAAATTCAAGGATGTTGTAAATGCGGAAGTTACTGTAAAAGTGAACGGAAGAAAACGTAATATAACAGCTGAGAAATGTGGAGGAATACTTGTATTTGATATCAGCATTTCATCTGAAGATAGTGTTGAAATCACCCTTGCTGATTCTGTTTATCTTACAAATAAAGATAAGAAACAGGAACTTACTGAAACAATAGCAAAATATCAGATGGGTAATGATTATAAAGGCATGATTTTCACAGATTTTCTTAAAAATGAAAAGAGCCTTCCTCCCCTTGCAGAAAATTTCACAGGTCCTATAAATGAAATACTTAAACTATACAGAGGTTAATATGTCAGTAATTGATATCTTAAAATCAAATGCTACCGCTTATGGGGTTGAAATAAGTTCTGACCTAGCAGAAAAACTTGAAAAATACGCAGAACTTTTAAAGATATGGAATGAGAAAATAAACCTTACAGCTATTACTGATGACGAGGGCATTGCGTTGAAACATTTTTTGGATTGCTTGCTTGTTTCAAAAGCAGCGGATTTCAAAAAAGGTGATAAAGTAATAGATGTAGGTACTGGAGCAGGTTTTCCCGGTCTTGTTATTGCTGCAGCATATCCCGATGTCGATGTTACTCTGCTGGATTCCACGGGAAAGAAACTCAAAGCTGTTGAAGATATGGCAGTCCAAATGGGTGTAAGTAATGCGACAGTTGTTCATATGAGAGCAGAAGAAGCAGGGAAAAAGCCTGAGTTCCGTGAAAAATATGATTTTGCGACCGCAAGAGCAGTGGCAGAACTTCGTGTTCTTCTTGAGTATACATTGCCTTTTGTTAAAGTTGGGGGGACATTCCTTTCCCTTAAGGGGGCATCGGCAGTTGATGAAATTGACGGCGCTAAGACATCGTTAAATACGCTTGGAGGTAAAATAGCAGGTGTAAATGACTTCATTTTACCCGGTGGAGACAAAAGAGCAATAATAAATGTGAAAAAGATTTCGCATATTCCGTCAAAGTTTCCGAGGGTATCGGCACAAATCGCCAAAAAGCCCTTATAAATTTCCCGAATATAAGCATTTTCGGTCGATTTACCGCGACCGAAAATGCTTTATTTTTTTTAAAATGCGTGATATAGTGTAGTCACAGAGAGGGAAACGAGACAGGCTTTGTGGATGAGTATTTATACGGCAAGGATGTGCCGGAAAGGACAAAAAATGTTAAAAACTTCATCAAAAAACAAAGCGAATTGTCAGATTCAACTTTTATCCCATGATACTATTTTACCTAACCCGCATCAACCGAGAGTAAGGTTTGACTTTAATGAACTTGAAGGACTTGCTACTTCAATCAGAACCAACGGAATGTTGCAACCTATTAACGTAAGAAAATTATCCGACGGAAAATTCGAACTTATATCCGGGGAAAGGCGTTTAAGGGCAGCCAGAATGGTGGGGATGAATAAAATTCCCTGCGTGGTTATGGATGTTTCCGATGAACAGTCTGCGTTATTTGCCATTATAGAAAATGTTCAAAGGCAAAACCTGGATTTTTTTGAAGAAGCGGTTGCCATAGAAAGACTTATGACTGAACACGGACTTTCCCAAGAAGAGATTTCACGAAAACTGGGAAAAGCTCAATCCACCTTATCAAATAAACTTCGTCTTTTAAGATTGCCGGAAGATTTAAGAGATAAAATTACTTACGCGGGACTTACGGAACGCCACGCCAGAGCATTACTTACGTTACCCGATAACACCACAAGGGGTAGGGTACTTGATATAATAATTGAACGTCATTTGACGGTGTCAGAGTCAGAAAGACTGATAGCGGATGTTCAAAGACGCAAAAAATCCAAGAACAGACCGCAGATGAGAGCATATAAAGATATGCGAATCTTTCTTAACACATTAAATCATGCGGTGGATGCAATAAGAAAAGCCGGTATAGAAGCTGATACCGCAAAAAGCGAAACCGATGAATATTTTGAGTATGTTATAAGAATTTCAAAACCTGAAGAAACAACCGTCGCAACAATAACAACCCAAGCGGTTTAAAATGCAAACAGAAAAACAATATTAATAAGGTATAATCTCCGAAAGGAGTTTATATAGTGTGACAGTACCCCTGTTACACAAGCCATATCTTTCTCTTTCACACCCCACATCCACAGCGGAACGCCACTGCCGAAAGGTAGTGGCGTTCTGCTTGTTGAAATGAAATTGAAAAAGTGTTACTATTATAAACGGAAGTGATGAAAAGAATGGGAAACAACAATTATATACAGGAAAGACTGTTTTCTTTAGCGGATTTAAAATACAAAGATTTTCACAGTAAACTTATGCCTACGATTGACCCGGATCTGATTATAGGTGTGAGAGTTCCCTTGCTCAGGAGTTTTGCAAAAGAATTTAATAAATCAGAGTATAAAGAAGATTTTCTTTCATCACTACCACATAAATTTTATGAAGAAAATAATCTTCACGCTTTCCTTATTGAAAGAATTAATGATTATAATGAAGTCATAAAAGAACTTGACAAATTTTTGCCTTTTGTAGATAATTGGGCAACTTGTGACATGATGTCTCCGAAGATTTTTAAAAACCACAAAACCGAACTTCTTTTTGCAATTGACAGATGGATAAAATCGGATGATACATATGCTGTTCGTTACGGAATAAAATGCCTTATGCAATATTACCTTGATGAAGATTTTAAAGAAGAATGCTTTGAAAAGGTGATTAGCATAAAAAGTGATGAATACTATGTAAATATGATGCGTGCATGGTATTTTGCTACGGCGCTTTCAAAGCAATACCAAGCCGGTATAAAAGTTTTGGAAAAAAGAAAACTTGATAAATGGACACACAATAAAACTATATCGAAAGCAATCGAAAGTTGTTGTGTTTCACCTGAAAATAAGACATGTATAAAAAGTTTAAAATATTAAAAAATGCTCTTTGCGAAATTTATCGTAAAGAGCATTTTTGTATATATCTTTATTGAAATGATAATATTTGTGTGTTACAATTATCAAGATTGAACTTATCGGAGAGGGGTGTTTTGAATGATAAAAGCGGTAGTATTTGACCTTGACCACACACTTTTTGACAGATATGCAACTATTAGGCAAATTGTCCCGGGACTAAAAGAGCATTTTGACTTAAATGATGATATAACCGATGAGATTTTTGCAGATGAAATCTGTTATGGTGATAAACATAATGTTCACAAAGGTTGGGAAGGCATTCACAAACATCTTATCAGTAAGGGGATTTTTAAAACTATTCCTACCTTTGAGGAGTATACAAAAATTCTTCTTTCCCATTTCAGAAATATTGCAGTGAAGTATGATTTTTCAATACCGGTTCTGGAAGAACTGAAAAAAGAAGGTTACAAGGTGGGGCTTATTACCAATGGTGACCCCACACTTCAATATCAGAAACTCAGAATGTTGGAGCTTGATAATGTTTTTGATGCAGTAATAGTGAGCGGCGAAACACCTTACGAAAAACCGCAAAAAGAAATTTTTTTGATGATGGCGGATAAACTTAATACAGATGAGTCTAGTATAAATATCAATGAAATAATGTATGTGGGTGACCACCCTTTGAATGATGTTGATGGTGCTCGTAATGCAGGGTGTGTGCCTGTATGGGTAAAAACCACAGGTACGTGGATATTTCCGGAAATAGAAAAACCGGAATTACAAATTGAAACAGTTGAAAAACTACCGGAACTATTAAAAGAGATTAATAAAGATTAAGGTGTTACTTTATATATGAAAGGTGAAACTTTTTTACCGATAACTTTAAAAGAAGTGGAAGAGCGCGGTTGGGCAGAAGTAGACTTTGTTTATGTGTGCGGTGATGCATATGTTGACCATCCCTCTTTCGGTGCGGCAATTATAACCCGAGTGTTAGAGGCGCAAGGGTTTAATGTGGCATTTCTGGCACAACCCAAATTTAATAATTGTGACGATTTCAAGCGTTTTGGTAAACCTCGTTTAGGTTTCCTGGTTTCTGCGGGCAATATCGATTCTATGGTTGCCCATTATTCCGTTGCAAAGAGAAAAAGAAATTACGATTATTATTCACCCGGCGGAAAGTTCGGTTTAAGACCCGACAGAGCCACAGAAGTTTACTGTAAACTTATTCGTGAAGCTTATCCCGATACAGCAATTATAATTGGCGGACTTGAAGCATCTTTAAGGAGATTTGCTCATTACGATTATTGGGATGATAAAATCCTTGAAAGTTTGCTTGTGTCTTCCGGTGCGGATATTCTTACCTATGGCATGGGTGAAAATATAATAAGAAAAATTGCACAACTTCTTGATAAAGGTGTGCCTATCAATAAAATACGTGACGTTCGAGGTACCGTCTGGCTTGGTGAAAGAGGCGATAAAATTCACTACGATTATACAGGCGAATGGGATATCGAACATTTAAAAACAGATAAAGAATATTATGCAAAAGCATTTGCGGTACAGTATAAAAATCAAGACAGCGTGTATGGTAAAGCGCTTGTAGAGTATTACGGGGATAAAATGCTTGTGCAGAATCCTCCTATGCCTCCTCTTGAAAGGGAAGAACTTGATGAAGTTTATGACCTCCCGTTTATGCGAACGTATCACCCGTCTTATGAAAAGGAGGGTGGAGTTCCTGCCATAACTGAAGTTCAGTTTTCTCTTACCCATAACCGCGGTTGTTTTGGTGGTTGTAACTTCTGTGCACTTGCTTTTCATCAGGGACGAAGCGTGCGTTCAAGAAGTATCGAAAGTGTAGTTGAAGAAGCAAAACTTCTTACCGAAATGAAAGGGTTTAAAGGTTATATAAACGACGTAGGCGGACCTACCGCAAACTTCAGATATCCTGCCTGCGACAAGCAGATAAAAAGCGGCGTTTGTGCTGACAAAAAATGTCTGGCGCCCGAACCATGCAAAAATTTAAAAGCAGACCACAGCGAATATATAAGACTTCTTTCTGAAATTGAAAAAATACCAAAAATCAAGAAAGTGTTTATCCGTTCCGGTATTCGTTTTGATTATCTTTGTGCCGACAAATCACCATCCGGTAACGCGTTTTTTAAAAAACTTGTAAAAGACCATGTCAGCGGACAACTTAAGGTGGCGCCCGAACATTGTTCAGGTAATGTTTTAAGGCTTATGGGAAAACCTGATTTTAAGGTTTACGAGAAATTTAAAGACAGATATTTTGAACTTACAAAAAGTTTTGGTCTGGAACAGTATCTGGTTCCGTATCTTATGTCAAGTCACCCGGGAAGCACACTTTCGGATGCGGTGAAACTTGCGGAATATATAAAACGTTGGAACTATAATCCCGAACAGGTGCAGGACTATTATCCCACACCGGGAACTGCTTCAACAGTTATGTTCTATACGGAACTTGACCCATTTACAATGAAAAAGGTTTATGTTCCGAAAACACCTGAAGAAAAGCGTATGCAGAGAGCCCTTCTTCAATGTGGTGATCCTAAAAACGCAGATTTAGTAAGAACTGCTTTAAGGGCTTGCCATAGAGAAGATTTAATTGGTTTTGATAAAAGATGCCTTGTAACCCCGTCTTATAGGGATAGGGTAGAGCAGGCGAAAAAACAAAAAACCCAACAACGAAAAAACACTAACCGCCGAGGCGGAAAAAATAAAACTACGGGAAAGAGGCGATACTGATGCAACTTTTGAAAATTGATAAAGATAATTATATCGGACAGGCAGACCCTTATATTATTGAGCATAATGGTAAATATTATATTTATACAACAGGCGATGATGGTCTTTACGGATATTCCTGTGATACACTTTTAGGCGATTGGAAATTTGAAGGTCAGATTTTCACATTAGAAGGCAGAAGAAATTTCTGGGCACCATCAGCTATTTGCCTTGATGGGAAATTCTATATTTATTTCTCATTTGAACTTGACGAAGCTGAGCCCGACCAGGGTGGTCACCATGGCGCCATGCATGTTTTAGAGGGCGAAAACCCAATGGGACCCTTTGAACTCAAGGGCCAGATAGCAAGACCTTTCAGTATCGATTCACATATAGTTAAAACGGATGCAGGTCTTTTCCTTTTCTATTCTCCGAATACATTTGAGGGCGAGAGAATAGGCACACATATCGTAGTGCAGAAAATGAAAGACCCTTATACTCTTGATGGTGAGCCCACAGTTGTACTTCTTGCATCTATTGACGAAGAGATTTTCTGCCGTGATCGTTATAAATCGGGTCAGCATTGGCATACTTTAGAGGGGGCATTCTGGTTTCAAGAGGGCGATTGGCAGTACCTTATGTATAGTGGCGGTCGCTATGAAGACGAAACATATTTCGTAGGCTATGCTGCAGCCAAAACAACGGAGCAGGATTTGACTAAAGTTAAATTCCAAAAAATGCCCGATGATAAAACTTATGCACCGCTTCTCAGAAGCAATGATTGGGAAGAAGGAACAGGACATAACAGTGTTATTAAAGTTGACGGACAGTATTATTGTGTTTATCATGCAAGAAATGCAGAAGCCGATGGACTTCCCGGGGACAGACGTAACGCAAGAATTGCAAAAATGCACGTTCACGATGGTATAATTGAGATTGAAAGATATCCCGACCATATATAATTTGTATTATTAAAGGAAGATTAAAAATGATTATTGATGAACTTGTAGGTTTTTCTAACCTTTATGGAAGCAACGAAGAACTCGTGCTTGCAGGTGGCGGCAACACTTCTGCAAAAGATGGAGATATAATGTATATAAAAGGTTCGGGAACACGTCTTTCCGATATTACTGCTGAAGGCTTTGTAAAAATGAGTCGCAGTAAAATTGCTGGGATTTTCACAAAAATATATCCTGATAACGATAAAGAAAGAGAAGCACTTTCGCTTAGGGATTTGATGGATGCTAAACTTCCGGGTCAGGAGGAGAAACGCCCCAGTGTTGAAACTACTTTACACAGTTTGTTTCCTCAGAAGTTTGTTCTTCATCTTCATCCGGCACTCATAAATGGCGTTACTTGTGCAAAAAACGGTAAGGCTGCTGCTAAGGAATTATTCGGTGACGATGTTTTGTGGATAGACCCATGTAAACCCGGCTACACACTTGCAAAAATCTGCTATGATACACTTGAGGAATATAAAAAAACTAACGAAAAAAATGCGGATATAGTTCTTCTTGCTAACCATGGTATATTTATTGCCGACGATACAGTTGATGGTTTAGGTGAAAAACTTTATTCAGTTATGGCTAAAATCGGAGGCGAAGTAACTAATGAGCCTGATTTATCAGTGGGTGAGTTTGACGGGGAGAAAGCACAGGAGATTTTTAACGAAATTTCCGAAGTTTTCGGTGAAGATAGTGTTGTTACTTATGAGCCGTCTGCACTTTCTCTTGAATATTGCAAAGATAAAGAATGTGTGAAAGAGATTTATTTCCCCTTTAACCCTGACCAGGTGGTTTATTGTAAGCCGTACCCTGTATATATTGAAAACAAGGGTGAAATTAAAAATCTTGTTGAAGAATATAAAACCAAAAACGGATTTCTTCCGAAAATTATTCTTGTTAAAGACTGCGGTGTTTACGGCGTTGATTATTCTCAAAAAGGAAGCGAAACAGCCGTTGCGCTCTTTAATGACGCAATGAAGATTGCAGTTTTCTCAAAAGATTTTGGTGGCGGAAGTCCCATGAGTGAAGATCTTACTGATTTTATTGTAAATTGGGAAGCAGAAAGCTACAGAAGTAAACAGTAAAACAATAAATAGTAAACAAAAAAGAGCCGCATTATTTATGGAATGTTCCAAAAAATAATAACCGGTTCTTTATTTTGTTGGAATTCACAATTATATGTGATAGAATAAAAGATGTATTATAGACTTCTTCGGGAAGTCTAAAAGGAGGAGAAAATTATGAGCAGACAAGAGCTCTTTTGCGAGAAAAACGGAAAACTCCATGTAGGTCATACTATACTTACAGGTTTCGCTTTTCTTTCAACTTCAATTGCGTGGGCAATTTATGACCCGTACATTACAAAGATTCTTAACAGATTGCTTTCAGAATCAGCATGGATAACACAACTCAGCCAAAGGCTTAATGAACTTTTCCCTGTTTTGGCAGATTTTGCAAAAACACAGGGCCAGGATGTTAGTACAGCAGGTGGCGGAATTACACTTGTTCCGTTGTTTATCGGTGTTATTATGACATTCGATAATATTTTTGGTGTTATTTTCCAACCTACATTCGGTAAACTTTCAGACCGTTGCCGTTCAAAACTCGGCAAACGTCGTCCCTTCATTGTTTATGGTGCACCTGTTTCAGCAGCGCTTTTTGCACTTATTCCTTGGGTTGCTTTGGGTAATTCACTTCCCGCTACAATGATTTGCATCATCCTCTTTGTTTTCTCTATGTCTTTGTGGAGAGCTCCTGCAGTAGCACTTATGCCTGCACTTACTCCTCCCGAACTCAGAAGTGAGGGTAATGCTATTATCAACCTTATGGGTGGTGTAGGTTCGGTAATCGGTATGGTTGCAGGTACACTCGTAGGTGCAATTTATACTCTTATTACAAAGGTTGAAGTTACCGCTGCAAATGAACAATCAACAAGTTTCCCCTACGTGTTCCTTGTGGGCGCTATCGTTATGATTGTTGGTATGCTTGTTGTTCGCACATTTGTTAAGGAACCCTCAAGCAAGATTGAAGTTGCTGCTGCAATAAATCAAGAGAAAGAAAACAGAGCACAACTTAAGGCAGAAAAAGAAGCTAAAAAAGCAGAAAGAAAACAGCAGAAACTTTCGAAAAGCGAAAGAAAGAGTCTTATCTGTATGCTTGGTGGTTTGTTCTTCCTTTTCTGCGGTACAAATGCAATTACAACTTTCTTTGCTCTTTTTGCATCGGAAGTTCTTGGCAAGTCAACAAGTGAAGCAACAATCATGACAACATTATTTGCTGTTTGCTCCGCTGCAGCTGCAATTCCCGCAGGTAAAATGGGTAAAAAGTTGGGCAGAAAAAAGACAATTCTCATAGGTCTTGTTGTTTTTATGGTTGTTTTCCTTCTCTATGTTTTAACAGGCAGTATGGCACTTATCTGGGTTGCTCTCGTCTTCGGTGGCTTTGCTAATATGCTTATTACAGTTAATACATTACCTCTTGTTCTTGATATTGGTGGTATTGATAAGGTTGGTACATTTACCGGCTACTATTATACAGCAACCTTCTCTGCTCAGATCGCTTCTCCCATCGTTTATGGTATTGTTCGTATGTTTACCGGCACATACCTTTCACTTTTCGTTTACAGTCCCATAATGTTTATCCTTGCAATTCTTTTGATTCTCTTCGTTAAGCATGGCGAAGCAGTTCCGGAAGATGTTGTCAAAAAGGTTGAAATGGATAACGATTGATAAATAAACGTCCATATACTTTATAAATAAAATGATAAAACTCCGCTGGTTTTTAACCAACGGAGTTTTCCTATCTTTGTTTTAAGAAATTAATGCTAAAGCAGTTTCGTAGTCGACAATGGTTATTTTGCCATCGTTATCCATATCTGCTGCGAAAATGAAAATTTCGTCCTTTGTTGAATTGCCGTTTAAAAGTTTTTCCATAATTGCGATATCGATAGTATCACAAGTGCTGTCGCCGGTTACGTCACCTTTTACTATAAGTTTATAAGAAACAACAAGTTCAGAATCTTTATAAACATTTATATTGGAATCAGTACCGATAGCAGTATCTACGTTTCCACTTTCATCAGTAGTTTCTGTAACTTCTATGGTGTAACCTTCTTTTGCATTTATGATTTCATCTAACTGTGTTAAACCTAAATAATCAGTAACAATGTATTTGTTTAAAATGTAAGTTCCCTGGTGGCAAATGTCAATATATGTTTCTTGTTCAGGATCCATAGGCATTAACACTTCTGCCCAACAGAAATTCTCTTCGTTGGAAACAGAGCCACGATTGATTGCGGTTGCAGTAACTTTGTAAGTGTATTCTGTGTTGATATTTACTTCGTCTGTGCAGTACCAACCATCTTCACCGGAGATATCATTGCCGATTTCTTTCCATTCACTGTTAGCTGTTTTGCGATAAACGGTATAGCTTTCTGCAAACTTAGTTTCGTCCCAGGAAACGGTTACATTTATTGTTCCGGTTGCAGTTTTTTCAGAAACAAGCGTTATTCCTGTTACGCTGTCAAGGGGAGTATAAATTGTAATCTGAGCAATTTCGGATTCTGAAGAATCTCTTTCAGAAGTTGTTGCAATTGCTACAATTTTGTAACTGTAAGTGATTTCTGCAGATGCGTTTGTGTCTGTGAAAGTATATGCCTTTGTTGTTTCCTCAGAAACTATATCAGGAACTTCGGGGTCTTCAGGCTGTTCGGGTTGTTCTTCTGTTTCAGCCTTAACATTTCCGATTTCTGCCCATTCGCTGTCTGCTGTAGCTCTGAAAACAATGTACTCATCAGCAAACTGAACTTCGTTCCAGGTTATTGTAACAATAGGTTCGCCATTGTTGTAGTCACTGTCACATTGGGTGATTATTGCTGATTCGAGAGGAGGATGAGGATATTTTGCTGTTACGGATTCCACTCCGTTAACCTTACCTGTTGCAATTGCTACTATGGTGTAAGTGTAAGTAGATCCCTCTAAAATTTCGGTGTCTTTAAATCCACCGGTAACATTTTCAAGTAAAATAGCATCTTCGCCATTTGCGCTCTTATAAAATTCGATTTTTTCAGCATCTGAACAGTCAAATGTTATATCAATGTATGCCGGGTTTTCTTCTGTTGCATTAACAAACTCCGCATTGAACTCGATTTCTGTAAAGTTGGGAATACCATCATAAGTTGCGCTTTCAATATCACCGAATGTAGCAGAAACTGTGTAATAGTAAGGTTGTGTTTTGCCTTCTTCGGAAACATCTGTGAATTCGTTGGTTTCAACTGTAGTAAGTTTCTCCCATATATCGCTGCCTTTTGCCTGGCGGTATACGGTGTAATAGGTTGCATTATCAACTGCATTCCAGTTAAGTTTTACGCCTTCTTCTGTAACAACAACGGATTCAAGAACCGGTATTGTAATAGCTGTAGCGGATTTAGCATAGTATGCGCTCATATCACCGGAAGCATTAAGCGCTCTGATTGTATAATCGTATTTTATGCCACATTCAATAGTTGTATCAAGATAATTGAGATCTGTAGTAGCTCTCTTTAAGAGTATCCATGAACCACCGGGAGCACGTCTGTATACATTGTATGCAGTTGCACCTTTTACGGCTTTCCACTTAGTTTCAATACAGAGTGAACCGTCTTCTGTGGGGATTTGTTGGGATGTAAATACGGGCATGGACAAGAACATAGCTTTTGTTCCGGCTACATCATAGAAACCGCGGATGTTTTTGCTGTCGAATGCACGCACTGTATATGTGTATGTTGTGCCGCTTGTTTTTTTACAAGCATCATAGTAAGAGGTGGTTTTAGGATTGGTTGTTTTAGTAATCAGAGTCCAGTTTGTTGCATTACCTATTTTTCTGTATATTTCATATCCTGTTGCACCTGTAACCGGTTTCCAGGAAAGAACGGAACGATCGGCAGAATTAAAGGTAAGTTTATTAAGTTGTGCTGTTCCTAAAAATTTAGCAGTGATACCGGTAGCGTTATAACCACCTGCGTTTGTAGCAGAAAGTGCCTTAACCGTATAAGTATATGTGTTTCCGGAAACAGCAGTGGTATCAATATAGTATTTGTTGGTTGTCTGACCGATAAATTTCCAGTTGGCACCATTTTTGCGGTAAACATAGTAGCGAGTTATATTGCTGTTGTTCGCTGTCCATTCGATTTTCATACCGTTGGCATCAGAATAAGCTCGTTTAAGTGTGGGAGCGGTAATATAATCAAAGTCAACGCCGTTATAAATAAATGAACTGATATTTTTACCGTTGATTGCTCTTACTGTATAGGTATAACGCCAATCGGTGCTTGTAGCGGTTTTATCAACATATGTTGTTGTGTTCCCGTTGTTTACAACAGCTATGCGTTTCCATGTATAATCACTTAATGAACCGCCCTTGCGGTAAACATAATACCCGGTTGCTCCTGCGATTTTATTCCACTTTATTGTTGCAGAACCTGCAGCACCCGAACCGTTAACGGTTAATTGTGGAGTTGCAAGGCAAAGGAGAGAAAGACCGGTTTTGTCATAGAGACTAACAAGTTTTTCATAACTGCATCTGACGGTATAGGTATAGTTTTTGCCGCTTTGTGCAGAAGTGTCAAAGTAAGCTGTTGCATCAGCACCTAAAATACGGATAAGTTTCCAACCTGATTCACCGGCTGCACGTCTGTAAACGTAGTATCTGTCTGCAGTAGCAACGGGTGACCAGGAAATTTTAGGACCTTGAACACTGTTTACAAGACCTGTAAGCTGAACTGTTTTTTTAGTGATACGGTCAATTGTTATTTTAAAAGTTTTAATAGATGAGCTATCTATAATTCTATTTCCGTCAGCATCGGTTGTGTAGCTATAACATTTGCCGTAATAAGTGCCGCTTTTAATGTCTTTAAAATCCCAGGTGACTCTTAACGATTTATTGCCCGAAGTAGGTTCGTAAGCTTTTGAGTAGTTTCTGATTTGGTTTTTGTAACCGCTGTCGGTATATATTTCAATAGAGAAAAAAGCGTTAGCCTTACCTCGGCTGAGTCTCATGAAATACATATCACCTTTGTCACCATAGAATGTATAAGATTGTTTTTGCGCCCTGAGCTCTGCATCTGTGGGAACAATCTCACCATAAGCTAAGTTCTTGTTAGCAAAGCTGTCGCCGGCAACGGCGAAGATACTTAAAGTACCCAAAAACATCAAAGCAACAAGAAGGGTGATCAAAAGTTTTGTTGCAGAACGTGTTTTGTTCATTAAAAAACCTCCTGTTAAAATACAAATATACGTATACATTATAATCTATTGAAAAACTTATTTCAATAACAAATTGTTAATAATGCATTGCAAATATAATATTTTAAAGGGTGCGTTACCGGAAATATTTTTTAGCCGGAATGCTTGACAATTGAATCTCTGTTCAACTATAATACAGTTGAAAAAACATTCAACTGAAAGGAGTATTGATATGGGTAAAAGTGAAAACTTTTGTGATTGTGAAGTGCTTCACGAAGAAACCGTAGCAGAGGTTAGAAAATCTATGGCGGATGATGAAACTGTGGCTGATATTTCGGATTTTTTCAGAATATTCGGCGACAGTACGCGAATAAAAATATTGTGGGCGCTTGATAAAAGTGAGCTTTGTGTATGTGATATTGCAGCACTTATATCTATGACAAAATCAGCAGTATCTCATCAACTAAGAGTGCTGAAGGACGCAAGACTTGTAAAAAGTCGCAGGGATGGAAAGGTTGTCTTTTATTCTCTTGCTGATGCTCACGTGAAAGATATTTTTGAAAAGGCGGTGGAGCATCTTGACGAATAATCACAGCCATTCCCATAGTCATTCGCATAACCATGTGCATCACCACCATAATGCAGGAAAAAACATATTAACGGCATTTTTTCTTAATTTATTTTTTGTGGTGGTAGAAATTGTGGGTGGAATTTTTACAAACAGTTTCGCAATACTCTCGGATGCAATTCACGATTTAGGCGATTGTGCTGCCATAGGATGCGCATACGTTTTAGAAAAAATTTCTAAAAAAGCACCGGATCAGAAATATACCTACGGGTACAGGCGATACACGCTTGTTTCTGCAATAATTACGTCGCTTATATTGGTAGGAGGAAGTGTGTTTGTAATATTAGGTTCTATCGAACGATTGGGCGAACCCCGAAAAATTCACGGTTTGGGAATGTTTGTTATTGCCGTGTTAGGAGTTGTTATAAATGGTGTAGCTGTACTGCGCACACATAAGGGCAAAGGTGCAAACGAAAGAGCCATAAGCCTTCATATGTTGGAAGATGTGTTGGGATGGGTCGCGGTGCTGATTGGCAGTGTCTTTATATATGCTTTTGAATGGTATTTTGTGGATGGGGTTTTATCCTTTGTAATAGCGGTATTCTTGCTGATTGAGTCAGCAAAAAATCTCAAAGATGTATTCGGTATACTTCTTGAAAAAGCACCGCGTGATTTCCTCATGGATGAATTTAAGGAGAAACTATCCCATATAGACGGCGTAGAGGGAATACATCACCTGCATATATGGAGTCTTGATGGCGAAAAGTTAATGGCAACACTTCATGTGAAGCTTTCTGAAGGTGCTGATTTGAATACGTACAAATTGGTAAAATCACAAGTAGAACATATAAGCCATGAAGCGGGAATTGAACACCTTACCGTACAAATAGATGTAGACGAATGCAGCGATAGCGATATTTGCGGAATCTGAAAACTTCGCTTACAAACTTTTTATAAACACTTAACAAAAAACGCTCTCTATTTTTGGAGGGCGTTTTTATTGTTTTTAATTGCTTTTTTTTCGTAAAGGTGATATCATATATAATAATTATGGAGAATTATGTTCACGAGGTGGATGATGACACAACCGAAAACACAATTGTACAAGGCTGCGTTTGAAAAAATCCCCCAAGAAAAGCGCGAAAGAATACTTCGTGTAGCAAGGGAAGAATTTGCGGATAGCGGGTTTGAGAATACATCAATCCAACAAATTGCAAAAAGGTCCGGCATCAGTGTCGGCTCCGTCTACAAATACTTTGAGAACAAAGAAAATCTTTTCACTGTAGTTGTTCAGGATGGTTTATCTTCACTTGAAGATCTTTTATTGGGTCTGGCTTCATCCCGGGAGGATATCATTGTTAAAGCAGAAAAGATAATAAGAGCTCTGTTGAAATTTTCGAAAGAAAAACCGGAACTTATTAAACTCTACTGTTCTTTAACAACCGGAGGGAATTCAGAATTTTTAAATGAGTTGTCACAACGAATAGAGGCAGTTTCAGCATCTATTTATACACAAGCAATAAGCCTTGCGCAGGAAACGGGCGATGTTCGTGACGATGTTAATCCCGCATTTTTCGCCTTTTTGCTGGACAGCGTTTTTATGATGTTGCAGTTTTCCACAGCGTGTCCGTATTATAAAGAGAGATTCTTTATATATACCGGTAAACAGGCTCCTGAAAGCGATGAACAGATAGTTGAACAAACTTTATTGTTCTTGAAAGCCGCATTTAACTTTAAATAATGTTAAAAACGAAAAGGAAAGGTGATAATTTTGAAGAAAGTATTATCCGTAATTCTTGTGATCAGCGTTTTGATGTGTATGTTGGGTACAACCGCATTCGCTACAACAACAGAGCTTACAACTGTAGAAAAAAGCTTGTTGAAGGTTCAGAGAATAGATGCTGACGGTGACGGAAGTTATACAACAAGTGATGCATCCGAATATCTTAAAGCAGCTGCCGGAATTATTGATGATTCTGACGTTGAGCAGTATGATGTTGACAGCGATGGTGTTATTTCTGTTGTTGATGCACAGAAAGTTCTTAAAATCGTTTCGGGCATAGAGCCTGTTTTAACTCAGGAAGAAGCACTTGCGCTTTTCAATGAAAAAATAAATTCGGTTAAGACTGTAAGACCCGGTTTTGAAAAAGAGGCAACTGTTGTATGTCCTTCAATTAAAATTACAACAATGAACGCTCCTATAGCTGATATGAATGTTACCGACCTTGAGTTTGATAAATATGTAGATAAAATCGTTAAGCTAATGAATACCTTCCCTTATAACATAGCTCTTGACGATGCGATGAAAGCTCAGCTTGCAGAAATGAAAGCACAGGCAAAAGAAGCGTACCAACCTCAGGTTACAACAAAAACCGTTGATAAACATTCAAGTGCTCATTTTTCATATTTCCCCGTAAACAACCTCGGTTGGTCAAGCAAACTCACTATGAGTGATATTTCCTTGATATCCTGTACCGTTGCTGATGGTAACATTGTTTATACAGTTAAAATGAATACTGATACATATATTGGTGACGAGTATCCCACGGGTACCGCAGGTTTCTCAAAAAGACAGGCACTTTCTTACGGTAAAGCTTTTAATATTCCTTCATTTGATGAGAGTGATGGCTCAACAGTTAATAAAGTTATATTCAAGGACGGCGTTATAGTTGTTAAAGAAGATATAAAAACAGGCGACACTGTTTCGGCTGATTATTCTTACAATTATGTAGTGGATGTTACCGGTGCGCCTCAGGAAGATTCAGATCTTGTTATGAAAACTGTAACAACATCTAACATTTCAGAAAATTATGTAATGAACAGGGTAACGGTGAGTTGAAATGGCAAAAGTAAAAGTAACAATGGAAAACGGCGGCACTTTCGTAATTGAACTTTGCCCCGAGCAGGCTCCTATAACATGTGAAAACTTTTTAAAACTTGTAAACAGCGGCTTCTACAATGGTGTAAAATTCCATAGAGTTGTTGAAGATTTTATGGCTCAGGGCGGTGACCCTGATGGCACAGGTTGTGGCGGCAGCAAAGAAACTATTAAAGGCGAATTCAGAATGAATGGTGTTAACAATACACTTTCTCATACTCGTGGTGTTGTTTCTATGGCACGTACAGCTTATCCTGATTCTGCAAGCAGTCAGTTTTTTATATGCTACGGCGATTGTACTTTCCTTGACGGACAGTATGCAGCATTCGGTAAAGTAATTGAAGGTATGGAAACAGTTGATGATTTTCTTAAAATTGATCGCAGGATGAGCCCCGCTGGTGAAATTTCTGTTCCTGTTGAACCAATAGTAATGAAAACCGTTGAGGTTATTTAATAAAATTAAAGATTTAAGGTGATATTATGAAAATCAATGACTTGTTGCACAAAGTCTACGGAACAACACCGGGTGGAAGTGGCTTACAACCTAAAGAAGCCATTGCATATGGTGTTGCAGGTTTCGGACAGAACTTTATTTGCACTATTATCGGTTCTTATTTAACAATTTTCCTTACAGATGCACTTCTTTTCGGTGCGGAAGGCGTTACAATTGGTGGCGTTACAGGTTCGATGGCTGTTGCATGGCTTATGCTCGGAACACGTATCTTTGACGCGTTTAATGACCCGATTATGGGTTCGGTTGTTGATAAAACCAGAACTAAATGGGGTAAATGCCGACCTTACCTTAAATGGATGGCTGTTCCTATAGCAATTATGACAATTGCTTGTTTCCTTCCTGTTTTCAAAGAAAAAGCAACACCCACATTCATCATCGTAGGTATTATATATGTGATTTGGTCTGTAGCATACACAGTTGCAGACGTTCCTTATTGGGGACTTTCAACATGTATGACAAACGATACTGTTGTTCGCGGTAATTTGCTTACAGTTACTCGTCTTCTTTGCACATTAGGAGCAGGTATTGTTACTGTTTTTGTTCCGATTATTACAGGTGCGGTTACAGCAAAATATAAATACCCCGACACAGCAGAGGGTATTGCACAGATTATGGCAGATAAAGGCGTAGATGCCGAAACAGCTAAGAACTTCATTGGTACAGTTATTGCAGGTCAGGAAAGTGCGAATGCAGAAACTCTTAAATGGACATATTTCATCGCTGCAGTTGTTCTTGTTGTTGCTGCCGTTCCGATGTTCTTCTATGGCTTTAAGAACACAAAAGAACGTTTTACAGCAGACGACAATCCGCCCAGCTTCGGTCACAACCTTAAACTCCTCTTTAAGAATGACCAACTTCTTCTTGTTGTTATCTCCGGTGTTCTCGGCGGTGCCAGAATGGTTTATACATATACAGGCGGTCTTTACTTTGCAAAATACGTTCTTCAGAACGAAGGTATGTACAGCCTTATAACTCTTCTCGTTGTTCCCGGCGGTCTTGTAGCTTCGCTTCTTGTTCCGTGGATGTCAAAGAAATTCACAAAGAAATGGGCTTATGTTGCCGTTCACATTTTCGGTGGCGTTGTAATGGCAATAATGTATTTTGTTGGTTACGATGCACCTTGGAAACTTGTTATTGCAGCGATAGGTCTCGTTCTTCTCGGTATTCCTCAGGGTGTTAACAACATCATCACTTACGGTATGATAGGCGATACTGTTGACTATCTTGAATGGAAAACAGGTGAACGCGGTGAAGGTATCTGCTTCGCTATGCAGACTCTTATCAATAAAATCGGTATGGCAGTAGGCGCATTCATTGGTGTTATTTCTTTCTCTGCAGCAGGAATTAACTCTGAAACCGGATATATTTCTGCAGAAGGCGCAAACACTCTTTGGAATATGCTTGTTCTTTCAGGTGTTATCAGTATGTTTGCTTGTGCTGTTCCCATGTTCTTCTACAAAATTACAGAAAAACGACAGGCTGAAATGGTTGCCGAAATTGAAGCAAGAAAAAAATAATAAAAGAAAAAATAAGAAGCTCCTCGGTTTAGTTACCGAGGAGCTTTTTGTAAGTCTTTGTAAAGTGCAATTTTTTTAAATAAGTATCCCTGCATTTTCAAGTGACGCAAGGAAATCTTTTATATCTGTTGCAGCTTCTTCTTTTGAAATATCAAAATTTCCGCAAAGAAGTGAAACGAGGTCATCTAAAGTTTTCTCTGTTTCAAGTTCTCTCCATAAAAGTGCACTTACAGGGTTAAGCACAACTATATCAGAAGTGTTGCCGGCGCTAACAGGTATAGCAAGATGTTCACCGGCAATTTCACGTAAAACGTAACCGGGTTTCAAACAGTATTTTTTATTATCCATATATTTTTCACGCTCCGCATAAATATCAAAAGTAATGCTATATATTAATATAGTATACCATATTTTCAAAAATTTTCAACTATGTTAAACAGCAAGTTTATTGTTGATTTTGGTATATTTTTTGCTGTATCCACAACTTATTGTGTTTAGTAAAAAAAATACTACAATTAAGAAAAAATAATCTGAAAAATATGCAAAAAAATGGCTTGTTTTCTTGACATAGTGAAAGAAAAATATTATAATACAGTAAATATAGGATAGTGGATAGGTGTCTAATGGAGAAGAAATACTCAATATGCGGTAAGACCATTTCAATTGATTCACCGCGTACCATAACCGAACATGAAAATTTCAAAATTTTCACGGTTAAAGAGGGCAGTACTGACATCCATATAACCTACAACATTGCAAATGAGCTTCCTTTGATGCCTGATAAAGGCAAGGTTACGAAAAACGATGTCGTCGTTTCGTATGATGGCGATATTGTGTATCGCAACAACCCTATGGGCGTTGCTGAAGGTGCACTTTCTTGTTACAATATGAAAGATACTTCTCAAAGCCGTGTGTTTTTTACCGAGGAAAGTTACGAGGTAATGTCCGACTTCCGCTATATGTGGAATTCGGTGTCATTAAGTCAATTGTTGTTACCATTTAAAATCCTTTTATTCCATGCATCCTATATAGCACTTAACGGAGAAGCCATTTTGTTTTCAGCTGAATGCGGGGTGGGTAAAAGCACTCAGGCAGAATTGTGGCGAAGACATATGGGTGCCGAAATTGTTAATGGCGATAAGGCTGGCGTTTCAGTTGAAAATGGCGGGGTTTATGCCTACGGCTTGCCTTTCTGCGGAACAAGCGGTATCTGTAAAAACAAATCGATGCCTTTAAAAGCAATAGTTCTTTTAGGGCAGTCAACCAAAAATACTATCAGGTGCGTTACAGGTGTAGAAGCTATACAATGTCTTTTGAACAATGTTTATCTTGATTATCTTGCACCCGGCGAAATGCAGAAATGTGTAGATGTTCTTATAGAGCTTCTTTATACAGTTCCTGTTTACCGTCTCGATTGCACTCCTGACGAGAGAGCGGTAAAAACTCTTGCACGACAATTGGGAATTAGGAGTTAGGAATTAGGAGTGAGGAGTTAAGGGTGCTGCGCACGGCAATTATAAAGTATAGTATTTCTGGTGAGTGTATTTAATGTCTCAAAATGTTGTTCAAAAAAGCAAGAAGTTTGCGTTAAGAATCGTAAATTTGTATAACTTTTTAGAAAAAGAAAAACAAGAGTATGTAATGTCAAAGCAACTTTTACGTTGCGGAACAAGTATAGGTGCAAATATTGCCGAGGCTGAATGTGCATTTAGTAAAAAGGATTTTTTATCAAAAATGTATATCGCTTTTAAGGAGTGTGCCGAAACAGGCTATTGGCTCGATTTATTGTTTGAAAGCAAGTATATAACCGAAAGGGAATATCTTTCTATAAAATTAGATTGTGATGAGTTAAGAAAAATGTTATCTTCTATAACAAAAACCACAAGAGAAGCCGGAGAAGGCTGATAGAGTTTGTGAGTTATTAAAACGTAGAAAATAAACAATAATCTATTGATTAAGTCAGAGAATTAAACATATGGAGCGGAGCATATAATCAACGCGAATGCGTTCCGAAACTTCTAATTCCTAACTCCTCACTAAACAAAAGGTTTGTTTCTTATGAACAAAAATTTAACCTACGACATATTTTTGGAGCGCCTTTTTTCTTCAGCGCGTGAAAGAGGTACACCATTATCCGGTACTTTCGAATTAACCTCAAGGTGTACACTTAACTGTAAAATGTGTTATATTCATCGCAGTCCCAATTCTTGTGAAGCTTTGAAAAAAGAAAAAGATACAGAATGGTGGCTGAATTTAGCGCGAGAGGCGCGAGAGGCAGGAATGCTACTGTTGCTTTTAACAGGTGGCGAACCTCTTTTGAGAAACGACTTTGAGGAAATTTACCTTGAATGTCGAAAAATGGGCTTTTTGGTGTCGGTGAATACCAACGCAACGCTCATTGATGAAAAAAAAGTTGAGTTTTTTGCGGAGAATCCACCGCAACAACTGAACATAACCCTTTACGGCACTTCACCCGAAACTTACGAAGAATTATGCGGTGACCAAGGTGCTTATGAAAAAGTTATTTACGCCATAAAGGCTTTGAAAGAGGTCGGCGTTAATATAAAATTAAATTACACAATAACCCCTTATAACAAGGATGATATGCTGAAGGCGTACGATTTTGCTAAGGAGTTGAATCTTCCGATTCAACCTGTAAGCTATATGTTCCCTCCGCTTCGATCTTCTTGTGAGGGGGATGCGGTAAGGCTGACACCTGAGAGCGCGGCGCAGGCGCACTTTCAATGGCAAAGACATCATTTTGGCGATGCTGATTTGAAAACTTACCTGCATCATATGAAAAAAGGCGAAGCTCCCGAGGATTTCGGTGAAATTTGTCTTGATAAAACCGGTGAAAAAATCAACTGCCGGGCAGGGTCAACAGTGTTCTGGGTAACCTGGGACGGTAAAATGACACCTTGCGGTATGATGGTTGAGCCGGCGGTAGAAATAAACGGTTTCAACGCTGCATGGAATAAAATCCGTGTCGAGCGAGGAAATATAGTTCTTCCCGCTGAATGTAAAAATTGCAGTTTGCGTAAATCCTGCGATGTATGCGCTGCAGTAACATTTGCAGAAACAGGGAAGTTCAACGGTGTACCCACTTACGTATGTCAGAAGGCGAAGGAGTACAACCGATTATGCAATAATTTTTTTAAATCTTTTAATTCATAATCTTAAAATGGAGGTAAAAAAGATGAAAAAGTCAAGAAAAGTCATTTCATTATTACTTAGCGTTATAATGATTATGACAAGTTTCGTTGTTGCAGCACCTTTGCTTGTTGTTGATGCAGATGCTGCCATCAGCATTGACGGCGTTACACAGGAACGTGTTGTTGGTCCTGATGGTTCTTACGCAGCAACTTACGACGGCTATGCTGTAAACTACCTTAACGGTGCAAGTGAACCGACGGATATTGTTATCCCCGGTCTTAACCCTGAACAGGACTATGTTATTCAGGGTATGACATACTATCCCGACAGGGACTGGATGCTTGTTACTGCATACCATAACGTTGCAGACGGCGAAACAACCCAATCAAGTAAGGTTTTCGCTCTTGATGCTGCAACAGGTGAATTTGTTGCTATGTTCTCATTTATTAACCCTGATGGTACTGTTAATGCAGACCACGGTGGTGGTATTGCGGTTTCAGAACATAACATCTACTATTCTTGCGGTGATAAGGATACAAAAATCGCTTACGCACCTTTGAGTAAACTTGCAGAAGCAGAAGAAGGTGTACATACACAGATTCAGCTTGTTGATACAGTTGATCTTCTTGAAGTTGGTTCTGTTACTTATGACAGCAAAACAGCTTATACTGCATATGTTTGTTATGATGAAGGTGTTCTTTGGACAGGTAACTTCTACGACCTTGGTGCAAAACTCCTTGGTGTGACAATTGCGGCTGCTGACTATAACGCTCCTGCAAACGATTTGTATAACTCAATGGTTTTCGGTTACAGACTTGCAGGTAACTCCTCTGAAGAAGAGTGGGATCACTTCAAGGGTAAGTTCCAGAACCTTCTTCATATTGCTACCGCTTCCGGTACAAGTACCGCAAACGGCTCTACATTCACATGGAATGCTTATGAGAATGGTAGTGAGGATAGTATTGTAGGTAATATTACTGCTCCTACATCAGCTGTTGGTGAATTCGTTGGTAATGGTTTCGGTACTTGCACATTAACTGAAGGTGTTAACTATACAATTGAGTTCACATCGACAAACATCAATACAGATATGTATATGTTCTCTCCTGCGGGAACACATACTAACGTAAAACAGTCAACTCAGACTACAATTACAGAACTTGAAGACGGCAGATACCATTATTCAATGAACTTTACTGCCGGTCTTAAACCCGCTAACGCTGATAGTGCATGGCCCACAACCCAGAGCACTGATGGCTCTTACACAGGTACATATACAGTTCGTTTTGACCAGGATGCTATTTCTGCGGGCGAAACAAGAGAATTTGCTATTACTGATATCAAGATTGCTCAGACAAACACTTACGCTAATGGAGAAAGTGTTAACGATGAAGGTTCAGTTGGTGCACCCTCTTACGCTCTCGGTCTTAGTAACAACCTTAAAGACGTTCAGTACGCAACTGTTGATAACGGTAAGCTTTACCTTAGCCGTTCCTACGGTTCAGGTGCAGGTAACTCCCTTAACTTCGGTTTCGGTGAAAGTAGCTGGTTAACTGTTGCTGATATTGACCTTTCAGTTCCCGGCACAAGAGATATTACAATCAAAACAGCCTCTGGTAACAAAACGATCAAGGCTCATGAAATCAGCAAATTCACTGATTATCCCATGATGCCTATGTCAGAGGGTCTTTGCGTTATTGAAGACAATATCTTCATTACGTTCGAAGGTGCTTCAAATAAGTATCTTAACGAAAGTTCAGGTCTTACATCAATCGGTAACTGCGAAAAGCCTGTTGACGTTATCTGGCAGGTTGACCCCTATGAACTTATGGAGGTTGAGGTTGCAGAGCCTGAAAAGAGTATCCACTACGAAAAGGTTAACAGCCTTTCTGAAATCAAAAATGGTTCAGAATATATCATTGTTCATGAATCAGAATTAAAGGACCCCGTTACTCAGAAAAATTACCTTTATGCACTTAATGCTGACGGTAACTTTAAAGATTACAAGCTTTCAAAGAGTACTTCCGACATTGTTATGGGTTACGATGGTATGATAGGACATCCCATCAGCCACTATACAATTGAAGAAGAAATCGACATAACAAAACTTTATCTTGAAGAACCCGAAACAGATGATATTGAGGCTGTTCGTTGGACTATTTCAAAGAATGCAGATGGTAGTTACGGCTTAAAAACTACTGAAACATATTTTGCAAACTACAACTACCTCTATTTCGACCAGGACCAGATATCAATGGCTCCCGGTAATTCGGGTTACCTCAGTAATATGAAGATTATGGAATCCGGC
The DNA here is from genome assembly GCA_045578985.1 of Acutalibacteraceae bacterium. Lineage (GTDB taxonomy): Bacteria > Bacillota > Clostridia > Oscillospirales > Acutalibacteraceae > DTU089. Next base: position 15,686 of record JAZNLH010000025.1, on the reverse strand, counting down.
AACGGTAAAGGTGGATTCTGGCTTTCTAATGCTGATACATATTTCCTTTGGTGTAATGATGGCAGTAACGCGGACTATAATAGAAAGATTAACAGCTTCTATATAAATAACAGCGGTGCTAAAGCTATATACGCGGGTGTCAGCGAAATTCCCGGTACATTCCACTGTGATGCATTGAACCTTTCAGGTCAGAATATTATCGGTGAATCCGTATCGGCTGAAGAAAATTATAAAGACGGCGTGTTCTATATTTACAGACGTGTTGTTGACGAAGTTGCGTCTACATACGAAAGCCGTGTTTATACAAACATGGGTGCAGAGCTTCAGGCAGACGGTACATACACCGTTACTCTTGAAACTTATGCTATTTCTCCCAACCACTATCAGTACGTTGGCGAAAGACCCACAGACTACATTATCGTAGCAGATACTTCTTCATCAATGGATACTAAAGATAGTACAGGTATTCTTTCCTATAACAGCGATTTGGCTGTTCAATCTTTGTGTCTTGAAGCTAATACATCTGACGATAATGGTGAAGGTGTCAGCGGTTACGGCTTCACTAAGCCTGATGAGCAAATTTACTATAAGCATACTGATGGTAAGTATTACAAAGTTCGTCTGGCTGTAAATACCACAGAATTGAAAAAAATTATTGGTATTATTAGTTCAATGAGACAGCTGTATTGGGCTTATTATATCGCTGACGATGGTCTTTACTATGTGTTACAAAGTGAAGGTATCGAAGGTGGTGTAGCCGGTGGCGTATGGCCCGGTATTACATCTACTGAGTTCTATTATAATGTTGATAACGGCATAAAATATTCAGAATACAGCACAAAAACATCTAACAGTAACAGACGTACGCAGTCTGTATTCAAGGGTCCTCACTATCGTTTTACTACAAATGACCCTGAGATTACACGTATTTCGACCTTACAGAATGCTGCAAATGGTCTTGTAGATGCTATTGCAGCACAGAATGCAGATAACAGAATCGCTCTTGTTCAGTATGGTTCTGATTCGAACACAGGCTTCTATAACACAAGCGGTACACTTTCTAAAACAGATTATACAAACGCTTTCTGGAGTGTAAGCAACAAAGATACACTTAAAGCAAAAATCAATGCTTTCACAACAAGTGCACAAACAGATAACTCCGGCATTGAATTAGAGTATGCAAAGAATATTTTGATTCAGGGCGGCGGATCTTATAAAGTGGACGGTGACAGAAACGTTGCAGTTATCCTCCTCTCCGACGGTATGCCCGGCGCAGACACTAATGATGAAACTACAACAAAAACTGCGGCTAACACCGTTATTACAAAAGCTAAAGTGTTGAAAGACAATGGTGCATTCGTTTATACCGCAATTGTAGGTAACGCTTCCTTAGGTGAATTTAATAAAAAGACATATATGGAATGTGTTTCTACTAAGTACGCAGAGGCTGAAGGTATGGGTGATGAAGCTCGAGGCGGTCAGAGCGTTGACGGTACAAGATATTCATTGAACCTTGCAACTTGTACAATTGACAACTTCCTTTACTTCGGTGAACAGACAAACGAGCAGATTGTAAATAACGCTGCAGTTGGTCTAGAAAATCTTGATGCTACATCATATCTTCGCGAAAAACTTACAGAGGCTTTCTTGTTCCCTGATGATTTCAATGAAGCTAACGACCTTGACGTTGACCTTGTTCCCGGTGTATTCGATATGATCGGCAGATTCTCCTTTGACGAGGATGCTAAGGTTAAACAGGTTAACGGAGCAACAGGTAATGTTAGTTGGACGCTCAGCACCAAAAACAGAAGCATCACATTGACAAATTACAACTATGGCGAGCAGTATATTTCCAGATATAATGATGGTAACAAGTTGCGTGTAACTATCAGAAATCTTATTGCTAACAAAGATGCTAAGATTCAGAACACATCAATCAACGATACTGCGGACACAGGTATTTACAAGAATAATACAGCACTTCAAAATAGTGTTGAGTTTAAGGAATTACCCACAGAGTACTTCAACATCCCTGAGTATACCTACGTTCTTGACTATGGTTTGCAGATGTACGACGCTGAAGTTAACGGTACACTTTGCTCAGTTAGCGACGCTCCCACAAAGCAGGATGTTGATGCTTACTTAGCAAAAGCGCCAGAAACACAGAAATCTGCTAATGGTCTTGTTGAAATTACAGATGACAGCTTAGACCTTATCTACACATCAACTCCCGATAACTTTGCTGACTCCGGTTACTGTCTCATCAAGCGTGATGACGGCACATATGACTGGTTCGAAATCAAAGTTGTTCCCGGATCTAACGTTCTTTTCGAAGAAAATTACTTCGAAGATGGTAAAGCCGGTTCAGCAGGTTGGACACAAGACGGTTCACCCATAAAAACACAACAGGCTCCTTCAAGCGAAAGCGATATTTATGGTCATGATGAAGCTTATGTTACAACAGATCATGCTCATTCAAACGGCAGTGCATATAAGACTTCTGTTACAACAACTGCAAAACGCAGCACAACAAAGACCATTGACTTTGTTGGAACAGGCTTTGATCTCATCTCCGCTTGCGGTACCAACACAGGTATGATGGCAGTTTCCGTTAAGGATAAAGACGGAAAGATTATTAAGGGCTTTGTTGTTGATACCTATTACAACCCGGCTGAAGAAATTGTTAATGTTGCAAACAGCAACGGTCTTGTTTGCCAGACACCTGTTATAAGCTACACAGCTCCTGAACACGGCAACTACACAGTTGAAACAACTGCAGTTTATCTTTCAAGTGCAAATGCTCTTCAGCATAAGAGTGTTACAGGCACAAAAGCTAATGGTAAGCTTGCAGCCACAACAGGCGTTCCCGTAAGCGAAACTGAAGCAGCAGTAATGCTCGCTGAAGTAGGCTTAAGTGAACTTGCTGCTGCAGATCTCGAGCTTGTTTGGTTCGATGATAACTCCGTACTTAACGGTGGATCAGGCGCAGCAGGCAACACCAGTGCACGTGCCACAAGAGCAGACGGCAGCACAGTAACATCACTCGATTGCTATATCGACGGTTTCCGTATTTACAAGCCTTTAGGTGATGACAGCAGTGAATACATCGATTCTGAAAAAGGTGCAGTTTACTACAATGTTGTTAAACATCTTCAGAATGACGGCGTTACTTCTTCAGACATAGGCCTTTCTTATGTTGAAATGTCACAGCTTCCCGAAGATGCTGAAACAGGTGTAGCACCCACACTCTCATTCGCAACTTATGAACAGTTTGGTCCTCAGAATGAGTTCTACCTTAAAGGTAACGGCAGTGGAGCACTTGCATTTAAAGTTGCTCTTAACACACCTGATTCAAGAGTTCACCTTGGTCTTCGTGCAGTACAGGGCACAGCAACTATAGCAGTTGGTGTAGATAATCCTGATACTACTGACGATGAACGCTTCAGCTTTACCATCAATGGTGCTACGGAGATGTATTATGATATCACAGATTATGTTGCATCCGAGGGTGGTGTAGCTACAATCACCATCCAGAATACAGACGCAAATGTTGTAGCTATCAATAACGTAAAAGTTACCGGTGATGCAACAGTTGTAGCGCTTGATGAACAGGATTTATCAGATGCAGCAGCAATTATGATGGAAGAACCCGTAACCGCTGAGGTTGTTAACGGTGTTGTTACACCTGTTGTTGAAGATACAGAAACTGATACAGAAACTGACACAGATAATGGTTCAGGATCAGGTTCATCCAATCTCTCATTCTTTGAGCAGATTATTGCAAAGATTATGGAAATTCTTTCAAGCATTTTCAAATTTATACCTGTAGGGGAGGTAGCGTAAATGAATTCATATATTAAGCCTAGTGCAATGTTCATTACAGCAGCAGGAACTGCAGGTTCAGGCGGATGCTCAACATCAAAAGAAGACCTCGATCTTCTTGGTGAAATTTTCGGTATTACAGACTGGTCTACAGCTTTTGCAACAGGCGAAGGATGCCAGGTTGAATATCCTATTGAAGAGTATTGTAAATTCTCTTCCGTTGCTAATGGCACAGCATCAGCAATTTTAGGTAGCTGATAAACCTTAAATTTAAACTCCTCTTTCCGAAAGGAAAGGGGAGTTTTTCATTGACTTAAACAGTTAATTGTAGTATTATATATAGTGTAATATTATAAGGAAAAATGCGGTCAAAAAATTGTTGGGAGGTTAGTATGTACGATTTACATTGCCACATTTTATATGGCGTTGATGATGGTGCGGATACCCTCCGAGAGTCTGTTGAGATGGCGCAGCTGGCATTTGAGGGCGGTACAAAAGTTATTGTAGCTACACCTCATTGTAATATACCGGGAACAAATCAGAATTTATGGGAAGATAATTTAAAAAGTCGCTTTTACGAAGTGAAAAAAGCTGTTGAAAAAGCAGGGATTCCGATTGAGTTTTTACCCGGCCAAGAAATTTTTTGCCAAGCCGGTACTTTAGAGCTTTTAAAATCCGGGAAAATTATCACTTTAAATAATTCACGATATCCTTTAGTTGAGTTTAAATTTGAAGAAAGCGGAGAAATGGTAATAGCTAAACTTAAAAAGCTTATGTCTGAAGGATATGTGCCTGTTATTGCCCACCCGGAAAGATATAAGTTTATAGCAAAAGATTTTGATTCGCTTGTAAAAATAAAAAAATTAGGTTGCATTATTCAAGTAAATAAAGGAAGTTTTAAAGGGACTTTTGGTCGCACAGCTCAGACGTTAGCTTATAATATGCTTGAATCTCAAATGGTGGATGTTGTTGCAAGTGACGGACACGGCCCATTTGTCCGAACCCCATTTATGTCCGATATACATGAAATAATAAGTGAAATGTATACAACAGATTATGCTGATTTACTGCTTATGGAAAATCCCAAGGCAATTCTTGATAATAAAACTGTTTTAACATATTGAGGAGAATGATGGAATGAAAGTGCTGAGAATAGTAGTTTCACTGCTTTTTATCTTAACCACGGCGGTTTTTTGTTATTTCTTGGTAACAGAAAAAATGGAAAAAGATGAATCTGTGCCGGTAATTACACTTGAAGAAGATCTGATTGAAGTAAGTATCAATTCAACAAGAAAAGATCTTCTTAAGGGTGTTACGGCTTATGATGAAAAAGATAAAGATTTAAGTGATAAAGTTATAGTGGAATCTATATCTGACTTTATAGCTCCCGGTTATTGCAGGGTTACCTATGCGGTGTGCGATAGCGATAACAAAGTAGCTACTGCTACCAGAAAGGTTTATTATAAAGGATACACATCGCCAAAGTTCCAAATGTCAAAAGGTTTATGTTTTTCATTATATGAAAGGCTCAATCTTTCAGAGGTAATCACTGCTGTGGATTGTATTGAAGGAGATATTTCTGATAATATCATTATTTCATCTGAAGATTATACAAGCTCCATTGAAGGTGTTTTCAATATTCAAGCCACCGTAACCAACAGCAAAGGCGACACATCCACAATAACAGTCCCCTTGATTGTTGAAGATTTAAGTCTTTCTGCACCGGAAATTGAACTTAAAGAGTATCTGATCTATGCAAAACCCAATCAAGAACTGAATTTTGAAGATTATATTGTCAGTGCTACGGATTCGAAAGATAAAGATTTAACCGGTTCTGTTACAATAGAAACCAATATTGATACAAGTAAAGAGGGCACGTACAGTGTTCATTACTATGTTACAGATTCGAAAGACGTCAGAGGACATACTGTTTTAACTGTTATTATAGGTGATTGAAATTATGGAAGAAAACAAAATAACTTTTGAATGGCATAGTGTTTTTAAAGATGTAATAAAAAACGCTTGGGTTATAGTTTTAGCTTTTCTTGTAGGTTTGATGGGTGTATTTATTGTTACAAATCACGTGTATGCACCTGAATATACTTCAACAGCAACCATTGTTGTAAGTGCTAAGGGAACCTCTACAAGCTCCCTTTACGGTGTTTCAACAGAAATGGCAGAAATATTCTCAAAAGTTTTCGTTGATCCTACTATGAAAGATATGGCAGCGGAACATCTGAAAAGAGATTCTTTTAATGGTAAAATTTCCGCCAATGTTTTAACGGATACTAACTTTGTTGAACTGAGTGTAACAAGCGATAGCCCCCAAACATCGTATGAACTTTTAACTGCAGTTTTAGAAGTGTATCCTGAGTTATCAGAAAATATTTTTGAAAATGCGGTTATAAATATTATCAAATATCCTTCAATGCCGAAGGCACCTTCAAATAATGTTACATCAGAGAATAAAACCCTTGTTGTTTTCCTCTGTGCAGGCGCAGTGCTTGCGGCAATAGTGTTGTTTTCTGTTTTAAGAGATACTGTTAAGAATGAGGAAATTTTCAACAGAAAAATAGAATCAAAATTAATAGGTTCTATTCCACATGAAGAAAAGAATAAATCTTTGAAAGATTATTTAAAAAAGAAACATAAAGGATTGTTTATTGATGGTAACGCTTTTGTAAGCTTAAAATTTGCGGAAAGTTTTCATAAAATTGCTGCAAAGATTGAGTATATGAATTCGAGGAACGGAGATAAAGTTTTTTCCATAACAAGTGTTGCAGAAAATGAAGGTAAATCAACAATCGCTTCTAATATTGCGGTTTCTCTTGCACATAAAGGCAATAAGGTTATCTTAATCGATCTTGATGGAAAAAAACCTGCGCTTTATAAAATCTTCGGTGCAAAGTATATAGAAAAAGCGGAGCTTGGTAAACTATTAAATGGTGAAATCAAGCGCAGTGAATTCAGATTAAGAAGATACAAAAAAACATCACTTTCACTTGCCATTAATGTTAACAGTTATGAAGGCAACCATCTTTGGATAGAAAGCGGCGTTGCAAAAGATATAATAGAGACACTTAAAGAACAGGTCGACTATATAATAGTGGATACTGCTCCTTTGTCAGTAGATTCAACCGTAACAGATATTTGCAAATTTGTTGATCAGACGATGTTGGTTGTAAGAACAGATACAGTCAGTACTTCCGCAATTAATGATGCCATACTTACCATAAATGAAGTTGGCGGAAGTTTGATGGGATGTATTCTTAATGATGTATATCCTGATTTCCCGTTGTTCGGAATGTCCGGTGCCGAAGAAACCGGCGGCTATTTTTACAATAAAAAACGTTATGGAAATCGTTATGGTTACGGAAAATACAGCGTAACGGCACAGGAAGAAAGTTATTCAGACAGTGATGAATCAGAATTTATCTGATATTCGGAGGAAGATGAAAGATAATGAATCAAACTGAAAACAAGAAAAAAAGTTCTGAAGTCATAAATAGTGAGCAGATTTATGTTTACTTTAGTGATTTTTTAAAGGGTTTAAAAAAGTTTTGGTGGGTCATAATTGTTTTTGCTGTTCTTGTAGGCGGATTTAAGTTTTACAAAACGCAAAAGAATTATGTGCCTTTGTACACCTCTAAAGCAACATTCACTGTCAGTACCCAAACAAGTACATCCTCAGTAAACGGAATTTCTGCATATTCCTTCTTTTATGATTCAGCAACGGTTAACCAGCTTATCAAAACATTTCCTTATATTATGGGTAGTAATGTGTTACGTGATTCTATATGCGAGGATTTAAATATTTCTGCGATACCTGTTGATTTAAGGGCATCTTCAGATACAGGTTCAAATATGTTTACCTTAACCGCAACCGGCACAGATCCTCAGATGGCGTATGATGTACTTTTGTCGGCGGTTGATAATTATCCGATTGCTGCAAAATATGTTGTTGGTAACATAAAATTAAAAATGATTACAACCCCCAGTGTTGCAACAACTCCCTCAAATAGCTCTGATTCCGTTAATCAGGCGTTGAAAGGCGCAATAATCGGTGCCATGTTAGGTCTTGCGTGGGTTTTCCTTTATGCATTACAGCGAAAGACCATAAAAATCAAAAAAGAAATTACAACGCAACTTAACTGTGATGCAATTGGTGTTATACCTGAGGTGAATTTCAAGAAACACACAAAACAAATAGATAAATCTATACTGTTTACAAATAATAATGTGGGCAAAAACTTTATGGAATCATTCAGAGTTTTGCGAAATGTGGTTCTGCATTCTCTGGGTGAGGGTGAAAAAATTGTTATGTGTACAAGTACCGCTCCAAGCGAAGGTAAAACTACCGTTGTTACAAACTTGGCGCTTTCCCTTGGTGCCTATGGCAAAAATATATTGCTTGTAGATGCAGATTTGAGAAACCCAAGCGTAGCAAAGCTTCTTGGCTTAGAGTTGGAAGAACTTAACTATACAATTGAAACTGAAGAATACAGAATTGCTTGCCTGGAGAAATACAATATTTCTTTTATGGATATTAAGTCTGATGATCATCATAGGTTTATGAATTCAAAACAAATAAAACAGATACTTGCTTCTGTTCGTGATGATTATGATTTTGTAATTGTTGATACTCCACCATGTGGCCTTGTTTCTGATACACTTTATGTTGCACAGGCTTCTGATGCAGCGATATATGTAGTGCTTCAGGATTGCGTAAGAGTTTCAAAAATTCGCAGCGGACTTGATAATCTGATGTCTACAAACACAAAAATACTTGGTTGTGTAATAAATGGCGCTAAGGTAGGCATAACAGGTTACGGTACTAATGGTGGCTACGGTTATGGTTATGGTTACGGTTATGGTTATGGTTATAAATCATATGGAAAATATGGTTATGGTGAGTCAAGGAAAAGAAAGCACAGAAAATAATTGAGCTTTTTATTAGGGAGATTTACGAAAGGCGAAGGCATAATGGTGGCAAAAGAGAAAACTGCACCCAAAATTGAACAAATTCTTCTCGATATGTTGGCGAATTCTCTTTTTAATGCGAACCGCCCTATTGATATTGAAGATATAAATTGGATGCTTGTATGGTATGAAGCGCACGTTCAAGCGGTATCTTTGACCGCTTTTTCCGGTACAACTCCCAATAATTGTGACCCTGAAACGATAAACAGTATAAGAGAAAAGTTAAAAAATGCAGTTCGTGGCGTTATACACGTTAACAACGAGCATATAAGACTTCACAAAATAATGACCGAAGCAGGAATCCCGTATGTTATATTAAAAGGTGCGGCTTCTTGCGCATATTATCCTGACCCACTTCTGCGAACTATGGGTGATGTGGATTTTCTTGTGGATAGATCGGATGTGGACAGAGCTTGTAAAGTGCTTGAAGAAAAAGGATTTAAACGAAACCCTAAAGAACACGAAAAGCATATTGTCTATTACGATGAAACAGGGCATTATGAAATGCATATCGATCCTGCAGGTATACCAAAAGGGGATGTAGGCGATAAAATAAGAGAGTTTTTCAAAGATATAATCAAAGAATCGCGTGAATACGAAACGTTGTTCGGAACCATTCGTGTGCCGTCAGAGTTTCATCACGGCTTAGTTATTCTTCTTCATACTTGTTGTCACCTTACCGGTGAGGGTATCGGACTTAGACAGTTGTGCGATTGGGCAACATTTATTTCAAGTTTTTCGGAAGAACAATTCTGCAACATTTTTGAAGAAAGACTTAAAAGTGTGGGACTTTGGAAGTTTGCACAGGTTCTTACACAAACCTCTGTAAAATATCTGGGTTGCCCTCAACATCGCTGGGCAGGTGTTGAAGATACTGAACTAAGCGAGGGCGTCATTAAAGATATTTTTAAAAGCGGTAACTTAGGGCAGAAAAATTCTACGGGTATGCAAGAAAGTCTTTTCGTTACAGGCAATGGTGAAAAAGAGTCTCTTATAAAACATTTTTTTAGTTCTGTGAATGAAATTGTTTATTTCTATTGGAATTTCACAAGAAAATTAAAGTTTTTATTGCCGTTAGGGTGGATTTACTTTGGTGGACGTTATATAATACGTTCATTTATGGGTAAACGTCCTAAAATAAATATAAAAAATTTAAAGTCGGAAGCAACAACGCGAACCGACCTTTATGAAGAAATGGATTTATTTAAAAATCAATAAAAAAGTTCGGTACATTTATCGATGTACCGAACTTTTTGTTTTTATAAATTATAAATTGAGGAAATCTTTTCTGCACTGTTCCTGAAGTGAGAATCTTTCAACAATAGCCCAAAGATTTTCATCAGTGATAGTGTTAATTCTTTTGCCGCTTGCGGTAGCGAGCATATAAAGCATAGCTGCTTTTTCAACTGTTTCAATAAGGCCGAACGCTTCGTCCATATTGTCACCTGCGCCGTAGATACCGTGAAGACCCCAAACTACAAGGCGATAGTTTTTCATTTTTTCAGCAGTTGCTTCACCAATTTCATTATTACCGCAAACCATCCAAGGAAGTACACCGATACCATCGGGGAAAACAACAATACACTCTGTGCACATTTCCCAAAGAGTATGTGTAAGCTTCTTCTCATCAAGTTCATGAATGTGATTCATTGCAAGTGTGTATGTGGGATGAGAATGCATAATGATTCTGTTGTTGGGGTTAACTCTGAGTCTTGCAATATGGCTCATAAGGTGAGCGGGAAGTTCAGATGTGAATTTACCGCCATCGTTGTAGCCCCAAAGAAGTTCAGCAGTTGTGCCGTCTTTGGCAATACGGATAATACCGAGGTTTGATTCGGGGTCGAATTCAACGTTTTTGAAATACTTACCTGTACCTGTAACAATAAAAATCTTGCCTATAAGCTCAGTTGCATCGAAACCAGTGGGGATTTCGCGGATAACGTTGTTAAGGTCGAGATATTCGCCCACAAGCTCTTCATCAAGCATATAGCTGATGTTACCGCCGTTTCTTTCGTCCCAGCCCAAACGGTACATGTTAGCGGTAGCCTTTTTCATTTCGTCCACAAAGGGTGCATTCAAAATGTTTTTCATACTCTTTTCACCAAAACCTTTTCTTCATATTCTTTAATTTGAGTAAGATAATCTTTTTCAATACCTTCTCTTACAAGGTATTCTGCCCAGATATCGCCGAAAGGTGCAGTTTTTATTTCCTCTTGTAAGCACATAAGGGCAGTAAAATCATTATCATTCTGCAATTTTTTCATTTCGTCAGAGGGCAAAAGAAGAGCATTAAGGAGAGCCTTCTGAACGTTTCTTACGCCTGTGACCCAGGCAGAAAGTCTGTTTATTGATGCATCAAAATAGTCAGTTGCAATAAACACTCTGTCGAGAGCATCGTTACAAACGATTTCTTTTGCAATTTCTTTTGTTTCATCATCAAATAAAACAACGTGGTCGGAGTCCCAACGTACACCGCGTGTTACGTGAAGTGCAATTTTTTCGTTAAAGAGAAGCAACGAAGATATTTTATCAGAAACAAGCTCTGTGGGATGGTAGTGACCATTATCCATAAGGGGAGTAATGCCTTTTTGTGTGGAATAAGAAAGGCAAAATTCCGCAGAACCGACAGTATAGCTTTCAAGACCGATACCGAAAACCTTTGATTCAAGTGTTACATACACTTTAGTTTTATCGTAAGGGGTACTGAGAATTTCATCAAGAGATTTTTTGAAACGTGCTCTGGGAGCGAATCTGTCGGCAGGAATATCCTTGTATCCGTCAGGAATCCAGATATTCATAACACAAGGAACGCCTGTTTCCTCAGCAAAATATTCAGATATTTTAAGGCATTGAATGCCGTGTTTAACCCAGAATTTACGAACTTCTTCATCAGGCGAAGAAAGGGTGAGGTTGTCCTTTACCATTGCGTGAGAAAAATATGTGGGATTGAAGTCGATACCCATATTACGTTCTTTAGCAAAATCAACCCATTTTTTGAAGTGTTTGGGTTGAAGCGCATCTCTGTCGGCAAATTCACCATCATCAAAAATCGCGTAACTTGCGTGAAGATTAAGTTTCTTCTTTCCGGGGATAAGGGAAAAAGCCTTGTCAATATCAGCCATAAGTTCTTCAGGTGTTGTGGCTTTACCCGGATAATTGCCCGTTGTCTGAATACCGCCGGAAAGACTTGCGCGACTGTCAAAACCTGTAACATCATCACCTTGCCAACAATGAACAGAAATTGTTACATCTTTAAGTTTGTTGAGAGCAGCCTCAGTGTCCACACCAAGTTCTGCATATATTTTTTTTGCCTCATCATATCTTGACATAAAAAGACCTCATTTCTAAATTAAGATGAGAAAAACAATCAAGATAAGTATAACTTTCATTACAGTAAAAGTCAATGAAACATAGTAACAAAAATATTTTTTTATCATAGTATGGTTTGTAAATTACCGTAAAAGGGGTAGATGCTATGACAAAAACTGTTTTACCAATTTCCTTTTTCTTTGGTGTTAATAATAAAACAAAGTATTGCTCACTTTTTGATGATTTATACAACCCATACGAAAAAGGAAATCATATAATTCTGAAGGGCGGTCCCGGTACGGGTAAATCAACCTTGATGAAAAAGGTTGCTGAAAAACTTGAGAATAAAGGCTACTATGTGGAACGAGGCTATTGCAGTGCTGACCCCAATTCTCTGGACTTGGTTCTGGCACCGGAATTGAATTTTTCTATACTGGATGGAACTTCTCCACATACGTTTGAACCAACTTTACCGGGAGTTAGTGAACATATTGTAGATTTAGGTGTAGCATGGGACAGAAAATACCTTAACGGGCACTTAAATGAAATAGCGGAACTTACCAAAAGCAACAAATCCCAACATAAAAAAACTGCCGATTTTTTGAAAGTGGCATCCCAGATTGAGACTCAAAGTGTTTTAATGTGTGCAAATTTTACAGATGCAGAAAAAGCAGAAAGGTATGCAAAACGTCTTGCAAACAGATTGATTCCAAACAAAAAGAATGTGGAAAAAGGAAAATTACACAAACGTTTCCTGTCTGCTGTTTCCCCTGACGGCATCGTTGTACAGTATGATAGTGTAGTGGCTTTAGCAGAAAACATAATAACAATCGAGGATGAATACAGTGCGGTGGCTCCGTTTGTAGCGGAGTATTTGTGTAAACAAGCAACAGACAATGGCTATGATGTTTATGCGTGTTATTGTCCCTTGTTCCCACGATTTAAAATAGAGCATATTATTATACCTGAACTAAAGGTAGCATTTTTCACAGAAAACAGTTACCATTACTCAATAGATGAAACAAGCAAACGTATTCATGCATCAAGATTCTATGACAAAGAGGCTTTTTCAAAAAGCAAGGAAAAACTCACATTCTTTAAAAAGGCGAAAAAAGAACTGATAGATGAAGCTGTCAGAAAACTTTCTTTAGCAAAGGATATTCACGACAGACTTGAAGATTACTATATAAAAGCTACTGATTTTAATGTAATAAATGATATAGGAGAGAAAATATTGAAATCTATCACCTGATACTGCCTGTTGCATAAAATGAAACAGGGGGGGTGAATATTTATGTCATTGTGTTGTTGTAAGAATCCTTTCAGTTGTACGGCTACTGCTGTAATTGCAAGTATCGTTGTTGGCGTAGTTACTGCATTTTTAAGAATAACCGGTGTAATAACATTAACACCTGCATTCCTTTGGGTGACTTTAGGCGTTGCACTGGTTTACCTTGCAGTAACTTTAGTATCCACAGCCATTACAGAGCGTTGCGACGGTCGTTGTTCGGCACTTCCTGCATTGCTTATAGGTGCTCTGGGAACGGTTCTTCTTTCCCTTGTGCTTCTGGCAATAACATTCGTTGCTACAAGTTTTCTCGGAGCATTCCTCAGTGGTTTACTTCTTTTCTTCTTTTTTCTTACGCTGAGTTCCACAGCGTGTTATATTAAATGCCTTTGCAGAGGATGAATAATTATAAAAAGTGCAGAGCATCACTCGTGATGCTCTGCATTTCGTTTATAAGGTTCTTTAATATCTGTCAATCCTGCAAGATAATCCATGCTCGTGTCAAGAGCGATAGCAATTTTTTTGCATTGCTCAAAGGTATAATATCTTTTTCCGTTTTCTATCTTTGAATAATCGCTTTGATCAATACCTGTAAGCATTTGCATTTTTATTTGTGTATAACCTTTTTCTTTCCTTAAGGTTTTTAACCTGTTCATCGTAATCACCAATGAAATTATGGCATACCGACCTATTGACAAATAGGGTGAAATTGACCTATAATTAATTTGGGAGAAATGTATGGTTAAATTAGTATTCCTCTAATAAATCACTTTAAACATAACTTTAAATTGTTGACGACATTCTATATAAAAATTTTTCTTGCGTTTTGACGTTATTTTCTTGCGTTTAGTAAAAATTAATGAAATTTTTGAAAGCATAAATTATACTTGTTTTAGGGATTTCAAGAGAAAAATTCAATAATAAGGCACGATTTTTCGATAGTTAGGCAAATTTCAGTTTTTTAAAATTAAAATGTATAATTAAATTAGTTGATGGATACACATTCCGGATAATGTAAAAGCAGATATATGCGAAGCCTATCATCCCTGTTTTGGCTTTGCCGGAATAGGGAGGGGGACACCGCCATAGGCGGGGTGGTGGGTAGTTCTCTTTCGGTTGGTCTTCAGTAAGATAGGCGATACACCCCGTAAGGGACGGATCCATCCGTCCCGCAAGTAAGGTGAGTTATATTTCCTGAGTAGCTAACTCAAGAGATGTACTTTATCTCTCGCGGTACGCATAGATGCGTACCTTACGATAGTTTGTTTTCCTATTTCAATGAAGACGAACTACGACTGGAACTACCCACCACCGCTCCGATTATACATAATAAAAACAAAACAATTTCACACGTTTTAAATTAATTTCTACAATAAAGTTATTTCAAGGCGGCCCCCTCCCTATGCTACGCACAGGGATGATAGGTTGTCGCATCACTAAAAATAATTTTCGGAGGTAATATTATGAAAAAGGTATTAAGTTTTGTTTTATGTATTTCTTTACTTGCATCGATGTTTTGTGTTCCGATATCGGCTACATCAAAAAATACGGAAGATGCAGATATTAACGATTTCATAAACGGTGTTACACATCTCACTCAAAAATATGATGCAGATAAAGATTTTGAGGTTACCTCCGAAAATATTTCATCTGAAAACATTTCAGATGAGTCTCCCTTGTATTATTCCGCATCATCGGTTTCTGAAAATGAAACTGTAGATGAATCTGAACTTGATTTTCAAACTTGTCGCTTAGTTGTGAAAAGTGATAAATATCCTGAAAAATTCAATTCGGTTGAAATAGTAAGCGGATATAAAGATTACTATATAATTCAGTTTGAAAATGAACAAGATACACAAGTAGCTTATGAGGAATATAAGAACACAAGTTATATTACCGATGTTGATGTGGATAGTCCTGTTTATCTTCGAAATGGAGATGTCACTTTAACAAGCGAGGAAGAACCCCATGAAGTTCCCAAATGTCTTGAATCCTGGGGCGGTTACGCAAGCGGTACTTATGATGTGAAAAAATATATTGAGGATAACAATTTAGACACAAGGGAAATTGTAGTAGGCGTTTTAGATACTGGTGTTGAAATAGAAAATGAGTTTTTAAAAGATAGGATTAATCGAACTTATTACAATACAACCGGTATCGGAGATTGGAACAGCGAGGCATGTGAATATGATGATTGGCACGGAAATGCTGTTTCAAGTATAATAGTTGACAATACTCCAGCCAATGTAAAGATTGCCGTTTACAAAATTTTTAGTTCCAAAAACAA
>JAZNLH010000024.1:0-2299 GCA_045578985.1 Acutalibacteraceae bacterium | reverse complement strand
TTCATCAACCCCATTATATCACTCATAAAACAAAAAAAGCAACAGTACATTCAATACTGTTGCTTCTGAATTATGCTTTATTATGCTGCAAGTTTTTCGGTTGTGTTGATTTCGGTTGTGCTGATAACCTTAACAGGAACGCTTCTGTAACGGATAATTCCGATAATAACTGAAATAAGGGATATGGATTCGCTTAATATACCGCTGTATGAGAGGGCAAAAAGGTTGTAAGCAAGAATAAGTGTTGATGAAATAAGGATTGTTTTGCGGAAGCTCCTAGCATCGAAAACACCCATACAAATAGTATTAACAACAAGGCCGAGAGTTATAAGAAGAGAGTGAATGCCCTCCCAGGAGAAGCAGCTTACTACAGCCATAGCCGCACCAAAAAAAGCAGGTGTTACCAAATCTGTTTTATTGTTTTTTTCACGATAATAGAATGCAAAATTACGAATAATGCAAACAACGTTTAAAGCGAAGCCGGATGTAGCGCCTATAAGCAGATACTGAACACAACTTAACGCTGTTGCAGCAGTCTGAATAAGCATTATCTTGCTTTTTTGGGTACGTTGATAAGAATAAAAGAATAAAGCGACTGAAATAAAACCTAATATGTGACCGAGTAAAGTGATAGAATTTTGCATGTGTACCTCTGAATGTTTATACCTTGAATTTTTTAATTACCGAGAGTCAATTATACTTGATTCCGGCATAAAATCAAGATGGCAATTTGCAGATATTGCACAAACAATGCAGAAACATTTTGGTGATTTTGCCAAAGCAAAAAAACTTCTCCCAATTCTCACTCCTCATTTAATCTATACCCATATAAAAACCCCGAAAAAGCTCACTTCAACACGCAATATTCAAAGAAAAAACCTTCATCACTTTCCCCTGTCCGTTAGTATTTAACATAAACCCAACGCGTTTCCAAATGCAAAAAACTTTACTGCATAATTCAAAGAAAAGAGCTGACTGAAAAAGTCAGCTCCTTGTGTTTTTAGTTAAAAAAATTGGAATTTGAACAAGAGCAGCGCACCATCAATGGCACGCTGCTCCGTTTGTTCGTTTAGTCAAAAAGTTGTCCTGGGAGTTTTAATTTTTCTTTGTAGGGAAATGCTGTGTCAAATTCTGCGGCTTCTTCTTCGCTAACGAGGTATCCTTGTGGTGGTTCATATTCCCCAGTTATACCGTCAAGGTATCCAGGAATTAATTCTTTGCACAGAAAGAATGATGTATCCGCGTCATCGGGCAAACCATGATAACGAATACCAAAGTTCTTGGCATAAGTAAAACCGCTTTTACCGTAAAAGCCAATGTTACCTTCAAAACAGATTGCACCGAATCCCATTTCTGTTGCTTTTTCCAGAGAATAGTCAAGCAGAATTTTACCATAACCCTGACGTTTGAGTTCATTAGCAATACAGATAGGACCCATTGTAACAATCGGAATATCTCTGCCATCATCGGCTTTGATAACCGCCTTCATAAACATATTCTGTCCTATGATTTTGCCGTCCTTTTCCATTACGAAATTGAGTTCGTCTATAAACGCCTCGTCACTACGAAGCTGATTGAGAACATAATGCTCAAGGCAACCTGGACGGTACACATTCCAGAATGATTCCCTTACAAGATTTTCAACTTCTCTGTATTCTTCTTTTCTTTCTAAACGAATGATGTAGTCATTTTTATTCATTGTTTTTCCTCCTGATGATTGTTGACTCCAATGCTGGGAGGTTTGTGCGAGATTGTATTTGCACTAACCTCCCGGTTAGGATACAATCTCCAATGATACGATTGTCTTTCTCAAAAAGCAATCTCCTTTAAAAATAATATTTATAATCAAACCCGAAGGCAGGATTATCTGTTTGAAAACTTAAGTTTGCTAACAAAACCATACAGCATTACAAGTCCGCAACTGAGTATTGCACCGCCAATTATATCAGTAATCCAATGTACACCTGAAAGAATTCTGCCGATAACCATAAAAAGAATAAAAACAATGATTGATAATGAAATAAGCTTTTTCAGAGTTTCATTTTTGATACGATTATTAAATTGCATAATTGTTGTCGGCATAATACACATTACAAGCATAGTGGTTGTCGACGGATAAGATGCTTCCAAAATACCGTTTACCAGTATTGGTCTGTAGTTTACAACAAACAGTTCAAAGAAAATGTACATTGCAATTACAAGAACATAAAAACCACCGAGAACAAGAAGGCTGTAATCAACTTTCAAAATTCGCTTTCTCTTAATCCACTGTATAAATCCAAGCAAAGCAAATCCCATA
>JAZNLH010000023.1:0-2877 GCA_045578985.1 Acutalibacteraceae bacterium | reverse complement strand
TCAATCGAATCACAGATTGAAATGTGTGAGTACGAAGCGCGTGGTGAGGCTTATTTAGTATATTCGGATAAAGGTTTCAGCGGTAAAAATACCAACCGCCCCGAGTTCCAAAGAATGATGAGTGATATAAAATCGGGAAGAAAAGGTATTACAAAAGTAATAGTTTACAGGCTTGACAGAATCAGCAGAAGTATCCTTGACTTTTCAACTATGATGGATACCTTCAGTAAAATGAAAGTTGAGTTTTCTTCAGCAACAGAAAGATTTGATACAAGCACACCTATGGGCAGAGCAATGCTGAATATATGCATAACCTTTGCTCAGCTTGAAAGAGAAACAACTCAGCAACGTGTTCGTGATACTTATGCGGCACGTTCGCAAAAAGGCTTTTATATGGGTGGCAAGATACCTGTAGGTTTCAGAAAGGTTGATTTAACCATAGACGGAATCAAGACCGGAATGTATGAACAGATTCCGGAAGAGGTTGAAGTGGTTAAAATGATTTTCGAAATGTATGCAGATGTCAATAACTCTAATTCGGCTATTGCCGAGGCTGTTCGCAATAAGCACAGTGCAGCAGTGAGAGAAAGAATTGTAACCCGAGCAAGAATACAGGATTTTGTTAAGAATCCGATTTATGTAAAAGCTGATATGAATATCTATAACTTTTTCAAGTCAAAAGGTGCAAAGATTGTTAATCCGCCTGAGGATTTTATCGGTACAAACGGTTGCTACTTATACACAGGTGATAAGGGAACAAGAAAACAGACTGATTTATCAAATACGGTGCTGGTTATTGCACCTCATGAAGGTTTCATTGATTCTGAATTATGGATTGCTTGTCGTGAAAGAGCGTTATCTCAACAACAGATTAAGCGTAATCCAAGAGCAAAAAACACATGGCTTGCAGGTCTTATTAAATGTGGTAATTGTGGTTACGCAATCATCAAGAAAACCTATGAAGCGAAGAATGTAAGTTACTTCTTATGCTCAAGGAAAATGAATGACAGATTGTGTACGGGTGCAGGCAGAACGATTCATGCAGATGATTTTGAGAATGCAATTTACGAAAAAATGAAAGAGAAATTGGCAGACTATAAAGTTATTGAGCATGGCGTTGCACCACCAATAGACCCGAGAGTTGAAGAACTGAAATCAAGAGTAAGTGAAATAGAAAACGAAATTCTTGAAACAGTCAAAGGCGTTAAAGATGCAAGTCCAACGGTTATGAAATACATAAACGAAAATGTTGAAAGATTAGAAGATGAGAAAAGGCAAACGGAAGCTGAAATTCAAAGGTTAAGCGAGAAAAGTTTCGCAATTAAAGAAAAGGTTATATGTGACTTTGAGAGGTTCAATGAACTCTCTTTTGAACAAAAAAGAGCAGTTGCAAATGCCATCATAAAGAAGATTTATGTATCAAAAGACAAACTCGACATAATCTGGAACATATAGCAAAAATACTGGGCAGAATAGCCGTTCTGCCCAGTAAATAAAGGAAAATTTTTTCCATTTGAACGCTTTGGGTCGCCGAAGCGTTGATAGTGGACGATTTCGCGTTCTCTGAGGAATTTGATGGGGTCGCGAACATCGGGGTCATCAACAAGGCGAAGAATGTTATCATAAGTTGTGCGGGCTTTTTGCTCTGCCGCAAGGTCTTCGTGGAGGTCGGTAATTACATCGCCCTTAGACTGCATACTTGCAGCTGTCCAGGGGAATCCGCTTGCAGCAGTGGGATATATTCCTGTTGTGTGGTCGACGAAATAAGTGTCAAAGCCACTTTTCTTAATTTCTTCTAAAGAAAGGTTTCTTGTAAGCTGATAAACAATAGCACCTATCATTTCAAGGTGACCGAGTTCCTCTGTACCTACTTACGACACGAAAGGGTCCATTTTTGAGCTTCAAATTTCATTTTCAGGCAAATCGGACAAGCGTTCAATCACCTATGAAACACTTGAAGCAGACGAGCCTGTAGAAGAAAACTCCACCCTGGTTTCAGTATCATATCTATGATATAAAACATATTAAATTACAACTCCCACTTACTATGTCAGAAAACAGTAGGTGGGAGTTGTAAACAAGTAAGTAAACAACAGAGTAAGTAAACAAGTATAGAAGAACAGTATAGAACAGAAATATACAAGAGAAGTAATAAGAGAATAGTAGAAATAAGATAACATATGTTTGACATACAAACTAAAGTTGGCTATAATAACAACATATAATCATGCAAAGGAGGCGAGACGAATGATTGATAAGAGGAACTACGAAATTTTAAGCGGTAATACAGTTGTTGCAGTATGGTCGGATGGTAGCCTAACTGTTAAAAATGAAGCTTTACTGCCTATGTTTCTTAAGAGGGTAAGCAATGCTGATATGTGGCTTGAAACCCGTGCTATTGATAGCCATCGTGCTAATTCAAGACTTCTCAAAAAGGCGCTTCGTCTTGCTGAAAAAGATGATATATCAACCGTTGCCCATGTTAATGCCGCAACCATTACAGATAACTATTGGATAAGACCGATTGATTCTGATTTAACTTATGAGGATGTTAAATTCTCGGATGATTACTTCTCAAATCTTGCTTTGAAAGGTAATTATGATAGTTTCAATCGTGCAGCCACAAGTAAAAAATCCCGTACACCCGAGCTTACCAATGTAGGTAGCTTTGAAAAATGTTGGAAGCTTCGTGACGGCAAATGGTGGATGTACAAAAAAGCAAATCATAGTGAAATGTTTTCAGAACTTTTCGTTTATGCATTGGGTTCTGCTCTTGGTATGAATATGGCGGTTTATGAGCGTGGTGACGGATATATAAAAACTCTTGATTTTACAGACGGTGCATCGGTGAACTTTGAGCCTGCATCAACGTTTATG
>JAZNLH010000022.1:0-91891 GCA_045578985.1 Acutalibacteraceae bacterium | reverse complement strand
TGTAAGAGTATATAAAGATGGAAAGTACAGAAGTAATCTTGATTATCGGGATTACCGTGTCACCACTATGGGAACAGATGATATGTTTACAATTGATGAGTCGGGTATGATTACATCATATACCGGAACGGCAGTAGACCTTATTATTCCTGACGAAATAAACAATATAAAAGTTACAAGTGTAGATGCAAATGTATTTGATAAAAACTGCGATAAAAATCTTTTAGGCGTTCGTTTCCCAGATGCGGTAACAACAATACCTTGGGAATGTTTTAAATTAAATGAAACAATATTGTTTGTTGAAGGTGAAGGTATAACCAGCATAGAAGACTATGCTTTAGCTTCATGTGGTGTAGCTTGTGTTGATTTCCCCAATCTTGAAAAAATCGGTATGTATGCCTTTGCTTCAACATGGACTCTAGAAGGGGTCAATTTTCCTAAATTAAAAGAAATTAAACACTATGCTTTTTCTAAATCTTCTTTACGATATGCCTATTTACCGGAGTTGGAACAAGTGTATATATTTGGTTTTCAACAATGCTGGCTTTTAACTGATTTCTACGCCCCAAAACTTAAAGCACTGCATGGAATTAGAGGTTCGGAAGGTGGCCAATTCCAGGCTTGTGGTAGTCTCATTGCTCTGGATTTATCACTTGTGGAAAAAATTAATACCAGAACGTTTGATTGTGATAACTACATGCAGTGTGGTTTGAAATTGATCGAATTCTCAAAAGTAAAAACCATAAAGAGTTTACCAAGCTCTAATGACTATGAAACCACAAAAAAAGATGTTACTATGGTTTTGCCATCAACATTAACTGAATGTTGTTCACTCACACATCCTGAAAAAGATACCTATACTGTCTATGCCTCGGAAACTAACGAATATGTTAAAAATTGGGCAACGGATAATGGTGCAACATTTATTGCATTAGATGAAAACACATCTTTACACCAGGATGTGCCAAGTGCATTTTGCGATGGTGATGAATCAATTACTTTCGGTGCTTATGGATTTAATAGGGTATATCAATGGTACGGTTCATACTACAATAACAATTATGCAGGGGAAGTTATCGAAGGTGCAACTGACAAAAATTTTAAGCCAAATGAATACAAACAATATCCGTATTATTATTGCGAAATGACCAGTACAGATATAGATGAGTCAGGAGAAGTTGTTAAAGAATTCAATATAAAAAGTTCAGTTTGTCAAAATCAAACATATTATATGTTTGCAAGAGATAAAACTGAAATTGATGTAGATAATATGCTTATTTACACAACACAATTTACACAGACAAGTTTAGCAAACATAATCGGTACTCAAGAAACTACAAGCCACTATTCAATTCCGTCATATGTATACAGGGGAACAAATTTCTTCGGCACAGGGTCGCAGTTTTTGGTTTATGATAATGGTTCAATTTCGGAGCGTTATACCGTAATCGTCCAAGGTGATGTAAACGGTGACAGTGCTGTAGATGTGCTGGATGCATCCGGGGTGGAGCAGACATTGAACGGACACAAGGAATTGACCGATTACCATTTCCTGGCGGCAGACACTAACCGAGACGATGAACTGACGATTGTAGATTATCAGCAAGTGGTGAATTTTGCGCTGACGTAAATTAGTTAGGAATTAGGAATGAGGAGTGGGGAGTTTCGGAACGCTTGCGCGTTGATTATATTGCTTCGCGTAGAACTAAAAAACAGATATTTGCGAAGCCTGTCATCCTTGTTCGGCTCTGCCGAATAGGGAGGGGCAAGGAACACGACCGCGCCCTTTGGGCGAAACAGGGAGTGTGAGTTGGCGCAGCGGTCAAAATTGTGCGAAGAGAACAGCGAGTAAACAATTTTGGGCACCGCAAAAGGACTTCACGTTAATGGTTATTAGAAATACAGTTTCAAGCGAGGAATTAATGTTTTTATAACATCAGCGGTGGTGGGTAGTTCACTGACCGTTTTCCATCCGTCGGATAGGAGAACCGTAAGGTACGCACCTGTGCGTACCGCTAAGATTTCGCAAGCAAAATGCAATAATCGGCTTTGCCCCTTTAATTACGCATTACGCAATATAATCGGCTATTGCTAAATCCAACTAAAAAAATCTTCCGACATCTTTCGGTGTCGGAAGATTTTTACTTTACATTAAATAATTGTTGAACGTTTTCGGCTGTTACATCAAGCACGGTTTGGGGGTCAACCCCTTTTATTTCTGCAATTTTTTCTGCGATATAAGAAATGTATGTTGAATTGTTTCTCTTACCGCGCATTGGTACAGGTGCCATATATGGACAATCTGTTTCAAGTAAAAGCCTGTCTAACGGCAACATTTCTACCACTTCAAGGGCTTTTCGTGCGTTTTTGAATGTAACAGCACCGCCGAGACCTATATACATATCCATTTTTAAAACTTCTTTTGCGGTTTCAACACTACCGGAAAAACAATGAAGCACACCTTTGGGTTTGTGCTTTTTTAATATTTCTAAAGTGTCGTTATGTGCTTCACGGTCGTGAACTATTATGGGCAAATTCAATTCTTTTGCGAGAAGTATCTGGTTTTCAAACATTTCTTTTTGTAGCTCTTTTGTGTCTTGTCGCCAATAATAGTCTAGACCTATTTCACCTATTGCTACGCATTTTTCATTTTTTGAAATGTCGCGCAAAATATCAATATAATTATCGGGTGTTGTTTCAACCTCTTCAGGATGAACTCCGCAAGCAGCATATATAAAAGAATACTCTTTTGCAAGTTCAAAGGAAAAAACAGAACTTTCTATATCTGCACCGCAGTTTATAACACCGCAAACGCCCGACTCCCTGAGGGAGCCGAGCATAATTTCGCGGTCATCATTAAATGCTTTATCTGTGTAGTGTGCGTGTGAATCAAAAATATTACTGTACATAATCAGCTTAACTGTGTACCTGCGGGAAGTCCGTCAACGAATGCAACTTTAACATCGTCTTCGGTAATTTCGCCTGCAAGAATCATACCGTGGCTTTCAACACCGCAAAGTGTTCTGGGTGCAAGGTTTGCAACAACAATAACCTTTTTGCCGATAAGGTCTTCCGGGCTATACCATTTAGCTATGCCCGAAGCAACTGTACGGGGTGTTTTTGTGCCGTCGTTAAGTGTAAGTTCAAGAAGTTTCTTTGCGCGTTTAATGGGCTTGCAGTCAATAACTTCGCATACACGAAGTTCAACTTTTGCAAAATCGTCATAAGCGATTTCTGCAAGACCTTCGATTTCAGGTTCTTCTTCCTCTTCAACGCAGAGAGAAGCAGCAATTTCTTCAAGAGTCTTTTCAACGTCAAGACGTGAGAAAAGGGGAGTTGCAGTGCCTACTCTGTCGCCTGCTTTAAGTGCACCGAAATTTTCGATTGATTCAAGAGTGTTGATATCTGTACCGATTTGCTCAAGAATCTTATCGCTTGTATCAGGCATAAAGGGTTTAAGAAGAACTGCAATGAAACGGATGCCTTCAAGAAGGTTGTATAGAACAGTGCCGAGTCTTTCTTTCTTTTCTTCGTCTTTTGCAAGAGCCCAGGGCATAGTTTCGTCGATGTATTTGTTGCAACGTTTTGCAAGGTCCATTACTTTAGAAATTGCATCGCTCACCTTGTAAGTGTCAAGAAGTTTTGTAACTTCGGGGAGAGTGTTAACAGCAAGTTCTTTAAGCTCATTGTCGATATCGTCACAGGCTGTGGGTGCCTGGATAACACCACCGAAATATTTGTTGTTCATGGCAACTGTACGGTTGACAAGGTTACCAAGAGTATTTGCAAGGTCGGAGTTGAAACGTTCAATAATTGTTTCGTAGGTTATTGTACCGTCCTGGGCATGAGGCATTTCGGAAAGAAGGTAGTAACGAACTGCGTCAATACCGAAGCGATTACAGAGGTCATCTGCGTAAATAACATTACCGCGGGATTTACTCATTTTGTCATTACCGGAAAGAAGCCACGGGTGACCGAAAACCTGCTTAGGAAGAGGCTCACCGAGTGCCATAAGCAAAAGTGGCCAGTAAATTGTGTGGAAACGTAAAATGTCTTTACCGATAACGTGAACATCAGCAGGCCAGTATTTTTTGTACATTTCGGACTGGTTGTCGGGATCGTAACCAAGACCTGTGATGTAGTTTAAGAGTGCATCCACCCAAACATAAATAACGTGCTTTTCATCACCGGGGAAGGGAATGCCCCACTTGAATGTTGAGCGGGAAATGCATAAATCCTGAAGACCGGGTTTAATGAAATTGTTTATCATCTCTTTTTTGCGGCTTTCGGGATAGATGAAATTAGGATTAGATTCAATGTATTCTTCAAGTTGTTTTTGGTATTTGCCCATTTTGAAGAAATAAGCTTCTTCTTTTTCTCTGCGAACTTCTCTGCCACAGTCGGGGCATTTGCCGTCAACAAGCTGAGAATCTGTGAAGAAGCTTTCGCAAGGAACGCAATACCAACCTTCGTATTCGCTTTTGTAAACATCGCCTTTATCGATGAGTTTTTTGAAAATTTTCTGAACAGATGCTTCGTGTTCTGCATCGGTAGTACGGATGAACTTGTCATAAGTTGTGTTAAGGCAGTCGCAGATATCCTTGATTTCGCCTGCAACTTTATCAACATATTCTTTAGGTGAAACACCTGCAGCAGCAGCGTATTCTTCTATTTTCTGACCATGTTCGTCTGTACCTGTTTGAAAGAAAACGTCATAGCCCTGCATTCGTTTAAACCTTGCCAATGCATCGGAAAGAACGATTTCGTAAGAGTTTCCAATGTGGGGTTTACGCGAAGTGTACGCAATAGCAGTTGTGATGTAATAAGGCTTTTTGCTCATTTTCTTATCTCCTTTTATGTTTGTACCACCTCTCAATGAGAGAGGTGGTAATATTATAGTATTATTCACTCTTTAAGTCAAGTTTAACCTTACCGATGCCCTTAGCATCGATTGTAAGGGTAATATCGCCCTTTTTACCATTGGTTCTTATCCAGAAAGCTCTGTCGCCGCCGATAAGGGGGAATTCTGAAGGACCAATAAGTGAAGCAGCACCTTTAACCGTAACTTTAACTGCGGAGTCAGCAAAGGGGACGCGGTTTCCGTTCTGATCACGGGCTATAATCTGGATTCTTGTTGCATCGTAGGTGTCGCCTTCTCGGAGAGTTTCAGCATCGGCTTTGACATCAAGGTGAAGTTCCGTAACGGCGGTTCTCATAACCGTTGCAACACATTTGCCATCTATATAGCCTTCAAATGCATAGGTTATCTGCTCGTTACCCCAGCCACCGATGTATTTTGTAACTATGTCAAACATTCTGCCGAACGGAATTTTACCAACCACCATAGCGGCGCCGGCTTTTATGAATTTTGAGGGAGGCAGTTTCCATTGTTTAGTCTGTGCGGCAATAAGTGTATCTGTAAGAAGTGCCGCTGCCTTGGGGTCAAGACCATCATCAACAGTGAGTGCATCACCGATAAAGTCTGCCGCAATCATGGGAGGATGAGGAAGGTTTTTAAACTTTGAACTATCAGGATAAATGGTGCTTGTGTATTTGCCGTTTTTATAAAGTTTAACGTAATCGCAGTTTGTAAATACCCAAACATCGCCGATGGTTCCGCCGGGATGCTCACCTATATCCATTGCTGAAGAAACTTCAAGAAAAGGTTTATCTTCCTGCTGTGAACGATAAATTGCAGCACCGAGTTTCGGTACACGGAACATATCTGTTACACCGTGGTAGCAAATTCTGTCACCGCTACCGAAGTCCTTATGGGTGTTATAGTCAGCCATACACCAACCGATAGCACCGCTCATTCTGTCGTTGCCGTATGCGGTATTAAGAACTCTTGTGTGTCTGAGTGCATGTTCTGTTCTTACGCCTTCTTTGTCAAAACTCTTTGTGGGGAACATATGACCGTTATGTTCAGTTACGAGATACGGAGCTTTGAAACTTTTTGCCACGATTGAAGGTGGAAGAAGGGCAATAGGACCGCCTGAATGAATAAAGTCATTCATTGTATAAACATCTTCAAGAAGATGGCTGAAAGGCATATTTCTGACGCCGCCTGTTTGACGAGTGTTGTCAAGTTCTCTGGCTACGCGGTTTGTTTCGGTATAAAATTCATCACAATCAAGTCCTTCGTTAACGCGGACACCCCAAAGAATAACACAAGGATGATTTCTGTCGCGAAGAACCATTCTGCGAACATTATCAAGACAAATATCGCGCCATTCATCCTCACCAAGATACTGCCATGAGGGCATTTCGGTAAATACAAGAAGACCGATTTCGTCACAACGATTAAGAAAATGAATGCTGTTGGGGTAATGTGATGTTCTTACAAGGTTCACACCTAATTCGTATTTTAAAAGGTCTGCATCCGCTTTTTGTACATTCTCGGGCATAGCATAACCAACATAGGGATAACTCTGGTGGCGGTTAAGACCTCTGATTTTTATTTTTTTGCCATTGAGATAGAAGCCGTCTTTCATAAAGCGACATTCTCTGAAACCGAAGCGGACTGAAATTTCATCACTATCATCAAGTTTAATATAAATGGTATAGAGATGCGGGTTTTCTGTATCCCATAACTTAACGTCTGATACAGCCCATTTTGCGTTTATAACTCTACCGCTGAATTGAGTGCTTTTTTCGCCGATTTTTTTATCACCATCAAAAAGTGTAAAAGTAAGGTTGCCTTTTGTGCTTTCGGAAAGTGTAACATCAATATCAAGCACTTTTTTGGGTTGAAGAACATTCAATGTTCTTACAAAAGCATTATCTATATAAACTTCACTTACTTCTTCAATCCATACTTCACGATATATACCACCATAAACAAGGTAGTCAACAACGTTACCGAAAGGCGGAATTTCTTTACGCTCTGTAGAATCAAGTTCAACAACAAGTATATTACCCTTTGATTTAACATAGTTGGTAATATCAAAACTGAAGCGATTGTATGCGCCTTTGTATTCGCCAATGAATTTGTCATTAATATAAACTTTTGAATAAACAGCAGCACCCTCGAAATGAAGAATATAGCGATGGCCCTTTGATTTTTTTAAATCAAAAGTTTTGCGGTAGCAACTTATAAACTGGTATGATTTTTCATCAAAATAGTTTAAAGGCAATTCTTTGTTGGCATGAGGAATATCAACAGTCTGGAAATTGCTGTCATCATAATCCTTTTTAATCATTTCTTCTGAAAATACGGGAGAATATTTCCAACCGAAGTTAAGAGAATATGCAGTGCGCATTTATACCACCCTTTTCTTAATTTATCGTAATCATATTTATTTTATACTATTATAATAAGTATGTCAATAAATGGCATTTAGCATTCGTAACTTTACCTTCAATAACAGCATCAAGAAGAAAGTCTAGCTTTCTGCCCACTTCTTCGCCAGAAAATCCGTGTTTTATAAGGTCATTACCTGTGACTGCAAGGTCTTTTAATGTGCAACATTCGTTGTTTTCTTCAATTTCTTTCAGCCATTCCAAAGTCTGTGCCGTGCCGGCAGATATATCGCGGTACTTTTCACTTAAAGCGCCACGATCACTTTTTTTAATAGTTAAAAGAGTTCTTATATCTTCCGGAGTTTTTGTTTTTAAATGATGCTTTAATTCTATTTTGTTTTCCGGTGGTTCAAAATCGTGATTGCCAACAAGAAAAGAAACACGATTTATCGTCTTTTTATCAAATTTCAGACGTGTCAGAATCTCTTTTGCCATTTCACCGCCTAAAGGTGCATGTTTTTTAAATGTGCTTTCGCCTTTTTCGTTCAATGCGTGGGTAGGGATTTTACCTAAATCGTGTAACAGCATAGTAAGGCGGAGAATTTTGTCTTGAGGAATTGTATCTACCGTGTGGCAAATGTGTTCCCATACATCATAAGCGTGTTTTTCACCGAATTGTTTAAAATTAACTGCAGGTGCAATTTCCGGAATAAAAACAGAAATAACATCCGGGTATTCCATCAGCACCTTAAATGCATTTTTTCCGCAAACCAGTTTTACCAGTTCAACAGCAATTCTTTCTGCAGATATATTCTTTAGCAAATCTTTGTTTTTGTGGATTGAAAGTGCGGTTTCTTTTTCAATTTCAAACCCCAGAACAGCAGAAAAACGCAAAGCACGCATAATGCGTAAACCATCTTCATTGAATCGTTTATCGGGATTTCCTACGGTTTTTATTATACTATTATATATATCATCTTGTCCGCCGTATAAATCTACAAATCCGGTGTTGATGTTATATGCGAGAGCGTTAACTGTAAAATCACGTCTTGCAAGATCATCTTTAATATTTCCTGTAAATTCTACATTTTCGGGATGTCGATTATCACCATATTCGCCATCGATTCTGAAAGTTGTGATTTCAAAAGGCTTGTGGTTAATTATAACAGTTAAAGTTCCGTGTTTTAAGCCTGTGTCAACTGTTTTAAAATCTTTGAATATTTCTTGTGTCCGGTGTGGCAACGCAGAAGTAGTAATATCCCAATCACCGGGAGCGATGCCCATAACACTATCACGTATGGCACCGCCTACACAATATGCTTCGTAACCGGCATTTTCAAGACGATTTATAATTTCTGTAACCTCAGCAGGTATTTTTATTTCCATTTATTAACTCCAAATATGTTATTTACTTAAATATTATGGCAATTTAGGGGTTGAATGTCAATAATAATTACAAAATGACAGAATAAATGGCAAAAACGCGCCGAAATGTTACAGTTTGTAATTTCTGCACAATTAACAAAAGACAAGGTGTAACCATTGTGGCAAAATCCAAAAAAAACACTAAATCTAGGGGTTATATGAAATTTATGTTCAAAACATTTGTGAAAAATAGCTAAAAATCTATTTTTAATTTATTTGACTTTTCAAATTTGTGGAGTATAATACCCTTTGCCATAGGATAACTACGGCATTTTTGCCGACGATATTGAATCGAACCCAGGCAATTCGGTGCGCTATTGTTGACAAAACTGCCTACAACGGCAACTTTACAGAACCCTTATTAAAGGAGTAGGGGGTGTCAATTCTGAAAGTTGCTTGTCTAAGGAGATTTATACCATGACAGTTAGAAAAATAGGCGAAACAGCAGTGTCTTCACCGCTTAAAAGAGTAGCTCTTTTAATTATGGCGGTTTTATTCTTTGTTTCAGTCACAGCTTTCGCCGTACCGCCCGTAATGTACGATGTTACAGTTTACGACGGTGAATCAGTCGTTGTTGTTACAACTGCAGAAGCAGATGCTTTAAAAGTTCTTGAAAAAGCGGGAATTACAGTAAATGAAGCATATGGAGATAGTATCAACTTAAAAAACTTCACAGGCGAAGACGGCAGCGCGATTTTTATTAAACGAGGTGTTAAAGTCAATATCAATAAATTTGACGGCACTTCACATACCGTTTATGCTTCGGGTAAAGTCAGCGATGCAATTAAAGTTGCAGGCATTACACTTCCAAAAGGTACTGCTTTAAATTGTTCAGCAAACGACCTTCTCGAAGAAGGTATGACAATTGAGATTTACGATATTTTTAATGTTGTGATCACAGCGGACGGAGAAACAGTTAAAAAGACAGTTTCCGGCAAAACCGTAGCAGATGCTATTTCTGCCGCAGGCATAATTCTCGACGGTGAAGATTTTACTGAACCGGCTCTTGATAAGATGCTGAAAGACGGTATGAATATTGCTGTTAACAGAGTTAAAGTTGAACAGCGTAAAGAAGATGTAGTTATAGAATACGAAACAGAGTATACCTATAACGATTCTCTTTACAGAGAAGAAAAAAATGTAATCAAAGATGGTGTAGATGGTTCTAAAGCGGTTGTTTATGAGGATTGTTATATCAATGGCGAACTCATCACTACAACAGTAAAATCAGAAGATATCGTTTCAGAACCTGTAAACAAAATTGTTGAAATAGGTACAAAAGTAAGACAGAACGCCAGACCTGCAACAATCCCTGTAGGAAAACCGATCAGCGAAATGGCAGTTCCCTCATACCTTACAATAGGCGAGGATGGTATTCCTACAACTTATTCATCAGTTATCAATGCAAAGGCTACAGCGTATTGCATTCCCGGTGGTATCACTTCTACCGGCAAACGTGCGCAGACAGGTTATATTGCAGTTGACCCCAAAGAAATTCCGTATGGTACAGAAATGTATATCGTTTCAGCAGACGGTAGATACGTTTACGGTTATTGTATTGCAGCTGATACAGGCAGTTATATTTACAGTGTCGATTGGACAGTTGACTTGTTTATGAACTCCGAAGCACAATGCGTTAATTGGGGCAGACGTGATGTTATCATATACGTACTGTAATGCAAATAAAAATTAAAACTCTGAAAGCTCTGGGCTTTCAGAGTTTTTTTATTCTTCTTTTTTCTTAACTATGCAGGCAGTGATACATCTGACTTCTGCTGCTCCGTTGACGAGTAATGTTTTAGCACATTCATCCAAAGTTGAACCGGTTGTTTTTACATCGTCGCATATGAGAATACGTTTATCTTTTATATCGATTTTACAATTTCCTTTTAAAGATATCGCGCCTAACAAGTTACCGCTTCGCATAGATTCATTCAACGAATGTTGTGGATCGGTTTGAAACTTTTTTTCGAGAAGTTGGCAATAAGTGATACCAAGTTCACGTGAAAGATGCTGTGAGATTAGTTGAGCCTGATTATATCCGCGACGTTTCTGTTCCTTTTTGTGGGCAGGTACGAAGGTACATAAATCAAAATCAAGTTCACCGTATCTTTCTGTAACTGTCTTGGACATTTCTTTTGCCAATGTTTTTGCCATGTATTTATCGTTATGAAATTTCAATAGTTTTACAGAAGTTTTGGCGCCACCCTGATAATAATACGGAGCGCATACGCTCATATAATATTTTGATTTTCCTCCACATATGCAATCAGAACTCTTACATCCGCATTTCAAACAGATAGCTCCGTCAATAGCGACGATGTTGTTTTTACATTTTTCGCAAACTTCTTCTCTGATATCAATAACAGTATTACAAAATTTGCATTGTTTTGTAAAAAATACTGAAATAAGGAAATCGGATATTTTATTAAGCTTCATTACATATCAACCTTTAAAAAATGTGATAGAGCGGAGTATCTTTTGGCTTTTCTGTCATTCAGAGTCATAGCTTCGATCATTTGAGCGCTTCCGACGGTAATAAGCATATCCTTTGCTCTTGTTACTGCAGTATATAAAAGATTCCTGTAAGCCAGGTTGGGTAGAATGTTTATGGTCGGAATAATTACCGCTTTAAATTCGCTGCCCTGGCTTTTGTGAACTGTAATAGCGTAAGCCAGTTCCAGTTCACTTAAGTATTCGCCCGGTATTATGGCTTCTCTACCGTCAAAATTAACTGTAACAAGCAATGTTTTTGCATCAATTGCGATAAGTGTACCGATGTCGCCGTTGAAAATACCGGTACCTTTTTCTGTTGGACTTTCCCATTCTATATTGTAATTGTTTTTAACTTGCATCACTTTGTCGCCTACGCGAAAAACTCGCCCGGCAACCAAAATCTCGTTTTTACCTTTTTCTGCAGGGTTAAGAGCGTTCTGCAAGAGTTTGTTTAGATTCTGGGTGCCTGTTTCACCCTTTTTTGAGGGACAAATCACTTGAATGTCAGATAGCGAATCCCAATTATACGCTTTAGGTAAACGGTCGGCGCATAGGTCCACAATGGTTTGCGCTGTTAAAACCGGAGAGGTTCTTTCCATATGAAAGAAATCTTTTCCGTCATTTTTTAAATCAGGGATTTCGCCATTAACGATTTTATGGGCATTTGTTATAATCTTGCTTTCCATAGCCTGTCTGAATACTTGAGAGAGGCACACAACGGGAAGCACACCTGATAAAATTAAATCCTGAAGAACGTTACCTGCACCTACCGGAGGCAACTGGTCACTGTCGCCTACTAAAATAAGTCGGCATCCTAAGGGCAGAGCTTCTAAAAGACTTTCAAAAAGATGAATATCAATCATTGAAAGCTCATCAAGAATGAGGGCATTACAATCTAAAGGGTTTGAAGCATCACGACGGAAAACAGGTTTGTCGTACTCATCCCACTCAACTTCAAGAAGTCGATGAATGGTCTTTGCCTCCATTCCCGTTACTTCGCTCATACGTTTAGCGGCTCTGCCTGTTGGCGCAGCAAGCGCAATGTCAAGATTCTGTTTTTCAAAGATGTTGATGATTCCTTTGATGGCAGTAGTTTTTCCGGTACCCGGACCGCCTGTTAAAACAAGTAACCCTTTTTTCGCTGCAGTGGCAATGGCAAGGCGCTGTTGTGTTTCATATGTGATCTGGTTATTTTGTTCTATGTGATCTATCCAATATGACAGTTGCGGTGCGCCCGGTGGAGGAAAATTTGCTATTATTCCGATTCTTTTTGCTATATTTTTCTCAGCTAAATATGCAGAAGGTAAGAAGACGAATTCTTTTCCGTCAATTTCGCAAACTTTGAGTTGTGCGGTGGAAACCAGTTTATCAATAGCTATATCAATTTCATCCTGCGAAACTTCAAGCAAATCCGAGGATGGTTTCAAAAGTTTATCTCTTGGGATACAAGTGTGCCCTCTGTTTAAAGAATTATAACGGATAACATGAAGAATTCCTTCGTTGATTCTGAAATCGGGAAGAGGTTTCTTTTCAAGTTTGCTTTCAATACTTTCTGCACGTTCAAAGCTTATTCCTAAACCTAAAGAACAAAGGCAATAAGGGTTTTCTTCAACTTTTTGAATCGCTTGGATTCCCAATTTTTTAAAGAGTCTTATACATTCGGAAGGGGAGAAACCATATTTCTCAAGTCCCAACATAACTGTACGCATAGCATATTGCTTTTTGAAATCTTCTCCGATATTCTTGGCTTGTTCTTCCGAAATTCCTTTTATGGATGCAAGGCGTTCGGGTTCATTTTCTAGAATTTCCAAAGCATCTGAGCCGAATCTTTCAATAATAGACATTGCTTTTTTCGGACCTATACCGCGGATAACTCCGGATGCCAGATATTTATAAATCTGTTCGGAAGTTTCGGGCATACAACGAGAGAAGGCAGACACTTTAAATTGCCTACCGAAAGAAGGGTGTGTAGTGTATGTACCCGTAAGAGTTACGGTTTCTCCGGCGGTAACACCGGGCATGACACCAACGGCAGTAAGATAATCATTATCTACTGATATATCAAGAACCGTAAAGCCATTGGAGTCATTTTGAAATGTAACTTCTTCAACTATGCCGGTTATCTTTACTTCCTCAAAATTCATAATTTCGCTCCGCTAAATGTTTTCTATATTGTAACACACTATATAAATAATTGCGATATTTTTGGTAGATATTTTTTCTGTTTAAAATTGAAATGTAAATGCTTGTATGATAATATGTAAGTAAATTATGTTCTAATGGAGGAATCTATATGAAATATATTCTCGATAAGGCGAATCATTCGGAATTCGGAATTATTGAATCGGGTCGTCTTGCTCCCAGAGCGTACTCAATACCACACAGTAAGAAAGAATCTGCTGAAAAATCAGACTATAAAACAGAACGTTATAACAGTGATGTGGTAACTGTTCTTTCAGGCGAATGGGATTTTAAGTATTACAAGAAAAAATCAAAATTGCCTGTAGTTCTTGATACATCAAGAGTGAAATTTGACACAGTTAATATTCCGTCAACCTGGCAAAGAACAGGTTACGAAGAACCTGTTTACATTAACTGTCCCTACAGCTTTGACCCCAGAGCTTTGGGCCTCCCTAAGGGTGAAGGTGTAAAGCCACCGGAACTTCCCGAAGATTTTTCCTGCGGTGTTTACCGTAAAGTAATTAATATAGACGATAAGAATAAGAATTATATTATTACTTTCCTCGGCGTTTCACCTTGTATAGATTTATATATCAACGGTGTTTTTGTGGGTTATGGTGAAGGGTCGCATAACTCATATGAATTCAATATTACAGATTTTATTAAAGAGGGCGAAAACGAAATAATTGCTGTTGTGTACAAATGGTGTACCGGTACTTATCTTGAAGCTCAGGATATGTTCCGAGAAAACGGCATATTCCGAGATGTTCTTCTTTACACTTACGAAAAAACATATATCAACGATTTCGAAGCTATTGCCCATAAAAAAGGCAAAAAGTATAACCTGGATGTTAAAACTGAGGTTAAAGGCTCATTGAAAGATGCAAAAGTTAAAGCTGTTCTTTGTGATAACGGTGAGGTTATAGGGGAAGAAGAATGTGAAGCCTCAAAGAATGGCGATATTACATTTAAGAAACTTGATGTTCAGGAATGGAACGCAGAAATCCCTAAACTTTACGAACTTTATATCACCCTTTATAAAGGTGAAAAAGAAGTGATGACAATTCGTCAGTACGTAGGTTTTAAAAATATCGAAATAAGAGATGCTGTTTTCTATTTCAACGGCAAGAAAATTAAACTTAAAGGTGTAAATCACCACGATACCCACGAAACCAAGGGGTACGCCGAGAATTTTAACGACCTTGAAAAAGACGTTGAACTTATGAAAGAGTTTAACGTTAACTGTGTTCGTACATCTCACTATCCGCCCGACCCCTTCTTCCTTGAACTTTGCGACCATTACGGTCTTTATGTTGTTGACGAAGCGGATATTGAAACCCATGGTATTTGGGATTTGGGTTGTGAGGGTGGTACAATCAGCCACGATTTGAAATGGGCCCCCAGATATATGGACAGAGTCAAGAGAATGTATTTCCGCGACAGAACTCATCCGTCTATCATTATGTGGAGTTTGGGTAACGAATCTTGGGGTTATAAATGTCACGATAAATGCTACAAAATGCTCAAGGATTTAACAGATATTCCCGTTCATTATGAAGGTGTTTGCAGAACAAGACGTTACCATTATGACGTATTTTCCGAAATGTATACCCACCAGGATGATTTGATAAAAATCCGAGACAGAAAACGTGGCAAACAGTACCAGGAAGTTCCGTTCTATCTTTGCGAATACTGCCATGCTATGGGTGTTGGTCCCGGTGCTTTGGAAGAATATATGCAGATATTCTACTCTGATGACATCTTTATGGGTGGTTGTATCTGGGAATGGGCAGACCACTCAGTTCTTCACGATGGCACAGATAAATATAAATATCAGTACACCTACGGCGGTGACCATGGCGAAAAACTTCACGATGGTTGCTTCTGCGTTGACGGTCTTTTTTATCCCGATCGCACACCTCATACAGGCGCATACAATATGAAAGTTGCATACAGACCTTTAAGAGCAACACGCCTTTCCGGAAACAAGCTTACACTTGTAAATACAAACAGATTCCTTTCCTCAGCGGATATTGAAGTGTATTGGGAGTGCCAGGAAAACGGCGAAACAGTTGCATGCGGTTCATTTGCAACCAATATTGCCCCTGAAAAGGAATGTACTTATAAACTTGATTTACCCAAGGTAAACTACGATAAGAATACATATCTCAATCTTATCTATCTCAAAGGTGATTTTGAAGTTGCAACAGAACAACTTACACTTTCTGAGGCTCCGTTTATACAGCCTTCACTTGAAATGGGTAAAGTTTCAATAACTTCAGATTCAGAAATTATAACAGTTAAATATCCTAATGGTGCTATTGAGTTTTCCGAGGAAACAGGCGAGATGCTTTCATATAAAGCGGATGGCGTTTCTGTTCTTAATAAAGAGCCTGTTTCACATAAAGGCTTCCTTCTTAATTTTGCAAGAGCATATGTGGATAATGACAGACATATTGTAGACGAATGGAGCTCTCATAATCTTTTTAACCTTAGCATTGTGCTTGAGGATTTAAGTGCAGAGGTGAAGTCCGGTGTTGCGTCTGTAAGTGAGTATTTCACAATTTACGGCAAAGAGGATGCTCTTTTCAATGCAAACGTTCTTTATATAATCGGTGCAAATGGTGTTGTCGATATCGAAGTTGCTGTTGCTCCTGCTGAAGGCAGTAAAGAACATTTATATGATATTCCCAGACTCGGTCTTACCTTCGAAGCCGATAAGAGATTTTCTCAAATCGAATATTTCGGCAGAGGCGAAAAAGAGAATTATAACGATTTCAATATGCACGCTCCCATAGGTCTTTATTTTGCAAAAGTAAAGGATGAACACGAGCCTTATATTCGTCCGCAGGATAACTCAAACCATTCCGATGTTTCGTACCTTAAACTTATGAGCGATAAGGGTGAAGAAATTCTTATTTATTCAGATAAGAAGTTTAATTTCAATGTTCATAACTACACCCAGGAAACTCTCAATAAGGCAAATCATAGAGAAGATGTTGTTGACGAGAATACAACATTTGTAACTATAGATGGTTACACAAAGGGTACAGGCACAGGCAGTTGTGGTCCTGCTACACTTCCTCAGTATGCTATTGATGCATCGAAGGAGCTTACATTTAACTTTGTAATTGCGCCTTCCAAAAACAAGTGAGGTTAATTTATGAAAACCAAATATTTTAAAGTTTCTTATAATGATAAACTTTTTAAGGAAATCCTTGCTCTTCGCCGCGAAGTTTTTTGCGGCGAGTGCGGTGAAAAACCGCAGTATATTAAAGACAGTCGCGACAAAAGCGGTATTCATATAGCGTGTATGGTTGATAAAATCATAATCGGTTGCGGCAGTATTTATGATAATGGCAATGGTGAATTTGAACTTTCTGGAATTGCAGTTAAAAAGCATTACAGAAAATTTGGTGTAGGTAGTAATATAGTTGATTCTCTCAAAAAATATGCGAAAGAACAAAATGTGAATAACTTTATTGCTGAATTACCTGTTGAATCATTAGGATTTTTTGAAAAACTTGGTATGCCAAAAAATGGAGTGCCTGTTTCAAAAAACGGTAAAAAGTATATTAAATGTTTCGAGAATCTTGTTTTTGACGGTGCTCAGTGGGTGCAATTCGGCGGTGAATATCATGCAGTTATAGTTCGTCAGGATTTTGGAGTTCCTAAAAAAGGGTCAGCTGAGCTTTTCGTAAGCGGACTTGGTTTTTGTGATATTTACATCAATGGTAAAAGTATCAGCGACAGAGTTTTAGCACCTGCGTGGACAAACTATAAAAAGTTTGATACTGCAAGTATGGAGTATCCCATATTCGATATTATGACCACCCGTATTCTCTATGAGAAAATTGATGTGTCTGAGTTTTTGAAAAAAGGCAAAAATACCATTGTTTTCCATATTGGTGGCGGTTGGTTTGCTCAAAGGGAATGCCCTAATGAAGGCGTTAAACCCTACGGCGACTTGTTGCTTTGTTTTAAACTTATCCAAGATGGTAAAATACTTGTTTCAAGCGGTAAAGAAACAAAATACAGAAAGTCATTTGTTACACGTACTAACCTCTATTACGGAGAGGACCATGATACCCGCCTTACGGGATACGATTTTTCTGATATATCTTATGATTTTGAAAGTTGGAAAAATGCGGATATAGTAAAAGCTCCTCTTTCTGTACTTCAGGAGCAGACTTGCACACCTGATAGAATTATAAGAAAACTAAAACCCAAGTGCATATTCAGAAAAGGGGATTATGCCATCTATGATATCGGCGAAAATATATCAGGTTATCCTGTTGTAGAGTTTGATAAAGATTCGTATGTCGGTGATCGTTGTGTGCTTCGTTTTGCAGAAGAACTCAAAGAAGATGGCGGACTCAATTTCCATTCCGCAGGCGATGAATTCCGTATGCAGAAGGATACATTTATTCATGACAATAAATGTGAAGAATACTATCCGCGTTTTACATGGCACGGCGCAAGATATTTTGATGTTCTCGGCAGAGTTAGTATAAAAGAATACAGGGTAGTTCATACGGATATTAAACCCATAGTGAAGTTTAAGTCATCCAATGAAACACTCCAATGGATTTTTGATGCGTATATAAGAACTCAGATGAACAATGTTCATTGCTGTGTTCCTTCCGATTGTCCTCATAGAGAGCGCTTAGGCTATACGGGTGACGGACAACTTACCGTTAATGCGGTTATGACTTGTTTTGATGCAGAAAGTATGTACCGCAAATGGTTGCAGGATATTGCTGACTGCCAGGATATATATAATGGTCACGTCCAGCATACGGCACCTTTCTATGGCGGTGGCGGCGGTCCCGGCGGTTGGGGCGGCGCAATGGTAATTGTGCCATATGCATTCTATAAACATTATGGCGATAAAGAGATAATAGAAAAATATTATCCCAATATGCTGATGTATTTTGATTATCTGGAAGAGCATAGCGAAAACGGTCTTGTTGTCAGAGAAGAAGCAGGCGGTTGGTGCTTAGGTGATTGGTGTTCGCCTGAGGATAGAAACCTTATTCCCGAGCCTTTCGTAAATACATATTTTTATCTTAAAACTCTTTCTATGGCTATTGAAATTTCTGAAGTTCTGGGTAAACCTGTAAAGGAGCTTAAAACCAGATTTGAAAAAGTCAAAAAAGCATTTTTAGATAAATATTATAATAAAAAGACGGGCACTTTCTGTGACTCTAAAGAAGCGTGCGATGCTTACGGATACGATCTGGGTTTTGGTAATGAAAAAACTCTCAAGGCTATTGTAGATAAATATACAAAACTCGGCGAGTTCGATACAGGTATTTTCGGAACTGATATTCTTATTCGTACACTCTGCGAAAACGGTCATAAGGATTTAGCCTTCAAACTGCTTACTTCAGAAAAAGAAAATACTTTCTATAATATGAAAAAACAAGGCGCTACAACACTTTGGGAAAATTGGAACGGAGCATATTCCCATAGTCATCCCATGTTCGGTGCAGTTGTAGAATATATAGTTAAATATTTTAACGAAATATAAAAACAGCACTGTGGAATTTCCATTACGGAATTTTCACAGTGCCTTTTTTATGTTTATTTTCTTATGTTTCCGCTTTCAATAGCGGATTTTTTTACTGCCTCTGCAATTTCAAAAGCAACGCTTCTGTCGAGAGCAGAGGGAATAATGTTTTCTTCGTTCAATTCGTTTTCGGGGATGTGGTTTGCAAGAGCGTATGCGGCAGCGAGTTTCATTTCTTCGGTTATTGAAGTTGCGCCACAGTCAAGAGCTCCGCGGAATATACCAGGGAAAACAAGAACATTGTTTATTTGGTTTGGAAAGTCTGAACGGCCTGTTCCTATAATCCTTGCCCCTGCGCTTTTTGCTTTGTCGGGCATAATTTCAGGGGTAGGGTTAGCCATTGCAAAAACTATTGCATCGGAATTCATGGATTTAACCATTTCTTCCGAAAGGATATCGGGTGCAGAGACACCTACGAAAACATCCGCATTTTTTATTGCAACATCAAGACCGCCTTGCAGATTTTCGGGGTTTGTGATTTTTGCAAGGTTTTGTCTTTCTTCACCCAAAAGACTATCGTTTTCGTCTATGATACCGCGTCTATCAACAAGTACCATATTTTTTGCACCTGCGACAATAAGCATTTTTGAAATTGCCGTACCTGCGGCACCAAGACCGTTCACAACGATTTTAACTTCGGTTATGTTCTTTTTTACAACACGAAGGGCGTTGAGTACACCTGCAAGCACCACAACAGCAGTGCCATGCTGGTCATCGTGAAAAATGGGAATATCACAACACTCTTTGAGTTTCTTTTCAATCTCAAAACATCTTGGTGCGGCGATATCCTCAAGGTTGATTCCGCCAAAACTTCCCGAAAGAAGATAAATAGTACGAACTATTTCATCCACATCTTTTGATTTAATGCAAAGGGGAAAAGCATCTACATCAGCGAACTTTTTGAAAAGCGCACATTTGCCTTCCATAACAGGCATACCCGCCTCAGGACCTATATCACCAAGACCGAGTACGGCTGTGCCGTCTGTTATTACAGCAACGAGATTGTTGCGACGGGTCAGTTCAAATGACTTGTTAACTTCATCTTTTATCACCAAACAAGCCTCAGCAACACCGGGAGTATACGCAAGTGACATATCCTCTCTGGTATCAACGGGACAACGCGTGATAACTTCAATTTTGCCGTTCCATTCGTAGTGTTTTTTTAAAGAAACTTCTCTTATATCCATAATTATTCCTGATTTGCCTGCATTTTAAGGTATGCGTTAATGAAACCGTCAATATCGCCATCCATAACCGCGTTGATATTACCATTTTCAAAACTTGTTCTATGGTCTTTTGCAAGGGTATAGGGCATAAATACGTAAGAACGAATCTGGCTACCCCAGGCGATTTCTTTTTGAACACCCTTGATGTCGCTGATTTTATCAAGATGTTCACGTTCTTTGATTTCGATAAGTTTAGATTTAAGCATACGCATAGCAACTTCACGGTTCTGATGCTGGCTGCGTTCAACCTGACAAGAGCAAACGATACCTGTGGGAATATGAGTAAGACGAACAGCGGATGAAGTTTTGTTAACTTTCTGACCGCCTGCACCCGATGAACGGTAAACGTCCATTTTTATATCTTCAGGGGCGATATCGACTTCAATGCTATCGTCAATTTCAGGCATAACCTCAAGAGAAGCGAAAGAGGTGTGCCTTCTGCCCGAAGCATCGAAGGGAGAAACACGAACGAGTCTGTGAATACCGCTTTCGCTCTTCATATAGCCATAAGCATTTTCGCCTTCAATGAGAATAACTGCAGATTTAAGACCGGCTTCATCACCATCAAGATAGTCAAGTGTCGAAACTTTGAAGCCGTGACGTTCACCCCAACGGTTGTACATACGGAAAAGCATCTGTGCCCAGTCCTGAGCTTCTGTTCCGCCTGCACCTGCGTGGAAGGTAAGAATAGCGTTGTTTTTATCGTATTCGCCTGTAAGAAGTGTAGAAAGAGTCATAGCATCGAGGGCTGAAATGAATCCGTCAACACTTTGTCTGCATTCGTCAAAAAGAGATTCATCCTCTTCCTCATTAGCAAGCTCAATGAGAGTCAAAGTATCCTCGAAAGAAGCTTTAAGGTCATCATAAGCCTTGATTTTATTCTTGAGGGAAGCCATATGCTGTGTGAGCTTCTGTGAACGCTGAATATCGTCCCAGAAGCCATCCTTTGCGCTTTCAGCTTCAAGCTCTGCAACTTCTTCTTTCATTTTAGCAAGACCAAGAGCTTCTGCAAGGTCGGTGAGTT
Source organism: Acutalibacteraceae bacterium (assembly GCA_045578985.1). Lineage (GTDB taxonomy): Bacteria > Bacillota > Clostridia > Oscillospirales > Acutalibacteraceae > DTU089. The sequence continues at coordinate 70,725 of JAZNLH010000022.1, read as the reverse complement.
TATCCTCGTAAGAGAGGAGCTCGAGTCGTAATTCTTCAAATTGAAGCATAAATATATTTCCTTTCAGTTATAGTGTTTCGGTTAAAAGTTGTATTAACGCATAATAACACCTGATTACATATTTTTACAAATAATTATTATAACCCAATAAACCTTTTATGTAAAGAATTTGTTTTTAATTTATATAAATAATTATTAAAGTAAACACTTGCAATATTTGTATTTTAGTGATATTATAGTTTCTGTATGAAAAGGCATTGACGGAGACAGTAGCTCTTTTGCTGAAAAAAGCGAGTCGGGGATGGTGTAAGCCCGATAGGATGCGAAGATGTCGAATATCACTCCTGAGCCGAGGGCTGAAATAACAGTAAGTCTTTCCGGTTGCTCACCGTTATCGGAGCCACGTATGACGGTACGTTTGTATTATGGGTGGTTAACAAAGCAAGTCTTTGTCCTGTATTACAGGGCGAAGACTAATTTTTTATATGATATAAATTTTTGGAGGTAAAGAAATGTACGATCCTATTTCCCCCAACGTTAATTTCGTCGAACAGGAAAAGAAAATTGAAAAATTCTGGCGTGACGAAAAAATCTTTGAAAAAAGTATTGAGGAGAGAAAAGACGGTACTCCTTATGTTTTCTATGATGGTCCGCCTACTGCTAACGGCAAACCTCATATCGGCCATGTTTTAACACGTGTTATTAAAGATATGATTCCCCGTTACCGCACAATGAAAGGCTGTATGGTACCCAGAAAAGCAGGTTGGGATACCCACGGTCTTCCCGTTGAACTTGAAGTTGAAAAGCTTCTCGGTCTTGACGGCAAAGAGCAGATCGAAGAATATGGTCTTGAACCCTTTATTGACCATTGTAAAGAAAGTGTTTGGAAATACAAAGGTATGTGGGAGGATTTCTCGTTTACAGTTGGTTTCTGGGCAGATATGGAAAAGCCCTACGTAACATATCACAATGATTTCATTGAATCTGAGTGGTGGGCATTAAAGCAGATTTATGAGAAGAATCTTCTTTACAAAGGCTTCAAAATCGTTCCTTATTGCCCTCGTTGCGGAACACCTCTTTCTTCACACGAAGTGGCACAGGGCTACAAACTTGTTAAGGAGCGTTCTGCAGTTGTTCGTTTTAAAGTTACAGGCGAAGATGCTTATTTCCTCGCTTGGACAACAACACCCTGGACACTTCCTTCGAACGTTGCGCTTTGCGTAAACCCTGATGATGTTTACTGCAAAGTTAAAGCAGCAGATGGTATGACATACTATATGGCTGAGGCACTTCTTGATAAAGTTCTCGGTAAACTTGCAACAGATGATGCTCCTGCTTATGAAGTTCTTGAAAGCTTCAAGGGTATTGACCTTGAATATAAAGAGTATGAACCACTCTTTGATTATGTAAAACCTCTCTGCGATAAACAGAATAAAAAAGGTTTCTTCATTACTGCAGACCACTATGTTACAATGACAGATGGTACAGGTATTGTTCATATCGCTCCCGCATTCGGTGAGGACGACGCGAAAGTCGGCAGAAGATATGACCTTCCCTTTGTTCAGCTCGTTGACGGAAAGGGTGAGATGGCAGAGCCCACACCTTACGCAGGTACATTTGTTAAGGATGCAGACAAGTTTGTTCTTGTTGACCTTGAAAAAGCAGGGCTTCTTTTCGATGCTCCTAAATTTGAACACGAATATCCCCATTGCTGGAGATGTAATACTCCTCTTATCTACTATGCAAGAGAGTCTTGGTTCATTAAAATGACTGAGGTCAGAGAAGACCTTATCAGAAACAATAATACAATCAACTGGATTCCCGAAAGTATTGGTAAAGGTCGTTTCGGCGATTGGCTTCAGAATGTTCAGGACTGGGGTATTTCCCGTAACCGTTATTGGGGTACACCTCTTAACATCTGGGAATGTGAATGCGGTCATCGTCATTCAATAGGTTCTATTGAAGAACTTAAATCAATGAGTGATAACTGCCCCGATGATATTGAACTTCACCGTCCTTACATCGACAAAGTTACTCTTAAATGTCCCGAATGCGGTAAGGAAATGCACAGAGTTCCCGAAGTTATTGACTGCTGGTTTGACTCAGGTGCAATGCCATTTGCACAGCATCATTATCCTTTCGAGAATAAAGAACTTTTTGAGTCACAGTTCCCTGCAGACTTTATTTCCGAAGCAGTTGACCAGACTCGCGGTTGGTTCTATTCCCTTCTTGCTATTTCAACACTTATTTTCAATAAAGCACCTTACAAGAATGTTATCGTTCTCGGTCATGTTCAGGATGAAAACGGTCAGAAAATGAGTAAATCCAAGGGTAACGCAGTTGATCCGTTTGATGCACTTCAGAGTTACGGTGCAGATGCTATCCGTTGGTATTTCTACACTAACTCAGCTCCCTGGCTTCCCAACCGTTTCCACGGCAAAGCTGTTGTTGAAGGTCAGCGTAAATTTATGGGTACACTCTGGAATACCTATGCATTCTATGTGCTCTATGCTAATATCGATAAATTTGATCCCACTAAGTATAATCTTGATGATTGTAAACTTACAGTTATGGATAAGTGGCTTCTTTCGAAGCTCAATTCTATGGTGAAAACCGTTGATACAAACCTTGCTAACTACCGAATTCCCGAGGCTGCAAAGGCTCTTCAGGAATTTACAGACGAAATGAGTAACTGGTATGTTCGTCGTGGTAGAGAGCGTTATTGGGTACAGGGTGAAACAGAAGATAAAACTGCAGCATATATGACACTTTATACTGCTCTTGTTACAACAGCAAAGGCAGCAGCTCCTATGATTCCTTTCATGGCAGAGTCTATTTATAGAAATCTTGTATGTAATGTGGATAAAACTGCTCCCGAAAGCGTACACCTTTGCATGTTCCCTGAGGTAGAGGAAGACAGAATCGATGTTGAACTTGAAAAGAATATGGATGAGGTTGTAGATATCGTTGTTCTTGGCAGAGCTGCAAGAAACGGTTCAAATATGAAAAACCGTCAGCCCTTAAGCACAATGTATGTACAGTGCGATAAAAAGGTTGAAGGCTATTTCATCGATATTATCCGTGAAGAGCTTAATATCAAAAACGTTGATTTCGTTGAAGATGCTTCAAGCTTTGTTTCATATATCTTCAAACCTCAGCTTCGTACACTCGGTCCGAAGTACGGCAAACAGTTAGGCGAAATCAGAGAAGTACTTTCTACTCTTGATTCTTCTGCAAAAGCAACCCTTGATGCAGACGGTAAACTCGTTCTGAATCTTGCGAGTGGTGACGTTGAACTTACTGCTGAAGATATTCTTCTTGAAACAAAGCAGAAAGAGGGCGTGTTCACAGTTTCCGACAGAGGTGTTACTGTTGCTCTTGATACAGAGCTTACACCCGAACTTATTGAAGAAGGTTTTGTTAAGGAACTTATCAGTAAGATTCAGACAATGAGAAAAGATTCCGACTTCAATGTTATGGACAGAATCAACGTTATTTTTACAGGTAACGATAAACTCTTCCAGATTGCAAAGAAAAACGAATCAACAATTTCAACAGTTGTTCTTTCCGATTCTATTGTTTCAGGCGATGAAGGCGCAAATGCGAAGAAATGGGATATCAACGGTGAAAATGTAATTATTTCAGTAGCAAAAGTATAATAAATAGTTAAAGGCAACGCAGATTATTTATGCGTTGCCTTTTTTATTAATGTATATTTCTCCCTTTTAAAAGATAAACTATAAGAGTAATTCTTTAATAGGGAGAGTTTTTATGTGCGGAATTATTGGAAAAGCGGGATTTAACAATGCAATTCCCGAACTTATAAACGGTCTGAAAAACCTTGAATATCGCGGATATGATTCAGCAGGAATTGCGGTCATAAATAATGGAGAAATACACCGATTCAGAGCATCCGGAAAAATCGCTGAATTGGAAAAAGAAATTAATAAATACAGGCCGGAGGGATTTATAGGTATCGGGCATACCCGTTGGGCAACACACGGAAGTCCGACCAAGGAAAATGCCCATCCGCATATCAGCCCAAACGGAAAATTCGCCCTTGTTCATAATGGTATTATTGAAAATGCGGACGAAATAAAGAAAACGATCTTACCATCTGATAGAGAGTATGTATCAAAAACAGATACGGAAGTAGCCGTACATCTTTTAGAGAAGTATTATAGTGATGACCCTGTTAAAGCAATTGCAGAAACGTGTTCCGCAATAAAGGGCTCATATGCTTTCGGCATTTTGTGTGAAGATTTTCCCGATACCCTGTTTGCTGCTGCCAGTGCAAGTCCGTTGGTAGCGGTGAAAGGTAAAAACGGGTGTTATATTACATCCGATTTGTGTTCCGTAAGCGGTATAACAGATTTGGTTTACAGATTGTCAGACGGTGAGATTTGTGTGGTTGAAAAAGAAACTTTTCTGTTTTTTGATAAAAACGGCAAAAAAATAGAAAAACAACCTGAAAAAGCAGAAGTAGACATGCAAGACCTTGATAAAGGCGGATATGAGCATTTTATGATTAAAGAAATTATGCAACAGCCACAAGCCGTTCGAGATACTATCACTTCTTTGACATCAAACGGCGAAATAGGTCTTCCCGATGTTGAGATTGATAACAACTTTTTCAAAAACAAAATTACAGAGATTGTAATTGTGGCTTGTGGCTCAGCGTACCATGCCGGTCTTGTTGGTAAAAATATTATTGAGCCGTTATGTAAAATTCCTTGTAAGGTTGAAATTGCATCAGAATTCAGGTATTCAGAGCCCCTTGTAAATAAAAACACTTTGGCGGTATTTATAAGCCAGAGTGGCGAAACAGCCGATACACTGGCAGCATTGCGCCTTGCAAAGAAATGCGGAGCAAAAGTGCTTTCAATAGTCAATGTAAAGGGAAGTGCTATAGCAGAAGAAAGCGATAATGTGATTTATACCAAAGCAGGACGGGAAATAGCTGTTGCTACAACAAAAGCATACAGCGCACAGTTGGTGGCATTTTACGCTTTAAGTATATTTATCGCAAAACAAAAAGGTCTGATTTCTTCATCGCAAGAAAAAAACTTTGTTGAAGAAATAATGAAGTTGCCACAAAAAATCAATGATACATTAGAAGCTACAAATGAAGATGTAAAACAACTTGCAAAAGAAATTTTCCAAAGTCCCGACATATTTTATATAGGCAGACTTTCAGACTATGCAACTGCATCTGAAGGGTCATTGAAAATGAAAGAAATCAGTTATATAAATTCTCAGGTTTACGCAGCGGGTGAACTGAAACATGGCACAATTTCACTTGTAAACGAGGGAACACCCGTTGTTGCCATAGTAGCTCAAAACGATGTTTTTCATAAAACCTTAAGTAATATGGCAGAAGTTGCAGCGAGAGGCGCAAAGGTGATAGCAATAACCGCTGAAAGTTTAAAAAAGGATATAACAGACGCTCATAGAATAATAACGGTTAGTGATACTATAAAAGAATTTAAAAGTTCTCTTCTCGTTTTACCTTTGCAACTTTTAAGCTACTATACAGCTAAACTTCGTAATTGTAATATTGATAAACCGAAAAATCTTGCAAAAAGTGTAACAGTAGAGTGAAATGTTTAAAGAGTGTACGATATAAAAGATGAACCGAATTTTGATCATATTTTAGAAATAAAAAAATGCAAAAACAAAAAAGCAGAGAGTTCAAACTTGCGTGAAACTCTCTGCTTTTTACAATGTGAAATGCAATAATAATTGTATATTGTGTATTAAGTAATGCGTTTATATCTTCTTTTGCGGTATTTATGGCAAAAGAAGATTTTCATTCTGTTCCATTATGATTATTCTTTCTTTTGTCCATCGTAATAAGCTGTGTTTGCTTAACCAGCAACATAATTGACGGAATTAAAACAAGTTGAAGAATAATTCCGGGTATAGCATTTATAAATCCGTTTGTTATAAATAGGGCAAAAGTAAAAGTTTTTTCGCTAAAACCTAAAAGTACAACTTGGGAAATTCCCCAAATAATACGGCCGCCAATCATTGATATTAAAAGACTGCGGTACAGGGCAGTTATACATTTCCAACGTGATTTTCCGTAAAGTATACCGCATAAAAGACCATAAGTTAAAAGTTCAAACGCCATTGATATTGCGGCAGGATAAAGTACAGGCATACCAAAAAACAGTGAACGTACAATGGGCAAAGAGAAACCTACAATAGCTCCATACTGCCAACCGCAAATAAGACCGCACAACAAAACAGGAATATGCATAGGCAAAAGCATGTTTCCTACTTTTGGTATCTGACCTGTAAAAAACGGCAACACAAGACCGAGACAAAAAAACATTGATGCAAGAACAAGCAATTTTATTTTATCTTTGTTCATATGTTCACCACCTTACATTATATAAAGCAATTTTAACAAAAAAAACACTGTTTTTCAATAGTTTATAAAAAGTGATTTTTGGCACTTGCAACAAAGGGAAAAGTATAGGTTTGTGGAAGTTGCTGTTTTTTGTTTTTATGTTTGTTTTTGGTAGCGCAATAAGGTATAATTAAAACGATATTTAAAAATTTATTTTTAGGATGTTTTTTGTTGAAAAAAAAAGGAAATATTTAAATCAATAATTTGCATTGTTCTTATACTTTCAGTTGTTTTGGGAGTGATGCTTGTGGTAGGTAATAATAAAAAGAAAGAGTATAAAAATAAACCACTCAAAATTACGAAAAATTTTACATACACTGCCCATACAGGGTGTCTGGGTACAGAGGATAATTCACTTGAATCCATTGATGTGGGTGTAGAATACGGTGCACAGATAGTTGAATTTGATGTGCAATATTATAATGGTGTTCCGGTGCTTGCACACGATGAGCCAAAAGGTGACGAAGTTACCTTGAAAGAGGCTTTTCAAAAAGTCAAGGAGTACGATGGTATAAAAGTAAATGTGGATATAAAAAGCATTACTTTTTTACACAAAGTCGGCGAAGTTGCCGAGGAAACCGGTGTTTCGGACAGAATCTTTTTTACGGGTATTGAGGAGAAAGATGTAAAAGTTGTGAAAGATGCCTGTCCTGGTGTTCAATATTATCTTAATGTTGATGTGCTTTCACCAAAAAAACAAAATGAAGAATATATTCTTTCGCTTGTAGAGAAAGTTAAATCCTGCGGTGCGGTGGGTATCAACTTTAATAAAGATAACGCCACGGAAGAACTTGTGGATTTATTCCACGAAAACGGTTTGCTCGTTTCCATATGGACAGTGAACAACGAGATGGATATTTATAAAATTCTTTCTTACGGCCCCGATAATATTACAACAAGGCGACCCGACAAGCTTAAAGAAGCTCTGAGAGAGATGAATTACAGTAAATAACAGGCAAGGAGAAAACATTATGCTTGAAATGAAAAATAGAAAATTTTATATGAACGGTGAAGAATTTCATATCTATTCAGGTGCTATGCACTATTTCAGAATTCCCGAAGAATATTGGGAGGACAGACTCTTAAAACTTCGTGCAGCAGGACTTAATACGGTTGAAACTTATGTACCATGGAATTATCATGAACCTAAAAAGGGTCAGTTTAATTTTGACGGTATGTTTGATATTGAAAGATTCGTTAAAACTGCTCAGGATTTAGGACTTTATGTAATTGTTCGTCCCGGTCCGTATATCTGTGCCGAGTGGGATTTTGGCGGACTTCCTGCCTGGCTTCTTAAGGACAAGAATGTAAGACTTCGTTGTTGGGATAAAACATACATAAAAGCAGTTGAGGATTATTTTAAAGTTCTTATTCCCAAACTTGTTCCATACCTTGAAACCAACGGTGGCAAAATTATCGCTATGCAGGTCGAAAATGAGTACGGCTCTTTTGGCAGAGATAAAAAATATCTTTATTGGCTCCGTGACCTTATGAGAGATTTAGGCGTTGATATTCAGCTTTTTACCTCAGACGGCGAAGACAGATATTTCTTCTCCGGTGGCGGTATTCCTGAAGATTGGATGGTAGCAAACTTTGGCGGATATAACGAAAACCGCTTTGATGATTTAAAACTTTTACAGCCTGATAAACCGCTTATGTGCGGTGAGCATTGGTGCGGTTGGTTCGATCGTTGGGGAACAAACCACCACACAGATAATGCAGAAGAAACATTGGGAAGAAGTCTTGACGGTTTCTTTAAAGAAGATGCTAACTTCAATTTATATATGTTCCATGGCGGAACAAATTTTGGCTTTTCATCAGGTGCCAATTATTATGATTGTTACTGCCCGACAACAACCAGTTATGACTATGGTGCACCGCTTAACGAATACGGCGGATATACAGAAAAATATTTTGTTCTCAGAGACCGTATGAAAAAACAGTTGGGTAAAGAGCTTCCGGAACTTCCTGAAGATGTCAAAACTCAGAAACTTGGAAAAGTTAGTTTTACTGAGTTTGCGGATTTAAGAAAAGTCTATAAAAAATTTGCTTTTCACAAAAAATCTCATATACCTCATTATATGGAGCATTATGGTCAGAACAGTGGTCTTATTCTTTACAGTACAACATTAAAAGGCAATTACCGTGACTCTAAACTTAATGCTTTCGGTGTTCACGATATTGCATATGTCTACATAAACGGCGAATTGAAGCATATTTATGACCGCACAAAACTTAAAGGCAAAGAACTGTTGGAAGAAAGTTTTTCTGTTCCCATTGATGCTTTTGACGGTGAAGTTAAAATTGATATTATTGTACAAGCTCTCGGCAGAATCAACTATGCCCGCAGAATTTACGATAGAAAAGGCCTGGATGAAATATATATAGAAGGTCAGGCAATAGTTGATTGGGATGTTTACTGTATGGAACTTGATGTTACTCCTGAAATTCCGTATAGAAAATCCCATAAAGATTTTCCGTGTTTCTTAAAAGGAAAGTTTAAGGCGGGAGAAAAGTTAGATACATTCGTTGATATGCGTGGTTTTACAAATGCCGTAGTATATGTTAATGGGTTTAATCTGGGTAGATTTATAAACTGTGGACCGCAGTATACATTATATCTTCCCGGAACACTTCTTAAAGAAGAAAATGAAATTGTTGTTCTTGAACTTCAAGGAACTAATAAAAAAAGCGTTACACTTACAGATAAACCGATTTTTAAATAAAGCTGAAATCAGGTGGAGTTTTGGAAATATTAAACAAAGTTAAGGATGCTATACAAGAGACAAAACTTTATTGGAATCAACCTCGTCCCGGTGAATATGTTCCGTATAAAGAAATAATAATGTTATCTGTTGGTTGGATGGCTCTTTGTATGTCTGTTCAATGGACAATAGGTTTCGGTGTAGGTAACCAGTTTACAGGTATGACGTTGGGGATGAACAACAACCAGCTTCTTGTGATGAGTTATGTTTGCCAGGCTATTGGTTATGTTATGACCCCTATTAATGCGTGGATAGTAGATAATCTTCGCAGTAAAGACGGTAAATACAGGGTTTATATAAAACTTGCTTTGCCTGCAATGATACTTACAATTTTGTCTTTGTGGCTTCCTTATGAACAGGTACGTGATTCGAATCAGCCTTTTGGACAGTATGTAATGATAGCTATGCTTTTCATTATCGGTCAGCTTCAAGGTAATATCCAAAGCTGGGTATCAACGGGTGTTACAAATATGGTTCACGTTATGACACCTAACACCCAGGAACGCACAAAAATAATGGCAATAACAAGCATTATTTATTCATTAGGTTATTCAATAAATAATGTTTATTATCCGTTGATGGTTGATGTTCTTTGTGAAAACGGCAATAAATACACAATGACTTATTTCCGAGGAGCATATACCCCAATGGCGTTGCTTATGGTTGTTGTATTGTGTGCTTATTTCGGAACTAATGAAAGACTTGTTCTTCCTAAGAGCCGTATAACTAAAATGAGTTTTGCAAGTTCGATGCGAGCAGTTGCAGGCAACAAAATTTTCTGGATTAAATGCGCTGATGGTTGGAACAACTTCCTTGAAGGTGCAAAGGGAGATATCTGGAACTGGCTTGTTTATCGTGCGCACATTATGAAGAGTACTACATACGGTCTTTTGAATACAATATCTTATAATGCTAATTTCTGGGGAATGTTATTTTCTCCGATACTTATTAAGAAGTTCGGTAAAAAGAAAATTAAAATTTTCAAGAATGTAATGCAAATTTTCCTTGTAGCATCCTATTTCTTGTTCTACAAGAGTCCGCTTGCGGGTGTAGGTTTATTTATAGTTTATACTCTTGATAGATTCGTGGATACCTATAATGTTATTGATAGCGCCATAGAATCGGATATGCGAGACAATCAGCAGTATCTTATCGGTGAGCGTATTGATGGTGCATTCGGTTTTGTTTCGTCATATGCCGGCGGTGCAATAAATGCAGTAACGAGCCTGTTTATACCTTGGGTATATAAGAAAAAAGGCTTTGATGGTAATGATTATTCTGTTCTTGATGTGTACTTGAATTACGACGAGAATTTACCGCTTTCGAAACAGACCAAGAATCCTAATTGTGTTTTGTATTCGCTTATGGATACGTTGCTTGTTATTTCGATAATCGGTGCAGCGGTGGATGTATTGCCTTGGTTCTTGTACGATATTTCTGAAACAGGACAGAAATCAATGATTCGTGTTATAAGGATAAGAACATTGGTTGAAGATGCCGGAAATACAGAACAAGAAGACTCTGTATATGTCGAAGGCTGCGAAGCAATATTCAAGGCCAGAAAGTATTTCGGAGCTGAAAAGGATATTACCTCAAAAGAAATATTAAAACAAGCTAAGGCGTTGCCTTCAAGTACTGATGGTGAAAAAGAAATTCGTCGACAGGCTATCAAGGAAGCAAAAAAACGTCTTGATGCAGCAGCAGAGTTTAATGAAGAAATTGAAATCGCAGAGTTTGTTATGCACGAGTTGAAGCGTTTTGAAAACGATTTTGGCAGAAAGCAGATTGAGCTTTGCAGATATATAACTTCATTAGGACCTCAGAAATTTTACCTCTGTGCTGAAAAAGCACAGGAAATGGCAAATGCATTACCCATAACTGAAGATAAAGAGGAGCGTACATGGCGAAAACAAGAAATAAGAAATGCCCGTGCTCTTGTTAAATCTCAGAAATTGGCAGCAAAATATTATCCCGATGGAATAGTTCCCTTTGATAATCAGGAATACGAGGATGCGTATAATATGCCTGATGACACAAAGGAACAGGCTAAACTCCGTCGAAAAGCTATGCGTGCAGCAAGTAAAAAACGTGATATTTACAGTAACGTTGCAGCACCATATCTTGCAGCCTTAAGAACACTTGAGCTATATGAAGGATACAATAATCTTGATGAGCTTACAGCGGACTATGATAATGTGATAAAAAAACGTAACGAGCGTCTTGCTGCCGAACGCGAGGAACAGGAAAAGCTGAACGCAGAACGTAATTTTGACCGTCAAAGCAAAACGGTAAGCAAGAAACTAAAAAAATAAAAAAATGTCTTCAGAACAATTTGTGTTCTGAAGACGTTTTTCATTTTTCTAATTCATCGGTTAATCTCAATATTTCAGGAGCAATTATTTCTCGTCTGTATTTAGTTATTTTTTTGTATACCGGGTATGCAAGTGAGAGTGTTATAATGCCGATGACGCCTATGATAATACCGAGTACAAAATAGTTTGTCCACACTAGAACGCAACACATTCCTAACCCCAAAATAAGTGTTCCTAGTATTCCTAGAATAAGAGAAACTATTGTACCCGGAGCTTCTGTGCTCTTATCTAATTCTCTCAACAACTCCATTTTATCTGCAGTTTTTTCCTTCGGTAAATATTTTTTTCTTATTCTTTTTATTTCCTCCTGCTGAGTGGCAGAATATGTATATTGAAAGTCGTTGTTACTCATTTTAGTTCCTCCGATTAAGAAAATTGATTTTTTTATTAGACTTAATTATCATTGCAATGGCAATACAAACTACAGATAAACAAATGGCACAGCCTGTAAAAGTATTCATAATTAAGCGAGTTTGCTCCGTAGTATTTTCACCGAAAGCTGTAAACAGTGCTGTTTGTAATGAGAAAACTGCCACTAGCGATATTGATAAATCAAAAGCCTTAGCCGCTAACAGAATAGGTGTATTTTTCTTAGCTTTAACTAGTTTTATTATTGTCATTGTAAGGCGGTAAAATGTGTATGCTGCCATAGCATAAATAATAAATCCCGGATAAGAAAAACTTTTATTTTGCAAAATCATTCTGAAAACCATTACAGATGCAGTAGTGTTTAGAAGCAACAAAAGATAACCGCAAAGGCGGTAACTTTTCCATCCGTGAAGGAGAGTGTTGTCCGAACGTTTTTTATTTTGATGATATTTGTATATGAGTATAAAGCGGATTATACTTAAAACTGCATAATAAATAGATGTTTCTATAAACCAATCAGAGTTATAGCATATTCCTGTTGTAAATTTAAATACTGCAAATGTGATGTTTAGTATGGTTCCAACATATAGTGAAATTCTTGCTCGCAACTCCTCTTCCGAAAAATATCTTGATGTGTGTTTGTTGGCAAAAACACCGTTTTTTATTCGCTTGGTCAGAGGGACAATTCGCGCAATAATAGTGCATAGAGCATAAAAGGAAAGTACATATATTATTGGAGCGTAAAATTTTTTCTCTGCGTGTTGAGTAAAAATATATGTAAGACCTACTATAGATAAAGTTGTTGTTAAGATTAATAAAATAGGGTGTGGGAAAAGAGTTTTTTTGAGAGCTTGCTTGAATTTTTCCATTTTATTTATTTGGTATTCTTACCTTGAATGTGCTGCCGACTCCCAAGGTGCTTGTAACACTTATTTCGCCGTCTGTGATGTCAATAATGCGTTTAACCAAAGCAAGACCTAATCCGTTTCCATGTGTTGAATGGGATGTATCACCTTGGTAAAATTTTTCAAAAATATGCGAGCCAGTTTCTTTAGTCATTCCACAACCGGTATCAGAGACGATTACGGTTGTATATTCGGAATCTGAACACAATGAAACAGAGATTTTTCCGCCATTGTCTGTAAATTTAAATGCATTTGATAAAAGATTATTCCATACAACAGAAAGCAACTCGCTATCAGCACAAATAAGGATGTCTTCTTCAATGTTTGTTTCTATTTCAATTTCATTCTCTTCCCAGATATCTTCAAATTGCAATAAGCTTTCGCATAACTGTTCACTTATGTTGTAAGGTGTTGAGCGTGGGAAAATTTGTTGGTTTTCAAGCTTATTAAGCTTTAAAATATTGGTTATAAGCTCTGCCATACGTTTTGAAGCGTGCGTTATATTTTTAGCATACTCTAATCTTTCTTCTTCTGATAAATTTGGATCTTGTAAAAGCGTACCGTAATTTCCGATTACTGTCAGAGGTGTTTTCATCTCATGAGAAACATTTGATATGAAGTCTGTTTTTAGCGTTTCTACACCTGACAATTCTTCCGTCATGGTATTTATAGATGTCATAATTTCAGCAAAATTCGAACTGACACCGGCAGTGTTCAGTCTTATTTCGAAATCACCTTTTGTAATCTCGTTTAAAGCATTTTTTATTTGTTTGACAGGACGATCTATGGTTGCCTTTCTTCTGATTATATCAAAAATAGTGAAAAGAGCCGTAATGAAAAGAATATTGACAAATGTGCTTCTTGCGGCAAATTCAATCTGCTCTCGGGTTAGATTTAATTCGTTTATAAATCCACTGAAAAACAAAAGAAATGAGCAAGAAACAACAAAACCGAAAAGAATGAAAAAAGCAATGTACGAAAGTATAGCAGTACGGAGCCCTTTGTGAACATTATTTTTTTTCATTTGATCACCGCCTTGTAGCCTAACCCGTGCACGGTAACGATTTCAAAATCTTTACAATCAGCAATCTTGCTGCGTAGTTTTGTTATGTAAACATCAACTGTACGAGTTCCGGATTCCGAATCTGCGCTCCAGAATTCGTCCATAAGCTGTGATCTTGTAAATGTTTTTTTGGGGTAAGAAAGGAATTTGTATAATAGGTTGAATTCGCGCGTGGTCAGTGGTATTTCTTTGTCCTTGAGATAAGCGGTGCGTTCATCCATATCCATTTTGAAATCACCTACACTCAAAACCTTGCTTGAAGCGATTTTAGCACGCCTTAAAAGAGCTCCTATACGCAAAAGAAGTTCATCTAAATCAATAGGTTTAGTCATAAAATCATCGACGCCTATTCTGAAACCTTGTTGTTTTGCGGCAAAATCTTCTCGGGCGGTCATAAAGATTATCGGAACATCGTTGTTGAGTGAACGAACTGTTTTTACAAACTCAAAACCGTCTATATCCGGCATCATAATATCAGAAATTATAAGGTCAAAAATGGTTTCATATAAAGCATCATAAGCTTCTTCTGCATTAAGGCATCCTACGGTGTCGTATCCGTTATTTTTTAAAAATACGCAGACTGATTTGTTAAGTTTTCTGTCGTCTTCAACAATTAAGATTTTAAACACAACTACTCACTCCAACATTTTTTTAAATATTATAACAGAAATATTAAAGATTTGTTTATGTTTTTATAAATATAAAAATGATGTTTGCCTTTATAGGCAAGTGAAGTTGCTTTGAAGCAGTGAAGTTACTATGTAGTGAAGTTGTGCCTTGTGGCACAGTTGCAAACATCACTTCACTTTTGTATCAGCAAAAACTTCACTGTGATTTATCACAACTTCACTTCAAACTGCAGGTTTGAAACATCACAAAAAAACACAATCAAAAATAGCAGTATTTCGATTTATTTATCACCCTTTGCAGTGTTAATTCTTGCCTCGGCATCTTCTTTTCTCTTTTTCGCAGCAGCGATTTGTTCATCGCGTTCAGTTTGAATTATAGTCTTACGGGTTTCGATTTTTCCTGCAGCCTTTGCTTCTTCTAATTGAGCTTTTGATTCAGCCTTAACAGCGGCAAGATTTGCTTTGTCGACCTCGTGTTGTGCTTTTGCACTTTCTTTTATATTTTTAAAAGCTTTTTTAAAAAAATCTTTCATTTCTTTCACCTTAGAGTGGGTAAAGCATATCCGAAACAGATTTTGGGATAGTCTTTTCCACTCATATTTCGTTAAAATACTCGCCAATCCGTCAGGATTAGCTGCGTTTTTGCCTTATCTGAGTGAAAAATACTTAATTACAAAATTCTACGACCTTAAATGAATGAGGTTTCGAGGAATTTTGTTCGTATTTGACTGCAGACAGGCTGACGCCTTTCAAAGGCAAATCGAGCAAAAGTGCCGAAACCACGCCATTTAAGGCTGTTTCGGATACGTTTTACCCACTCTAATCTTTCATAAGTTCGTCGCTTAAAGCGATAATTTTATCTGCATATTTTTTGCGGCGTGAGCCGAGAATGCCTTTGTAAATAGGGTAGTTGATGATTGCGAGTATCATACCAATAATACCGATAACTATCCCGGGAACAAATGCTGCTTCAAGTCCTAAAATTTCTCCGATGTCTGTCATAATAAGACTCATACCGCTGCCCATAATTAATGCGCTGATGGTACCAAAAACATAAGCGAATATTTTAGCCGGTTTTTTTACTTTTCTATCGAGCTTTTTTAATTCATCAAGCTGAGAATGTTTTTCTTCGGTGTACTGGGTACGGATTTTTTGTACGAGAAATTCTTTGTCGTTTTTGTTCATTGTGGTTACCTCTTTCTTATTTATTTTACACTTGCATTTTAGTTTGAAAATGTTTTTGATTTTTTTCCAAAATATTTTTGTTTTGTTAATTCAAAAACCCCTTGATTTTTCTTTGTGAAAAACCAAGGGGTTGTATAGTTATTGTATTACGGCTTGTATGGGAATACAGGCATAAGCTGAAGCTTGAATTGATTTATCCTGTGTAAACGGTCTATTTTTGCTTTAATTTCTTCGTCCTCGCAAACGCCCTCTCTAATATATTTATCGAGTGTTTCGTATGAGAAACCTAAATTATCTTCATCAGTTTTACCGCAAAGGCCATCAATCGGAACTTTTTCAACAAATTTTTCGGGGAGACCTAAGGCTCTGCCTATTGCTTTCACTTCTTGTACCGTAAGCATGGAAAGTGGAGAAAAATCACCGACGCTGTCGCCGTAGCGTGTGGAATAACCCACCCAGTCCTCAGAAAGATTACAGGTGTTTGCCACTCTGCCGTTAACACTTTGGCTTACGGCATAAACCGTTGCCATTCTGAGCCTTGGGGGAAGGTTTGTGGTGGCTTGTGTGTTAATTTCTACACCGCTTTTCTCTAATTCTGCCATAAGTCCGTTATATGCGTCGTTTATGTTTACGGTGTAGTATTTAATATCTAAAAACTCACACAAGGAAATACTTACATCAATATCAAACTGCTCACCTTTTGGCATAAGAACACCAACTACATTTTCCTTGCCTAGGGCTTCAACTAAAAGTGCCGCCACAACAGAGCTGTCTTTTCCGCCTGAAACACCTACAACACCTTTGCAGCCTTTGCCGTTAATTTCAAACCAATCTCTGATCCATTTTACTATATCATTTTTCACTTTAAGTGCATCAAAATTCAAAAAACTCACTCCTTTGGATTTATTTTATCCGTTTTAGGTATATTTTTCAATATTTTTTACATAAATATCTTGAAACCGAGCAGCAAAAAATTATATAATTATAGTGATATATTATTAACATTGTGGGGGATAAACAATGACAGTAAGTTCGGCGATTAAGTCACTGGTAAAATATGCCGAAAAAGAGGGGCTTATTGAAGCGCTTGATGAAAGATGGGCAGTTAACAGAATACTTGAAATTCTCGGTATGGACAGTATTGAAACAGAGGCGGAAGTTTTTGAAAATGTTAAGTTAGAAGAACTTCTTAAAATTTTACTTGACTATGCCTGCGAGAACGGTATATGTGAAGATTCGGTAGTATACCGCGATTTGCTTGATACTAAAATAATGGGTGTTCTTACACTGAGGCCCTCTCAGGTTATCTCGAAGTTTAATACTCTTTATGCTGAAAGTCCCGAAAAAGCAACCGAGTATTATTACCACCTTTCAAGAAAATCGGATTATATAAGAGAATACCGTGTAAAAAACGATATTAAATGGGTAACACCTACGGAATATGGCGATATTGATATTACAATAAACCTTTCAAAACCCGAAAAGGACCCCAAGGCTATTGCGGCGGCACTTAAAATGAAACAAAGTTCATATCCCCTTTGTTTGCTTTGCCCTGAAAATGAAGGCTATGCAGGTAGAGTGAATCACCCTGCAAGGCAGAATCACCGTATTATTCCCGTAGATTTAAACGGAGAAGAATGGTGTTTACAGTATTCGCCTTATGTTTATTATAACGAGCATAGTATAGTTTTTAATTCAAAACACGTGCCTATGAAAATCAGCGAAGGTGGTTTCAGACGCCTTTTTGCTTTTGTAAAAAAAGTACCTCATTATTTTGTAGGCTCTAATGCGGATTTACCTATTGTAGGTGGTTCTGTTCTTACCCACGACCATTTCCAAGGCGGTAACTATACTTTTGCAATGACAAAGGCTGAAATCGAAACCTCCGTGGAGTTCAAAGATTTCTCCGATATAGAAGCAGGTATTATTAAATGGCCTATGTCAGTTCTTCGTCTTAAAGGTGACGATACGGACAGAATTTGCACCCTTGCTGGTAAAATCCTCGCAAAATGGCGTGATTATACTGATGAGGAGGCATTTGTTTTTGCTGAAACCGATGGTGTTCCCCACAATACAATAACACCTATTGCACGTTTCAGAAACGGTAAATATGAGCTTGACCTTGTGTTGAGAAATAATATTACCACCGAAGAATATCCCGACGGTGTGTATCATCCTCATCCCGAACACCACCATATTAAAAAAGAGAATATAGGTCTTATTGAGGTTATGGGTCTTGCTGTTCTTCCTGCACGTCTTAAAACGGAAATGGCACTTCTTGAAAACGCCCTTGTAAACGGCGAAGATATTTCAAAAGATGAAAGAATTTCAAAGCATGCTGAATGGGCAGAGATAATCAAGAAAAATAATAATATTACACCTGATAATTGCGAGGAAATTATTCGCAATGAAATAGGAAAGGTTTTCGCTGATATACTCGGACAATGTGGAGTGTTTGAGAGGAACGAACAAGGCAAACAGCAATTCCTTAAATTTATAGAATATGTAAACCAATAATTCAAAAGCGGAGGAGTTTGTTATGTTTAATATAATCAGATCAGAATTTACCATTGGTAAAGCTCTCGTACAACAAAATGAATTAGAAGGAAGAGCATTTACATTTGAACTTAAGCAGACAGATGAAAGTATAAAAGGCATTCTTACAGCAAAATGCGACCTTAAAATGAAATCTTTAGAAATAGAATGCGAAAAAGATTTTGACGATGATGATTTATTCTTTGCAAACGGCTATCAGGCTTGGACAACATCCCGTGAGTTTGCTAAAGATGATAAATTCGACGGACTTATTAAGGCAGCAAATATCACAAAATTCGTAAAGCATTTTGCAGGTCTTTCCGGTGACTACCATTTTGAAAGCTATGGCGAGGAAGGTAAATTCCACGCTTATACATATTGCTATTTCCGTGAGAAAGGCGAAAGAGAAATCAAACTTTACGGTTCAAGAAGTGAACGTCAGGGCTTTACAATTTTCGCCGTAGATATGAAGGATGATAAATTCATTATCAGAAAAGACGTTGAAGGTCTTGAACTTAAAGCAGGTCAGGAATATGAAATCTTTGATATCGCAATTATTGAGGGCGATATGGATGAAGTTATGGATAAGTATTTCTTCGACTTTGTAGGCTGTAAAAAACCTGCTATAAAACATCTTTCAGGTTATACATCATGGTATAACTATTTCCAGAATATCAGCGAAGAAATTATTATCCGTGACCTTAACGGACTCGACAGAGCAACCGAAGAAGTTAATATTTTCCAGGTTGATGACGGTTATCAGCAGGCAGTTGGCGATTGGCTTCTTACAGACGAGAAAAAGTTCCCCAACGGAATGAAATATATTGCAGATGAAATCCACAAGAAGGGTTATAAGGCAGGTATCTGGCTTGCACCTTTCAGCGCACAGGTTTCTTCTAAAATCGCAAAAGAGCACCCCGATTGGCTCTTAAGACACAACAGAAACGGCAAGAAAATGCTTGGTTGCCAGGGTTGGGGTGGTGCTTATACCTTAGATATCTATAATCCGGAAGTTCGCGCATATATTATGGAAGTGTTTGACACGGTTCTTAATGACTGGGGATTTGATATGGTTAAACTCGACTTCCTTTACAGCCAATGTATTGAACCCAGAAACGGCAAAACACGTGGTGAAATTATGTGCGATGGTGTTGACCTCTTGCGTGAAGCTTGCGGCGATAAATGGATTCTCGGTTGCGGTGTGCCTATCGGTGCTTGTATGGGTATATTTGATGCTTGCAGAATCAGTTGCGACGCAAGTAAAAACTGGAAGTTTAAGTTGGAAAAAGGCATTGATGTAAACGCTCTTGTTGCATCTATCAGAATAAACTGCGAAAACCCATCATCACAGAATGCGATTATAAATACAATTTTCCGTAATCACCTTGACGGCAGAGCATTCTGCAATGACCCTGACGTATTCTTCCTTCGTGATATCAACATAAACTACACTTGGGAGCAGAAACTCCTTCACGGCAAAATCAATAGCGTTTGCGGAAATGTCCTTTTCGTTTCTGATAATGCAGGAGATTTTGATGATGAAAGAATTGGTTATCTTAAAGAATTCTTTAAGGATAAAGATTACAAGGTTAAACTTGCAGAGTATGAGGATGAAGATGTTATCCGCCTTGACTTTACCGAAAATGGCGTAGACAAGAGCCTTAAATTTAATCTTATTACAGGCCAAAGCAATATTTTTGATGTAATTTAATAAAAATCACCACAGATCCATTACCGAATCTGTGGTGATTTTGTTTTTCTTTAAACTTTTATAACGCCTGTTGCTTCAAGAACTGAGAAAACGAGAATTGCAACGATACATACGGGAGCAAGGTATTTAATAACAATTGTAAAAAGGGTTTTTCGTTTGAATTTCTCACTCTGTTCAATTTCTTCAATAAGCGCCTTGGGTTTTATAACATAACCTACAAGTATGCAGGTGATGAGTGCCACTATGGGCATAAGCACACTGTTACTGATAAAATCGAAGAAATCAAGGAAAGCCATACCTAAAATAGTGATATCGCTCAATGTACCGTAACCAAGGCAAGAAGGCAGACCCAGAGCAACACATCCGATGAATACGCCGATACAAGTTGGTTTTCTGCTCCAACCGAATTTATCCATAAAGATAGAAACAACGGTTTCCATAAGTGATATTGAAGAAGTAAGGGCTGCAAAAAGTACCAATATGAAGAACACGGTACCGATAATTGCGCCACCTGCCATACTCTCGAACACTTTAGGAAGTGTTACAAACATAAGTCCGGGACCTTTACCGAGGGCAGATTCATCACCGCCTGAGAAAGAGAAAACTGCAGGGATAATCATAAGACCTGCAAAGAATGCTATGCCTGTATCAAAAAGTTCAATCTGTTTAACAGAAGACTCAAGATTAACATCCTTTTTCATATATGAGCCATAGGTAATCATAATACCCATAGCGAGTGACATGGAATAGAAAAGCTGACCCATAGCCGCAAGAACCGTTGTTCCGGAGAATTTACTGAAATCGGGAGTGATGTAATAAAGTAAACCGTCAATTGCTCCGGGCATAAACAATGAATATACTGCAATGAATACGGTCAAGACAACAAGAACGGGCATCATTATCTTGCTGACTTTTTCAATACCTTTTTCAACACCGAAAAGAACGACTAATGCGGTAAGTGCAAGATAAATCAAAAACCAACCAATTGGTTCTGTGGGGGCAGCGATAAAATTATCGAAAAATCCGTCCTGAGCTGCATTAGCCATATTACCTGTAACAAATACGGTGAGATATTTAATAATCCAACCGCCTATTACGGAGTAGTAGGGCAAAATTATTATCGGTACTATAGAAGCGAGAATGCCCATAAACGAAAACTTTTTATCGAGTTTTTTATAAGCAGCAATGGCGCTTACACCTGTTTTTCTGCCAATTGCAATTTCAGCGCACATAAGTGCAAAACCGAATGTTAACGCAAGCACAAGATAAACAAGTAAAAAAATACCGCCGCCGTGTTTTGCGGCAAGGTAAGGAAAACGCCAAATGTTTCCGAGGCCAACCGCAGAACCTGCGGTAGCAAGAACAAAACCGAGTTTACCGGTAAAACTACTTCTTTTTTCAGACATATTATACCTCTTCGTTTTTTAACTTGTCTTTTGAAAGACTGAAACATTATCGCACATAAATAGACAAAATACAAGAAAAATATTATAATCAATAAAAAACGGAGATTCAAATTTAAAATGAATCTCCGTTGATGAATTTAATCAAAATCTGCCGCCTGCGCCGCCACCACCGGTGCTGCCTCCGCCGCCACTGAAACCGCCGCCTCCGCCGAAGCCGCCTCCGCCAAAGCCACCTCCGCCGAAACCGCCGTGACCACCATAACCATCGTGACCTCCGGGATGATGTCGGTTTGCGCGTTTTTCCTTACATTTTTTTCGACATTCTTCAGCAGTTTTTGTGCCGTTCTTTTTATCAAATGCACGCAAACGCATATATTTAATAAAACGGAAAAAACCGCCACCTATCACTATACAGAAGGGTGTAGCCCAAAAAGCCGTTAATACCAAAAGAACTTCATTCGGTAATTCTGTCGGTTCGATTGTGGGATAATTTTCAGGTTGTTCAAAATCCAACGGCTCAAGCCCGTATTCTTCTGTGCGTATTTCGTTAACGATTGCGTTGAAAAGAAGGATGGTGCCTGTTTCAAAGTCGTCATTTCTATAATAGGGGATGGCATAGGCATCCCTCATTTGACCGAGACTGGTATCTGTAAGAGTGCCTTCAAGACCGTAACCTGTGGTTACCCACATTTCCCGATCGCCGACACTGAGCAGTATAAGAACGCCGTTATCACTTTCTTCGTCGCCAATGCCCCAGTTACGAAATGTTTCAACAGCATAGTCGGAAATGTCTTCACCATCAAGACTGTTTACTGTCAAAATTACAACCTGTGCCCCGGTCTGTTTCTCCAGATCTACGGCAGTTGACAGAATTTGCGATTCTGTCTCGTCTGAAAGAACATTAGCATAGTCGTTTACATAAAATAAATCTGTGTGTGATGGTGCCGCACCTAAAAGGATAGGACAAAGCAAGATAATAGAAAGAATTAAGGCGAAACTGACACGGTTTATTTCCTTTTCCATTTTATTCACCTAAAGCTGCACCTACATCGGGAACTGTCAGTGATTCTTCGTTAGCTTCAAAGTATTCAGCTTTTTCAAAACCGAATATTTTTGCCACAATACTGCCGGGGAAACGTATAACCTTGTTGTTATATTCCTGAACTGTGTCATTGTAATCTTTTCTTGCAACTGCAATACGGTTTTCGCTTCCCTCAAGTTCATCCATAAGTGCAACATATGTTGTATCGGACTTTAATTCGGGATAGTTTTCAACAATTACATTAATGCCTTGTAAAGCTCTGTTAAGTTGAGCATCGGCATTTGCTTTATCTTCCATGGTATTTGCGTTTAAGAGGGCAGTTCTTGCTTCAAGAACTTTATCGAAAACTTCTGTTTCGTGGGCAGCGAAGCTCTTGACTGTGGAAACAACATTTGGAATAAGATCTGCTCTTCTCTGAAGATATGTGTCAATATTGGATTCTGCGTTATCAACTGCCTCACGACCTGTTACAAGGCCGTTGTAACTGCTCATAAGAGCACCGCCGATGATGGCAATAACAGCAACTATGGCTACAATAATTATAATTATTTTGTTTTTCATTTTTTAAAATCCTTTCAAAATTATAAATGCTACCATAATTATTTTGCTTTATATTTATTAAAAAATTGTGACTTTTTAATTATATTTCGGTAAATAATCACCATGGGCATCAATAAGGTCATCAACCATCTTTTTGATAGTGTCAATATCAAGTTCGCTACCTGTATGCGGGTCAAGCATTGCTGCTTGATAGATATGTTCAAGTTTTCTTGTTCTTGCTGCCTCTATTGTAAGAAGTTGAACATTGATATTAGTCATATTCATAGCTGCACACTGAACGGGTAATGCACCTACGGAGCATGGATGAACACCGTTTCCGTTAATAAGGCAGGGAACTTCAACGCAAGCCTCCTGAGGCAAGTTTGAAATAAGGTAATTGGTGTTAAGCACATTACCGCCTATCTGGTAAGGTGTACTTGTAACAATTGCTTCCATGATATGAGAAGCATATTCATTTGAACGATTGTGTTCTTTTATGCCTTTTTCAAGCATTTCAGCGTATTCTTTTTTCCAGCCTTCAATTTGATTTACACAACGTCTGGGATATTCATCAAGGGGAATATTGTATCTTTCGATAAGTTCGGGGTATTTGCTTTTTATGTAGAACATATTGTATTCTGCGTTATGTTCGCTTGATTCCGTACAGTAGTAGCCGAAATTTTTGATGTATTCGTAGCGAACTTTATTTTTGAATTCCGGATCTGCCAGCTTTTCACCAATTCTTGCTTTGATTTCAGGATAAAGGTCAACACCGTCTTTATCCCTGATTTCGAGAAGCCATGCCATGTGATTGATACCGGCGATAAGTTCTTTTCTGCCGTCAAGTTTGTCTTCCATACCAAGTTCTCTGAAAAGGTCCAAAGAGCAAGTCTGAACGCTATGGCAAAGACCGAGAGTCTTAACACCTGTATATCTTTGCATATAGCCTGAAAGCATTGCCATAGGATTAGTGTAGTTAAGGAAAAGCGCATCAGGACAAACTTCTTCCATATCACGAGCAAAGTCTTCAAGAACGGGGATAGTGCGTAAAGCACGCATAATACCGCCAATACCGAGTGTATCACCGATAGTCTGGCGAAGACCGTATTTTTTCGGAACTTCGAAGTCGATTATGGTGCAAGGGTCATAAAGACCAACCTGAATTGCATCAACAACGAAATTTGCACCGCGAAGTGCATCCTTGCGGTTTTCAACGCCTAAATAACATTCAACCTTACCATAACCGCCTTTTGCCTGGCGGATTGCTTCGATTATAGTACGGCTTTCTTCGAGACGTTGACCGTCAATGTCGTAAAGGGCAAATGTACTGTCCCTTAAAGCTTCGGTACACATACAGTCACCGATAACGTTACGGGCGAAAACGGTGCTGCCTGCACCCATAAATGTAATTTTCATAAAAATCAGTCCTTTTCGGATAAAATACTAACAGATTTCTGTTAGTTTTATAATAATTTAAATTTTATATAAATTCAATATTGATAATATATAAAATTTTTATTGAATATTTATACAGAATATGGTATTATAAAAAACAATTTAAAATAGGAGTGAAAAAGGAATGGATGGAAAAACATTACAAACTCTTGTTGCAATGATTGCGTATATGGCGGTTGTTGTTATAATTGGTATCGTTTTTGCAAAAAAAGCTAACAAGAGTTCAGAAAACTACTTTCTTGGAGGACGTTCTTTAGGTCCTTGGGTTACTGCAATGAGCGCAGAGGCTTCAGATATGAGTGGATGGCTTCTTATGGGTCTTCCTGGTGTTGCATATTGGTGCGGTCTTGCAGATGCAGCGTGGACAGCAATCGGTCTTGCAGTAGGTACATACCTCAACTGGCTTATAGTTTCAAAAAGACTTCGCAGATACAGTGTGCGAGCAAATAATGCAATTACATTGCCGGAATTTTTCTCAAACAGATTCCGCGAAAAGAAAAAAGTTATCGTTTCTCTTGCGGCACTTTTCATACTTATATTCTTTACTGTTTACGCATCAAGTTGCTTCGTAACTTGCGGTAAACTTTTCTCAACACTTTTTGATGCACCCTATATACCTATGATGATAGTTGGTGCTATCTTCGTTCTTCTTTATACTATCCTCGGCGGTTTCCTTGCTGAGAGTGCATCTGACTTTATGCAGGGCATAGTTATGTTTGTAGCACTTACCGTTGTAGTTGTTATGGGTATTGTACACGCAGGCGGTCTCGGTGCGGTCATCGAAAATGCAAAAGCCATTCCCGGTTTCCTTGAGTTCTTCAATATTGCTAATCCCACAGTTGATGCTGATGGTGTACAGCAAGTTGTAAACGGCGCACCCGCTTTTGGCGAAGCATCCGAATACGGTGTTCTTAAAATCTGCTCTATGCTTGCGTGGGGTCTTGGTTACTTCGGTATGCCTCAGGTTCTTCTTCGCTTTATGGCAATCCGTAAAGAATCTGAACTTAAACTTTCAAGAAGAATTGCTATGGTTTGGGTAGTTATTTCTCTTGCAGTTGCAGTTTTCATCGGTATTATAGGCAGAGATTTGTTCCCCACAGAGCATCTTACATCTGCAAGTGCAGAAAGCATTTTTATTACTCTTACAACAAACTTCTTATCAACAGGTTTCGGTCCTATTTTGGCAGGTTTTATTATGGCTGGTATTCTTGCTGCCACAATCAGCTCATCAGACTCGTATCTTCTTATTGCTGCATCAGCATTTGCAAAAAATATCTATCAGGGTATATTCAAAAAAGGCGCAAGCGACAAGCAGGTTATGACAATGTCAAGAGTTACACTTCTTGTAATTGCTTTAATTGCTGCTGTTATTGCTCTTGATGAAGATAGCGTAATTTTCGGTATCGTTTCATTTGCTTGGGCAGGATTCGGTGCAACATTCGGTCCTCTTATGATATTCTCACTTTTCTGGAAGCGTATCAACAGAGCCGGTGCTATTGCTGGTATGGTCAGTGGTGCCGGAATGGTATTCCTTTGGAAACTTGTCATCAGCAAACTCGGCGGAGCTTTCGCTATTTATGAACTTCTTCCTGCATTTATATTCTCCTCAATTTGTATAGTTGTAGTATCACTTCTTACTGCACCTCCCTCAAAAGAAATTGAAGAAGATTTTGAAGCAGTTAAAGCCGGTAATGTTGAAGGCTAAATGAAAATTTACGGTATGTTCAAAGGTAATTTGAGCATACCGTATTTTAAAATGGTGATATTATGTTAAAACTTAAAGAAAATGATGTTATACTTTTTCAGGGTGACTCAATAACCGACGGCAATCGTGGCAGGAATTCTGACCTTAACCATGTTCATGGTCACGGTTATCAGTATATTATTGCGGCAGAACTTTCTGCTGACAATATAGATAAAAATGTAGAATTTATAAACAGGGGAATCAGCGGCAACAGAATAGCCGACCTGTACGGCAGATGGGTAGAGGACTGCCTTAACTTAAAACCCACGATACTCAGCATTCTGGTTGGTATAAACGATATAATTTTTAATTGGGAGCATAAATCCGGTTCGGATGCAGAAAGATACGAGAAAATATACCGTTATCTTCTTGACGAAGTGAAAAAACAAAATCCGGATACGCTTATTGTAATTATGGAACCTTTCTTTGGTGACAAAAAAGAGCCCGAACTTGATGCTTTCTTTAAAGAGCATATATGTGATTACCAAAAAGTGGCTCGCAAAATTGCTGAAGAATATAATGCGGTGTTTGTTCCGCTCCAGGATATGATAGATTCTTACAAAGAAAAAACTGATATTTATAATATCCTTTGGGATGGTGTGCACCCCACAACCTGCGGTCATGAGCTTATTGCAAGGCGTTGGAAAGAATGTGTTGCAAAAGAACTAGAAAAAAGACAATAAGTATACCTCGTAAGGAGTTTATTATGAAAGATATTGATTACAGAAAAATAAAAATCACCGACGGTTTCTGGAAAACAAAGCTGGATATGATAAATAATGTTACCCTTAAGTCTGTGTATGACAGATTCTACGAAACTCATCGGTTTGCTGCTCTTGACTGTACCTGGAAAGAGGGTGAGCCTGATATGCCTCACGTGTTCTGGGATTCAGATATTGCAAAATGGCTTGAGGGCCTTGCTTACATCCTTAGTTTTTACAAAAATGATGAGTTGGAAAAAATTGCCGATGAATCTATTGAAAAGATTACAAAAAACAGTGATGAAAACGGTTATTTCAACAGCCATTTTTTAGTTACGGGTGAGCGTTTTACCGATCGTAGCGAACACGAACTTTACTGCGCAGGTCATCTTATGGAAGCGGCTGTTGCTTACTATAACGCAACAGGCAAAAGAACACTTCTTGATGCAATGTGCAAGTATGCAGATTATATCGAAAAAGTTTTCGTTAAAGATAAATCTGCCGCTTTTGTAACACCGGGTCATCCCGAAATTGAACTTGCCCTTGTAAAACTTTACGAAGCAACAGGCGAGAAACGCTATCTTGAACTTTCGAAGTTCTTTATTGATAACCACGGCACAAATGATATTGATAATTCTTTATATCGAGGTTGTAACGTTAATTATAATCAGGACGACCGTCCTTTAAGAGAACGCGAAACTGCCGACGGACACTGCGTAAGAGCATTGTATCTTTTCTGCGGTATGGCTGATATTGCATATTTGTATAATGACAAGGAACTTTTCGCGGCTACCGAACGCTTATTTATGAATATCGTAAATAAACGTATGTATATTACGGGGGCTACGGGAAGCACTTGTCACGGCGAAGCTTTTACTGTGGATTACGATTTACCTAACAGAGATGCATATGCTGAAACTTGCGCCTCTATTGCCCTGGCATTATTTGCAAAACGTATGCCGAAACTGAATATAGATTCAAAATATGCCGATGCAGTTGAAAAAGTTATGTATAATGGAATCCTTTCCGGTATTTCTATGGACGGCAAAGGCTTTTTCTATGAAAATCCTCTTGAGATTGACCCTGATTTCAATGATGTGAATATAAGTACCGATGGCGGAAAGCGTTTTCCCATAACTCAGCGTAAGGAGGTTTTTGATTGCTCCTGTTGTCCTCCTAACGTTATACGCTTTATTGCTTCGATAGGCGAATATATATATTCGTATACTGACGATACTTTGTTTATTCATCAGTATATAGCATCACAAACCGAAAATGAGGGTATGATAATCACACAAATTACAAATTATCCCATATCAAACGAAATTAAATTCGTAATTGAAAATAACGCAAAAAAACATATTGCTTTGAGAATTCCGGGTTGGTGCAAAAAATTTGAAATAAATAAGTCCTACACTCTTAAAAACGGATATGCGTATATTGAAACAGCGGTTAACGATGAAATTGTCCTTTCGCTCGAAATGCCCGTTACGTTCGTTTCAGCAAATAAAAGGGTGCATTCCGCCGCAGGTCGCGTGGCGGTTATGCGCGGTCCCGTTGTGTACTGCCTTGAAGGTGTAGACAACGGTAATGATTTGAAATCATTAAGGATTGATATTAAAGGAAAAACCAAACTTTCGGATAATGAGTTTTTAATACCCAATATCATAGTAAAGGGTTATAAAGAACCCGAAAGCGATGCTCTTTATTTTGACGCAACAGAAGAGTATATTGAAACAGACCTTAAATTCATTCCCTATTACGCCTATGCTAACCGTGGCGAAACAGAAATGCTTGTGTGGATTTTGAAAAAATAAAAAACAGTTGCCGGATTCAGCAATGTATCCGGCAACTGTTTTTATATATTATTGTACTGTTGCGATTTCTTTATCATAGTTTACGGTAACTTTATGGTTAAAACCAAGAGCCTTTAGTGCTCCTTGTGTAGTGTGGTTATCAAGAACGAATTCACCGTTATATGTTGTAAACATAGGAATATCACCGGGTAATGTGTTTCCGGGAGCAACAAGCGGAACCAAAAGATTTGTGTCGCTTCCTTCTGATTTTAAAGTGCATTTTTCTGCATCTAGAGTATATTTTACTCCATTTAAAGTGATAATAGCAGTGGTTTCGGTTTGCCATTGTGTTGAGGCACCGAGTTCCTTAAGAATTGCATTAAAAGGCAGCAAGGCATAATTTTTTACCTTGTAGAACTTAACATAATTTTCGGGTGCGATATCTTTTCCGTTTACTAAAAGAACTTGTTTGTAGTGAACATTGGTTTCAACTGTCGGAACTGAATATGCTATATAGTTTTCGGTTTTATCTGCACTTTCTTTTTGTGAGTTCAATATTTCAACTAAATCTGAAGCTGGTTCAGAAACATCGATAGAGGCAGTTTCGGGTGTGTAATTGTTTGAAAGGCTGACATTAGTTGTGTTGTGTGGTGTGTTGCTAAGTCCGATTCCTGCACTTACACTTAAAACAATGATTATACTGCATAATACCGCAGTTGAAATTGTCAGTTTTTTCGGTTTGATCTTGCTTTCAACAGTAAGTGATTGTATTTTTGCGTTAAGTCGAGTTTCTAAATAAGGGTCGGGTTTTATTTGCTTCAAACTGTTTTTTAAGTCTTTTTTATTCATTGTTGTAATCCTCCAATTGTATTTTTAATAATTCTCTGCTTCTTTTTAATCGCATCTTGACTGCAGATTTACTTATTTTCAGTATTTTTGCGATTTCAGATACAGAGTAATCATTGTAATAATAAAGAATTACGGCGGATTTGTACTTGGGCGGGAGAGCAATAATTTGCTTAACAATATCAATGTGTAAATCTTTGTTATCATTATCTGCTTGAATTTGTATATCATCAATATCCGTGGTTTTTCGCGTAGGTGATTTTAAAAGATTTATACATTTATTTTGTGTTGTTCTTATGAGCCACGCTTTTTCGTGTTCTTCGTTATTAAACTTTGGTGGGTTGTGCAAAAGAGTGACAAAAACATCTTGTAAAATATCTTCAGTGTCATCCTGATTTCCCAGATATACAAAAGCAATTCTGTATAACATTTCGCCGTATTTGTTGTATATAGTTTTGAAGTCCGTGTTTTTATCCATAAACGCTCTCCTTTCACCAATAGAACAATTGAGCGAAACATTCGGTCACAAAAAATTATAACAAAACCTCTGACATATTGAAAGTCAGAGGATTTTTGTTTACTTTAAATTCCCGTTGGCAGGGTTGTCTATAAGTTTGCCGTTTTCTGTAAAACGTGACCCATGGCAGGGGCAGTCCCAACTGTGTTCTTCTTTGTTCCATTTAAGCGCGCACCCTAAGTGAGGGCATCTTTTTGTGGTGGGGGTTAAAAGGTTTACTGCAGATTCAAATCCGTTTACTAAAAGCTGAGGTTTCAGAATACTTCTGTGGGGATTGAAAGCGAAGGTGTAAGGGTTTTCTTTGCCTGTTATAATGTCGCTCAAAATCATTGCGCTTACCATAGCGCCTGTCATTCCCCATTTATTAAAACCACTTGCAACATATAGTTTTTGAGAATTATTAAAATATTCGCCTATATAGGGTATACTGTCAAGGCTCATACAGTCCTGCGTTGCCCAAAAAGCAATTTCTTTTGCGTGTGGATATTTTATTCTTCTGAAATCCCGGAGTTCAGCCCAATTACCGCCTTTTTTGCCTGTTCGGTGACTGCCACCGCCTAAAAGCAGCATATTTTCGTGATTCCTGAAAGAAAGACCTTTATCGTTTTCATCAACAAACATACCATTTACGTCGTATGCATTTTCAAGGGCTATAACGTATGAACGATGTTGATAAAGTTTTATAAAATATCCGCCGTGGTTATTTATAAATGGAAAGTGTGTGGCAATAACAGCTTTTTTAAATGTTATTTTACAGTTATCCGTAATTGCTTCATTTTCAGATATTTTTCTTACAAAAGTGTTTTCGTATATTTTTAACTTCTCTGCTATTTTTGAAATAAATTTCAAAGGATGAAATTGGGCTTGATTTTTTATCCGTACAGCACCGACTGTTGATAAGGGTATTGATAAATTTTCAACAAAATCTGCATCGCAACCGATTTTTTCTAAAGTTTTCAGTTCGTTTTCCAAAACTTTCCGGTTATTTAAAGAATACACATAGTTGTCTTTTGTTTCGTAATTACAATCGATGTTTTTGCATAGTTTTTCGAATTCCTTTAATGCTTCGTAATTCGCTTTGTAATATGCCAGGGCTACATCAAAACCATTGCTTTTGAAAATTTTATCGTAACATAAGCCGTGTTGTAAGGTAATTTTAGCTGTGGTGTTTGCGGTGGTTTTTTCACAGATTCTGTCTTTTTCAACAAGGATACAGTTTGCACCTTTTTCGGTTAAATAGTATGCCGTTAAAATGCCTGCAATACCTCCACCGATTATAAGCACATCGGTTTTTATATTTTTTTCGAGTTTGGGGAATTGAGGTAATTCCGCTGTCTTTTTCCAAATCGATTCCATGTTATAAGTCCTGTATATCTGCCGCAGTTAAATCGAAGTCGTTTTCAATATTATCACGTGCAAGGTCATTGTCTATTTCCGGGTACGCTTCCGATATAGGTTTTTCTCGGGTGTATTTTCTTTCGTGTGTTTCTTTTGACATTTATATCACCTCACAATTATTTTTTCCTGTAATTGTGGTTTTATGACAAAAAAACCCTTAGAAAACCGAGTGATTTTCTAAGGGATTTGATTTTATTAAAGAATACTGAAATTAATAACAAGTGCCGCAAAAACAATTGAAACCATTGAAAGAAGTTTTATAAGAATGTTGATTGCAGGACCGGAAGTGTCTTTGAAGGGGTCACCTACCGTATCGCCTACAACAGCGGCTTTGTGACAGGAAGAACCTTTTCCGCCGTGTGTTCCGCCTTCAATATATTTCTTTGCGTTGTCCCAGGCACCGCCGGAGTTTGACATAAATACTGCCATAAGGAATCCTGTTGCCGTAGCACCGGCAAGCATACCAACAACACCGGCACATCCTAAAATCATTCCGACTGCAATAGGTACAATAATTGCAACAACTGTTGGTAAAACCATTTCCTTAAGACTTGCTTTAGTGCAAAGGTCAACACATTTAGCGTAGTCGGGATCGGATTTACCTTGCATAAGACCTTTGATTTCACGGAACTGACGGCGAACTTCTTTAACTACACTCTCTGCTGCTTTGCCGACTGATTCCATTGTAAGTGCTGCAAAAACAAAGGGAAGGCAAGCACCTATAAATAAACCAATAAGAACTGTGGGGTTCATAAGACTCAAATCCGCAATTTTTTCAGCACCGCCGGGAATTGATTTTACTTTGTCGATGTACGAAGCCATAAGAGCGAGTGCTGTAAGAGCTGCCGAACCGATTGCAAAGCCTTTGCCGGTTGCTGCGGTTGTATTGCCTAAAGAGTCGAGCGCATCAGTTCTCTGTCTCACTTCTTTTTCAAGTCCTGTCATTTCTGCGATGCCGCCGGCATTATCTGCAACAGGACCGTAAGCATCAGTTGCAAGGGTGATGCCGAGTGTCGAAAGCATTCCGACAGCCGCAAGGGAAATACCGTAAAGCCCCATAGAGCCACCACCGGAAACAAAATAAGAAATAAGAACACAAACAGAAACAATAATGATGGGTAAAGCGGTTGAAAGCATACCGAGAGAAAGTCCACTGATTATAATGGTAGCAGAGCCTGTTTCGGAAGAATTTGAAAGTTTGCGTGTGGGTTTGTAAGTATCGGAGGTGAAATATTCCGTTGATTGACCGATGAAAACACCTGCCAGAAGTCCTGCAAGGATTGCAAAATACATAGTCCAGTTCTCTTTACCGAGAATGAAGTAAACAAGGGGAAGTGCAACAACTGCAATAAGTATTGCTGAAAAATTTGTGCCTTTGCTTAAAGCTTTTAATAAATCTTTTTGACTTGCGCCCTCTTTGGTTCGAACTAAAAATGTTCCGATTATTGAGCAAACAATACCAATAGAAGCGAGTATAAGAGGAAGAGCCATAGCCTTCATACTTCCGCTGAAGGCAGCAACACCTAAAGCGGAAGAGGAAAGAATAGAGCCAACATAAGATTCATAAAGGTCTGCGCCCATACCTGCAACGTCGCCTACGTTATCACCAACGTTGTCGGCAATAACTGCCGGATTTCTGGGATCGTCTTCGGGGATACCGGCTTCAACTTTACCTACAAGGTCAGCACCTACGTCAGCAGCCTTTGTGAAAATACCGCCGCCAACACGGGCAAAAAGCGCCATTGATGAAGCACCCATACCGAATGTGAGCATAGCGCTTGTGATTTCTGCAGGAGAAAGATTGAACACATACTTTAAAAGGAAAAACCAGATTGAAATATCGAGAAGACCTAAACCAACTACGGTAAAGCCCATAACAGAGCCTGCGGAGAATGCAACACGCAAGCCGCGATTAAGACCTTCGCGACAAGCGTTAGCTGTACGTGCGTTTGAAGCGGTGGCAATTTTCATGCCGACAAAACCTGAAAGTGCTGAGAAAAATCCACCTGTAATAAACGCAAATGGAACATATGGTGTAAGAAGACCTAAAATAGCCATAACCCCTAAAATCACGAAGAGTACTGAGAAAAAAATTGCCACAATAATATATTGGCGTTTGAGGAATGCGTTTGCACCCATACGAATAGATTTTGAGATCTTCTTCATTTTGTCTGTGCCCTCGGAAAATTTCAAAACCTTTTTTGCGGTAAATATTGCAAATAAGAGGGCGATAACAGAGCCGATAAAAGTAACCAGGATTAAATAATTATCCATAAAAACTCCTTTCGCATATAAAAATCTATATATAATAATATTTACACTATATTGGAATAAAAATTATATGACTGATTTTTAATGGTGTCAAGGTAAGTGATTACTAATTTTAGTATGGGCAGTTTTTAATAATTTTATATAATATGCAAAAAAAATTGCGAAAAATGCAGAAAAGGAACTGTAAAAAAACGAACATTTTTTTACAGTTCCTTTTTAGGGGATAGAAAAAATGCAGAACGGACAAACCGAGCAAAAACAAGACTTTTGACTTGTTTTTGTTTGCCCGAAGGCGTATAAAGGTACATCTAGCGGCGAGGTTTATTTGTAGCATAAAACTTAAATTCTTAATAACTTGCATTTTTTCATTGTTTTATGCGGTCTGCGCTTTTTTACATCCCACTTTGATTTTTATTTATATTTTTACGTGCGATAATGTTTTTTCTACAAGTTCCGAAATTTTAACAGTACCTACGCCGAATATAGAGGTGTGAAGTGTGTCTTCAACAGGCCTTGTCCAGATATCGTCAATGCCGTCAATGCCATTTCTCATGCCTAAAATTGAACCTACTGTTGCACCGTTACAATCTGTATCAAAAGCCATCTGAACAGCCATGCAGATTGATTTACCGAAGTCGCCTTCTCCATAGAGCAATGCAGCGGCAACTATCATCGCATTTGAAAGTGTGTGACACCAGCCATGGCCTGTGTGCTCATCAAAAAGGCTGTGAATTTTCTTGTAACATTCCTCGTATGAAACACCTCTTTTGTATGCAGTAAGCACATTGATTATGCATTCATAAAGTCTGGAGGTGTGTGGAATTTGTGAAAGTCCTCCAAGAATTATATCTTCAATTTTGTCGGTAACGGTGGCACAGGCAATCATAGCAGAAACCCACATTTCACCATAAATACCATTTTTTACGTGAGATATTGATGCATCGCGGAAAGCCATTTCAGCAGCAGTCTCGGGGTCACCGGGATTAATGTAGCCAAAATAGTCACCGCGTATTTGTGCACCAATCCATTCTCTGTAAGGGTTTTTATAAATTGCTGAATAAGGAGGCTCATAACCATTTGAAAAGTTATAAAAAGCTACTCTTTCTGCAGTGAAATAAGCATCTTTTCCCTGATATTTCATCCAGGCTTTCGCAACATCAGCGGGTTTAAAATCTCTGCCGTAATTTTCGATTATAAGTTGAGCCATTACAACATAGTTTGTGTCATCGTCAACGGGCATACCGTGTACTGTATCGGCGTAACATTTATTACGCAGACCAAAATTATAAGTTTCATACATTTCTTCAGAAATATCGGTGCTGAGAATGTATCTGTTCATAGGATAATTACCGCTGTTTTTGAGCAAAGGTTCGAATTCTTCTGTTCTTATACCCTCAACGGGTTTTCCTAAAAGACAGCCGCATATTCTACCCATCCAGGCACCTGCTATTTTATCTTTTAAGGTTTTTGTATCAAAATCCGTTGCATTGAATTCGTGTTTTTCTCTTAATGCTTTAATTTCTTCTAAGTCAGAAGGTTCAATGTATTTATAATTGCCTTTTTGTTCCGACTGAGAAACTGCTTCAAAAAGAACATCGCTTAATTTCTTTTTCGTTTCGCTTCGGGGAAGCTTTATAACAGCATCAAAAATATCTTTGTATTTTTCAATATCAAGACCCTCATCTATGCATTGTTGATACTCAACAACAAGGTCGTTGCAGTAAAAATCCCATTCACCCATATTTTCAAAATTTGGTTTAACAATTTTTTTATACATAATTATACACCTGTTTCAAAAATAGTCTGTTGTCTTTGAAAATATTCAATATACAGATTCATTTTAACAGCAATGAGAAACAACTTCAATATATCTTTCGTTTTTTGTTATGGATTTTTTAATATGTTGACTTAGTTTGTGTTGCGTGGTATTTTAGATATATGAATTTTATTGAGGTGGAGCCTATGAAAAAAACTGTAAAAATTATTGTTTGCGTTGCCATTTCCGTAATTGTTGCGGTTTTAGGTGTTTTTTCACCATATCTTTTCAGTTTTATAAAATACGATGAAGATTTTGATATAGTACGGGGTGAGAATATTTTGAGTGATTATACCGAGATAGCGGTAGCCAAGGAAGGTCTGTCGACTACTAATATTGAACTTAGCGAAAATGATTGCGGTTGGTTTAATTATTACGGACTTGAATATACATCAGATTGCTATATAAAAGTTACGATTTTTTATTCTGCAGGAATTGAGGATAAAGAAGAGGACTTCTTTCTGGAACCGACTGAACAAAAAAAGACATTTTATTCTTTTGTAGATGATGCATTAGAAGGTAAAAAAGGAAATAAAGTTAATTCACTTGCCATTCAGACATTAACACCGGGAAATGAAAATATAAAAATTTACGGCTTCTCGGTATTTAACAGAGAAATTCCTGAACAGGAAATATATATTGAGTCGCAAAACCTTAAACTAGGTATTAATTTGCTTTGGGGCGGTGCTTTAAGTTACCTTGAGGATATGGATTCAAATGTTCAGGCAGTATCCGTTGACGGAAAAATTAAGGTTGACTCAAATGCAGCGCAGCGTTATAACACGAAATCTGTAAATGACAATGTTAATCTTATTAACAGAAACGATACCGGCAGACTTGTTCAGCAGTCCTACTACGGCACATTGGAATACGACCACGGTGTTTATATGGATAACGATTGGCGATATAATCCCGTACAGGGCGGTAATCAGTTTAATGAAGCAAGTAAAATTGTTGATTTAAAAGTAACTGAGGACAGTATTTACATTAAATGCAGACCGCTTGATTGGGCAAAGGAAAAAGAATTTATTACCCCTTCATATATGGAGGCTACCTATTCTTTTGAAAACGGTATGGTTCACGCAAAGTGCCGATTTGTAGATTTTTCGGGTTATCCCGAGGCGGAAAGTACCCAGGAAATTCCTGCATTTTACTGCATAGAGCCTTTTAATAATTTTGTTTATTACCCGGGGGATAAGCCTTGGACAAACGGCGAACTTAAAAACGAGCCCGACCTTATTTTCTGGCCCGATGCAAATTACCCCAAATTCTGTTCAAAAGAAAATTGGACGGCTTTTACAGGTGAATTTGAGGATAGTTTCGGTATAGGTCTTTATGTACCTGATGAGGAAAATTTTCTTGCAGGTGTGTTTAACAGAGAAACTACCGACGAAGAAGACCCTTCTAACGATGACCCCACATCTTATATTGCAGTAGTAAAAACCAGAATGTTTAAAAGTTACGAACCTTACCAATATGAGTATTACCTTGCAACAGGTAACTCACAGGAAATAAGAGATACTTTTAAAAATATAGAAAAATAAAAAATGAGTGCGTTAGTCTTTGAGAAAGGATAAACGCACTTAAAAATTTTACAGAAATTTCTAAAAACTGTTGACAAAATTTATATTAGAGAGTAGAATATTACTGAAGTTAGCGAATGCTAACTTGTGTTTTTGAATATAAAGTTAGCAGATGCTAATTATAGTTTTTCATCTTAAAAGTTTTTTTGGTGGTATATATGAATTTGAAGAATGCTGTTGAAGGCAAAGAATACATCATTCAGCAAATTGATGCTGATGACGAAGAATTAGAGGCGTTTTTGTTTTCGCTGGGCTGTTACAGCGGTGAATCTATTACCGTAGTTTCCCACTTAAAAGGCGGATGCATAGTTTCTATAAAAGACGGCAGATATAATATTGATAATCAGTTAGCCGAAGCAATTGTTGTTTTTGATTAAAAATAAAAAACAATCTTTTGATTGTTTTTTTTACCGCATAAGTTAGCGACCGCTAACCGTTTGATTAGTAATTACAAGGAGGCAGAAATATGAGAATTGCTTTAACCGGCAACCCGAACTCAGGTAAAACCACAATGTATAATGCTCTTACGGGCAGTAATGAAAAGGTAGGTAACTGGGCAGGTGTTACCGTAGAAAAGAAAGAACACCCCATTAAAAAAAGTTACTGCGCAGGAAGTGAACATCTTATCGCTGTTGACCTTCCCGGTGCTTATTCAATGTCACCTTTCACAAGTGAAGAGAGTGTTACCAGCGATTATGTAAAGAAAGAAAATCCCGATGTTATG
The DNA here is from genome assembly GCA_045578985.1 of Acutalibacteraceae bacterium. Taxonomy (GTDB): domain Bacteria; phylum Bacillota; class Clostridia; order Oscillospirales; family Acutalibacteraceae; genus DTU089. The sequence goes on along the minus strand of JAZNLH010000022.1, from coordinate 32,937 downwards.
ATAAATATCGTGGATGCAACAAACTTAAGTCGAAGCCTTTTCTTTACAACACAACTTCTTGAGTTGGGTATTCCTATGGTTGTTGCTCTTAATAAGAGCGATATTAACGCTAAAAAGGAAACTAAAATTGATACAGATGCGTTGTCAAAAGCACTTGGTTGCCCTGTGGTTGAAACTGTTTCAACATCTGCTGATGGATTAAAAAAGGTTGTGGAAGTTGCTGTTTCACGGGTAGGAACAAGTCAGTCTGCACCTTATAAACAAGGCGATGTTGATTTAACCGATAGAAAAGCGGTTCAGGCTGCTGACCGTAAACGCTTTGCATTTGTCAATAAAATAGTTAAATCGGTTGAAACACGTAAAGTTTTAACTAAGGATAAAAACTTCAGCGATAAGATAGATGCGGTTTTAACTAACAAATGGCTCGGTATCCCGATTTTTGCCGTTGTTATGTTCCTTGTTTTCCAGATTTCACAGGTTTGGGTAGGTACACCTATTGCAGATTTGCTTGTAGGTTGGCTCGAAACATTCCAAGGTTGGGTAGGGGGACTTCTTGAAAACGCAAACCCCTTATTATATGCTCTTCTTGTAGACGGTGTGATAGGCGGTGCTATTGCAGTTATCGGATTTTTACCGCTTGTTATGGTGATGTATTTCCTGATTGCTCTTCTTGAAGACTGTGGTTATATGTCACGTGTTGCGGTTGTTCTTGATCCCATCTTCAAAAAAGTAGGGCTTTCCGGAAAATCAGTAATTCCTTTCGTTATTACTGTAGGTTGTGCGGTTCCCGGTATTATGGCAAGCCGTACTATCCGTAATGAACGCGAACGCAGAGCAACTGCTATGCTTTCACCCTTTATGCCATGCGGTGCAAAAATCCCTGTTATCTCTCTTTTTGCAGGTGCGTTTTTCGATAATGCAGGCTGGGTCAGCACAGTAATGTATTTGTGCGGTATAATTCTCATTTTCGTGGGTGCTTTGCTTGTTAATAAAGTTACAGGTAACAGTAAGAAAAAATCCTTCTTCATTATCGAGCTTCCCGAATATAAAATTCCGAGTTTTTGGGGAGCATTCAAATCAATGTGCAGTCGCGGATGGGCTTACATAGTTAAAGCTGCTACAATTATTCTTCTTTGTAATACCGCAGTTCAGATTATGCAGACATTCAATTGGAGTTTCAAGGTTGCAGAAAGTGCCGATACATCCATCCTCGCTTCTATTGCAGGGCCTTTCGCATATATTCTTTTCCCCATTGTAGGTGTTCTCAGTTGGCAGTTAGCAGCGGCAGCGGTTACAGGCTTTATCGCTAAAGAAAATGTTGTAGGTACATTGGCAGTTTGCTTCATAGGACTTGAAAATCTTATCGATACAGAGGAACTCGCCCTTATGGAAGGTGCAGGTACACAAGTTGCAGGAGTAATGGCTATTACAAAAATAGCAGCTCTCGCTTATCTTATGTTTAATCTTTATTCACCACCTTGCTTTGCTGCTATTGGTGCTATGAATGCAGAGATGAAGAGTGGTAAATGGGTTGCTGCAGGTATTGGTTTACAACTTGGTGTAGGTTATACGATTGCATATCTTGTATATACTATCGGAACTCTTATTACTGCCCCCGATACATTGAATGTGGGTGGTGCAATAGGCGGTCTTTCAGTTGTAATTGTGTTTGTTGGTGTTGTTCTTTTCCTTATTTCAAGAACAAACAAAAAGCTAAAAAACGAACAGGCACTTAAAAAATCAAAAACTACTGTTTCGGTGGAATAATTATGGAGAATTATATAATAATTGCAATTGTTGCTGTTATTGTTGTGGCGATATTAATATATTTACGTCGGGCAAAAAAACGTGGCGAAACTTGCATAGGTTGCCCTTACGCAAAACAATGTTCAGGTAAATGCAACGGCAGTTGTAATAATAAATAAAAAAATCGGATGAGATTTCATTTTGAACTCTCATCCGATTTTAATTTTTTATTTTCTTTCTTTAATAACTTTTGCAGGGCAACCAACTGCAACCGAGTATGGTGGAATGGGTTTCACAACAACAGAGCCGGCACCGATAACCGAGCCCTCACCGATATCGCCTGAATACATAATTGCAGCTCTCATACCGATATAAACATCTCTGCCGATAGTAACTTTTTTGCAATGACCGCCTTGACTGTAAATAATTGAATTCGGGTCATCAAAAATATGGGAATAGGGAGTAAGTTGAATGTTCTGAGCGAGTAGACAATCATCACCGATTTCAAGCCCCATATGACCGAATAGGGTAGTGCCTGTGCCGATATAAACATTTTTACCAATATTGATATAACCTGTGTTTACTCTTTCTGTGTCAAGGTAAACTCTCTCTTGAATTCGTACACCATCAGCAAGCGTAATGCCACCCTCACCACGGGCAATAAGTGTTACGTCATTTTTAATTTCTACATTATTGCCTACGCTTATAAACTCAGGATTAACAATTGTAACGCCCTTGCCTATGTAAACGTTTTCGCCCATAGATTTGAATTTTGTTTTGTAATACTCTAAGCGAAGTTTTGCAGCGTATTCGGAATCGTCGTTCATAAATACCGTTTTATAAAAACTTTCGCGACTTTCATCGTCCATATTTTTAAATGCATTTTCAAAAAAATTTTCCATATAAACCATCCTTTGAAATTTATTTTCTTAAATATTTTTATTAATCCCATTCTGTCCCTGTAACCGTGTCCAGGTTCACATTTTTAGTGTCGTGTGTTTTTGTAACCAGGAGGAATAAACCGATTATGTAACCGGGGACTAACAGAGATATTGCTAACATACCTATAAAGGCATTACCTAACAAGCCGCCTACAATGAAGTTTGCGATGTAAGAGATAGCATAGCCGGCTGCGGCAACGATAAATTCAGCCGACATAACAGAGGAACGTAAATTTGTAGGTGCGGATTCGCTGACCATGATAATAATAACATCGTTAACGGAATAATAACTACCAACGAAAGCGCCACAAAGGAACCCTACAATGTATGGATCCCAGTTGTATTTTGCACCAAACCAGAAGCCGATAAAAGATAAAAGACAGTTGGCGGCGGTGGTTATGGCGGCAGCTTTCCTGCCTTTGCTGTCCGAGATGAAGCCCATAATAACCTGTGCGAGAGCACTTCCCAAGGGGAAAAGTATAAGAGCAGTAGTAACCGGCCCCAGACTGACGTAGTTCATTATATCGTCGGTAAAGGTACCGTAGATACTTTCCGCATAGCCGTAGGACATAATAACCTGATAACTGACAGAGGCGATAAAGCCGATGTTTAAAAAAGCGGCGGTTATATAAAGCCAACGTAGTTGTTTATGTTTCATTGCGAATTTTAAAGCGATAATAAGTCCGCCTTGGGCATTGGTGTCACTTTTTCGAGCTTTTTCTTCTGCGAGTTCTTCATCGGTCATTTTAAGGCGGCGAATACGCGCATCAATAAAGGCATCCGTTTCACGTGCAGAAAAAATAGCAATAAAACTTGTAACAAGACCGATAATTGCAGGTATAAAGTATACATTACGCCACTGTGATGTGTCGGTCATGAGAAGATCTCTTAAGACAGGGATGAGCATAACGCTCATATTGGCAATGAATTTAATTACGGAATAAAACTTGGCTCTGTGTTTTGTAGGAGCAGATTCCATAATATAAACAACGTGCATATCATGAGGTATAAAAAACTGAACCATACACGCGCCTATAAAATAAAGGAAAATATTGTTGGAAATAAAAATGATAAGCAAAGCTATGCTCATACCGATAGTGTTGATTACAAGGAAAGTTTTTCTTCCAAAACGGTCAGCAAGGGGTCTGTATAAAAGACCTATTACCTGAAAGGGTATGCCTACGATAGTAAGCAAATCAAGCATACTTACGGAACTTTGACCGAATTTGGCGAATAGGTCATTAGCAATTTCCGTTTTCATAAGTGTGCCGATTTGGGATGCAATTTCATCCGTTGCATAAATAAGTGTGATTATAAAAACCAGATAAGCAAAGTAATAGCTTTTTTTAGGACGGGCTTTTTCTTTTTCCCATCTTAAAATTTCTTTTTCGCGTTTTGCATTGCGCTTTTTGAGTTGTTCGGGTGTTAAGGTTTTTGTTGCCAAAAAATCACCTGATTTCCGATTAATTTCGTTTATTATAACATTAACTTTAAACCCGGTCAACAAAAATACAAAAAGCAAATTAAATCAGGCGTCAGGAATGAGTATTGAGGAGTTTCGGGTTTTCGCCGACTAAATGTAAAATATCTGTAACGCTTGACGGGAGCTTGTTGAAGAATTTTTTGTTGTATGATATAATAATTATTAAATATTAAGAAAAAAGAAAATTCCGAAAAGGAGGAAATCAAATGATTATGACACAACTTAATGATTACATATTCAGCAAAGAGGAAATATGCCGTAAAAATGATGTGATTTCTCCCGACCTTTACGGCGAATATGGTGTTAAAAGAGGTCTTCGTGATCAAAATGGTAACGGTGTTCTTGCGGGATTGACAAACATATCCAAAATAACATCGTTTGAAATGATAAATGGTGAAAAGACTCCTTGTGAGGGTAAACTATGGTATCGCGGTTATCGTGTTGAGGATCTTCTTAACAATTTGGGCGAAAATGAATTAGGTTATGAAAAAATAGCATACCTGCTTTTAATGGGCGAAATGCCTGATGATAACGAAAACCTTGTGTTTAAAAAATTAATAGGAGAAAGCAGAAAACTTCCTACAAACTTCACACGTGACGTTATTATGAAAGCGCCAAGTTACGATATAATGAATTCAATGACACGTAGTATTTTGACTCTTGCATCGTATGATTCCGGTCCCATTGAAACAAGTGTCAGCAATTCCTTACGTCAGTGTATAAATCTTATCAGTATTTTTCCGCTTCTGGCAGTTTACGGCTATCACGCATACAATTACTATGATAATATGGACAGTATGTTCATTCATCGTCCGGACCCGGAACTTTCAACAGCGGAAAATCTTCTTATGATGCTTCGTCCAGATAAGAAATACACAGCAACAGAAGCCAAGGTTCTTGATACGGCTCTTATACTTCATATGGAGCATGGTGGCGGTAATAACTCTACTTTTACAACAAGAGTTATTACTTCTGCAGGTTCTGATACATATTCTACCATTGCGGCTGCTATGTCTTCGCTTAAAGGACCCAAACACGGCGGTGCAAACATTAAAGTTATTGAGATGATGGATGATATCCGTGCACACGTATCAGACCCATCTGATAAAGAAGCGTTGAGCGAATATCTTTCCAAAATCATAAATAAAGAAGCTTTTGATAAAAAAGGTCTTGTTTATGGTATGGGTCACGCAGTGTATTCTTTATCCGATCCGAGAGAGCGTGTGTTTAAAGCGTATGTTGAAAAACTTGCAAAGGAAAAGGGCAGAGATAAAGACCTTGAACTTTATAAAAACGTAGAAGAACTTGCTCCGGCGCTTATTGCAAAATACAGACGTATATATAAAGGCGTAAGTCCGAATGTAGACTTTTACAGCGGCTTTGTATACGATATGCTTGATATACCCAGAGAATTGTATACACCTATGTTTGCAGTTGCAAGAATTGTAGGATGGAGCGCTCATCGTATAGAAGAACTTATTTGCACAGATAAAATAATAAGACCTGCTTATATGAGTGTAATGGAAGAAAAATAATATCAAAAAAGTTCTGCAAAAATGCAGGACTTTTTGTTTTATAACGCAATAATTACAGCATATATTTTTAATAACTGTATTAAAAAGGAGTGCTTTGATTTTGCGTAACAGATGGTATTTTGCAGATATAGGTTCCGTTCTTAGTCGCAGACCCAATGCGGTGGCAATTATGAAAGGGAGTGCAGATTATCCCGAAATCAAGGGGAGAGTTTTGTTTCATCAAATGAATGACGGTGTGTTGGTCCGTGCGGAGATTATAGGTTTACCCAAAGGTAAAGGTGATTGTAACAGCCCTGTTTTTGGTTTTCATCTGCATGAAGGTAAAAAGTGCAGCGGCACAGAAATTGACCCTTTCTCGGATGCAGGGGAACATTTTAATCCCGATGGTTGTCCTCATCCTTATCATGCCGGGGATTTGCCCCCTTTGTTTGGCGCAAACGGAAAGGCTTTTGCAATGTTTTTAACCCAAAGATTCAAAGTGACCGAAATAATAGGAAGAACCGTAATTATACATGAATTTTCGGATGATTTTGAAACGCAACCCTCAGGTGATGCAGGGAAAAAGATTGCATGTGGTGTAATAATGCCCATGATGCGTGCTAACTGAAAAACAGGTGCCTTAATGTAATGTTAAGGTGCCTGTTTTAATGCGTTATTTTGGTTGCGAAAAATGCAGAAATATGGTACTATAAAAAAAATGTTAAGAAAAGGTGAAGACTATGAATATTTTAGTATTAAACGGTAGTCCTAAAGGAGAGTATAGTATTACTCTTCAAACAATAAATTTTTTAATGAAGTTATATCCCGAACATAGTTTTGAAATACTTCACGTAGGACATCGCATAAAGGCGTTGGAACGTGATTTTTCACCTGCTGCTGAAGCATTGAAAAAGGCGGATTTATTGTTTTTCTCATATCCCGTCTACACATTCATTGCGCCCTATCAGATGCATAGATTTATTGAACTTGTAAAAGAATCGGATATTTCTTTAGAAGGTAAATTTGCTACTCAGTTTTCTACTTCCAAACATTTTTATGATGTTACAGCCCATAGATATATAGAAGATAATTGCCACGATATGGGTTTAAAATATATTCGTGGTTTATCTGCAGATATGGATGACCTTTTAACAGAAAAGGGTCAAAAAGAAGCCCAGGACTTTTTTCAATATGTGTCTTTCTGTGTTAACAACGATATTTACGAAAAAAGCAGTGTTTCAAATACACCTGCCAAAAATGCACCTGTTAATGTTCCTGAGCAAAACAATACCGATAAAGACGGTGATATAGTTATCCTTACAAACTGCGAAGAAAATGACGAACAATTAGCGAAAATGATTGAACGCTTCAAAGTGGTTATGCCCAGAAAAACACGGGTTATAAATATTGCTGAATATGAATTTAAAGGCGGTTGTCTGGGTTGCTTTAACTGTGCAGTTTCGGGAAAATGTGTTTATAAAGATGGTTTTGACGATTTCCTTAGAGGCACGATTCAAACAGCACAAGCGATAGTTATTGCATTTACAATTAAAGATCATTCAATGGGTGCAAGTTTCAAACTTTATGATGACCGTCAGTTTTGTAATGGTCACCGCACTGTTACTATGGGTATGCCTATGGGCTATCTTATCAGCGGAAATTACAGCGAAGAATTTAATCTGCAGATGATAGTTGAGGGTAGAGCACAAGTCGGAAGTAATTTCCTTGCAGGTGTTGCTACGGATGAAGTTGACCCTGACGGAGAAATAGATAAACTTGCAAAAAATTTAGAATATGCTCTCCAGAATTCTTATGTTCCGCCACAGAATTTTTATGGTATAGGCGGTATGAAAATTTTCCGTGACCTTATCTGGCTTATGCAAGGTATGATGAAAGCAGACCATAAATTCTATAAAGCACACGGACAGTATGATTTTCCGCAGAAAAAACGTGGTAGGATGCTAATGATGTATCTTGTAGGGGCATTACTTTCTTCACCTGAAATCAAATCTAAAATGGGCAACAAAATGAATGAAGGTATGCTTATGCCTTATAAAAAACTTCTTGATAAACTAGATGAAACTAAATAAAAATGAAATAACCCTTGGTTGATGTTTCTTTACACATACAACCAAGGGTCATTTCTGTTCTATTTTAGTATCTAACATCTTTTGTGTACCTCTCTTTCTGCTGATTGGGTGCACTTTTGACTATTGAAATTATTTCGCAATCTGAAAAATTAATTTTATCTATAAATAACTCCCGTTAAGTGAGAAACACTTTCGATTCGAAATATATTCAATTTTTAAAAGTACGTTTTACAGGCTCTTAATTGTTTTTTGAGCCTTTAGGTTTTTACCTGTTCATCGGTACCACCCTTTCTTTGATTATAGAATAGCATTTTTTTAAAGCCTTTTCAATTCGCAGAATATATAAAGATAAAAACTGCAGTTTAGGTAAAACACAGAAATTGCAGTAAGCTTGAATCGAGTTTTGTCATATCTGTTGACAATATTATGTACTATTTGGTATACTGAATATGTTGGGCGGTCAGAGGACCTGCCTTTTTTACTTTATATAAAGAGGTGTAAACAGGTTAAGTGAAATCTAAGAAAACTATTATAACTTTAATTGCGTTTGTGGTAGTTGTTGCCGTTTCGGTTGCAGCTTTTTTTGTGTATACAAATGATTACTATAAAGCAGATTTAGGAGTGGCGTCTGTTTTTGCGCCAACTGATAATATATCTGTGAATACGCTTGACGATAATACAATTGTGTATATGCCTGAAGATGCTAAAACCGGGCTGATCTTTTATCCCGGCGGTAAGGTGGAATATACAGCATACATACCCTTAATGGAAGCTTGTGCTTCCCGAGGGATTGCTTGCGTACTTTTGGAAATGCCTTTTAATTTAGCGGTTCTTGATGTGAACGCAGCAGAAGGAATACAGGAGATGTATCCCGGAATAAGTGAATGGTACATAGGCGGTCACTCTTTGGGCGGTTCTATGGCGGCAACATATCTTTCAGATAATACGGATGATTTCTGCGGTCTGATTTTATTGGGTTCTTATTCTACTGCCGATATTTCAGACAAGGTGAGAGAAGTTTTATCTGTTTACGGAAGTGAAGACAAGGTTTTAAACAAAGAAAAATATAATGAGTGTAAACCGAATTTGCCGGAGGATTTTACTGAAGTTGTTCTGGATGGCGGTTGCCACGCATATTTCGGAATGTACGGTGAGCAAGAGGGCGACGGTGTAGCCACCATATCCGGCAAGGAACAAATTGAAAAAACAGCTGATGCCATATCTGAGTTTATAAAATAAAAAAACGCCCCTATGGGCGAAAAAACTGATAAAATTGAAATAACCCTTGACCGAATGTTTCTTTACACATTTTTGTCGGTCAAGGGTTATTTCTGTTCACTCTTGATATCTAACATCTTTTTGTTTACCTCTCTTTCTCAGATTGGATAATGCCTTCTTTTTCTTGAAATCCACTCCGTCGAAACACATCTCTTAATCAATTTCCCATATGTGGGTAGCATTTTTGTTTCGGAATAACTTTCTTTTCAGAAGGTATATCCTGTGGCTTTCGACTTTTTGTTTTGCTTTTTGGTGCTGTATTTCTTTTCGCCTTATTATCAGTTTGTTTTTACTGATTTAATCAATCTCTAAAGTTAACACTTTTTTGAGGCTCTTTTTTACTCTCTGCACCAAAATAATTTTAATTTTTTTTAAGCCAAAGCCTGAAAGCGTTTACCGGTACATTGGTCTCACCCTTCTTTTTTAGTTTTCAGGTTTTTACCTGTTCATCGGTACCACCCTTTCTTTGACTATAGAATACCATAGAATTTTCAGTATTTCAATACGTAATGTTGTATAAAGTTGCTTAAAAACTCTTATGCAAAACACAGAAATTAGTTAAATAGCACAACTATTTGGTTTCGTAATATTGACATTTACATATAGGTTTGATATACTGATATATGTTGGGCGGTTTGTATCCGCTTATTTTTCATTTTTAGGAGGATGATTATGGGAATTATTAAATTGATTATGGCATTCTTTTTATCATTGACCCAGATTTTTGCGCCTATTGATGCGTTGGTTCAGTCCGGTGGCGAGGATGCATATTTTTCTGAATGGTCTGCAAGTGATGTTTTCGATGAGGAAGATTATATTGAGCTTCAAAAAACACCGGGTGAAGATTTTGTTGTCCTCAACCTTACTGATATTCAGCTCAGTGACACTAAAATGTACGATAAACACGGCGAATATTCAATGGACCTCATAACAAAGCTCATTGAAGACAAAGACCCTGATCTTATAACATTAAGCGGCGATAACGCATGGGATTCTGTTGCTTATCTTGATACTATTGAGTTTATTGATTCTTTCGGTATTCCGTGGGCACCTGTAATGGGCAATCATGACGGCCAAGGGTGTATCAGTGAATTCTGGGTAGCATATAATTTTGTAGCTGCAGAAAATTGCCTATTCCAATTCGGTCCCAAAGATATGGGTTACGGCAACTATATTATTAATATTACAGAAAATGACAGAATAATCCATACATTCTTTATGATGGATACTCATGACGATGCGGAATTTACACTTGAAGATGGTACGGTTGTGGAAGGATATGATCATCTTTGGGATAATCAACAGGAATGGTATGAGTGGGCTGTTAAAGGTATTGAGGACATTGAAGGTCACACTGTTGAAAGCACGGTTATTATGCATATCCCTGTTTTCGAAATTTACGAAGCATGGAACTCAGTAAGTATCGAAAGCGAAGAAGAATTCGGCTCAATCAACCCCGCATATTCTTCAATCGCTTCAGGCAAAAAAGGCGAAGAGAGTTGTCCCTCACCTGTTAACAACGGTTTCTTTAGTCTTTGCAAAGAATTGGGCAGCACCAAAAACATTATTATGGGACACGATCATAGAAATGATTTCTCAGTTCTTTATGAAGGTATAAGACTTACGTATGCTGTTAAATCAGGCTTCGGCAGTTACTGGCGAGAAGATATGATAGGCGGTACAACTATTAACATAAATTCACTTGGCAACGCAAGCATTGAGCAACATTATTACAGTCTTATTGAAAACGGTTGGCTTATATCTTATGAATAAATGACAAAACCTCGGAATTCTCAAATGAATTCCGAGGTTTTTAATATGTTATATTCTTCATCTGTTATGTGCATAACCGAGCCATGTCGGGGTCTTAAATGATTCAGCGAGAATTTATTGCTTTCTACTTTTTCAAAGTGGATTAAATCTGTTGATTCCTGCATAAAATATCCGCCTGTGCGGAATTGGTCGGCAATTAAAACATATTTATCTGTTCCGAGAATTTTATATGTGCAGTGCCCTTCAAGGGCAGTATCTGCAACAGATACCTTGTTGTTGTCAGGTTCAAAATAAGGTCCCGAAGGGTGTTCAGAAACAGCATAACAGATGGCATTTTTTTCTTCGTCAGCCTCAAAAAGATAGAAAATGCCATCGTTTTCTATAATGTCACCGTCAATACCCGCCATATTGCTTTTTGGTTTAAATAATATTTCAGGGGAAGTGGTGAGGTTTTTAAAATCCTTGGTATAGGCATACCATATTATGGTATCGAGGTCATCGTCAGCATTGTTGTGACTCCAATAAATCATATATTCGTCTTTTTCTTTATCGAAAATAACCTGTGGTGCCCATACTCTGTTAGCTGATTTTGTTTCCGGAAACAGAGAAAAGTCAATAATTCGCTCATTTCCCCAATTAACCAGGTCAAAGCTGTCCCATACTACCATAGAGTTGTTGTTTGCCCAACCATCACGAGAACGCATATCAGTTGCGATTATATGAAAAATATTTTCGTTATCTCGGAAGATAAACGGGTCACGGCAACATTTTTTGCCAAGAGTTTGTTTAATTACAGGCTCGTTATTGTTGAGTGCGGTGAAATTATATCCGTCTTCTGATACGGCAAAATGAACCGATTCCTCTTCGGGAAGATTTCCCGTAAAGTAACAAAACAAGTATTTTTCGTGTTTCATAAAATTCACCTCAAGATATATTGTAACAAGAAAAATTTTAAAAATCAATGATTCGGGTTTATTAAGAAACGTATTAACCGAATACTTTTTAAAACTAACCGAATACATTTTATCTGTTGAAAAATTATATTTTGAGGTGTTAATATGAACTTGCAAGGGGGGAGTTGTATGAGATTAAAAATTTTTATCGGTAAAGAACATCCCGAAGAAGTGCACATCTATACTCACGAAAAAACAAAGTTAATAGAAGAAATAGAACAGGTTATTGAAAACAATTCTCTTTCGTTAGTGGGGTATCTAGATGAAGAATCTGTTAAAATAAATTTGCCGGATGTACACTGCTTTACGGTAGAAGAGAATAAAGTCTATGCTTTAACAGAAAATGAACGGTTGCGTTTGAAACAAAGGCTGTATCAGTTAGAAGAAAAACTTCCGGATAATTTCGTGAAGATAAATCAATCTTGTATTGTAAACATAAATAAAATTGACAGATTTAAAGCGGATATTTCAACATCATTATCTGTAATGTTAAAAAATGGGTATAAAGATTACGTTTCACGAAGACAGTTAAAAATAGTAAAAGAAAGGTTGGGTTTTTAATATGAATAAATATGTAAAAGATTTTTTTATCAGGGGTTTGATGTTCGGCGGCTTCGGTCCTGTTGTTCTCGGAATAGTGTATGTGGTAATATCCTGTGTGCATAAGGGATTTTCATTAACGGCTAACGAAGTTTTTTTAGGCATTATTTCAACATATATTCTTGCGTTTTTACAAGCAGGTGTAACGGTGTTTAATCAAATCGAAGGTTGGCCTGTACCGAAATCGTTGTTTTGCCATTTTTCTGTATTGTATTTAGCATATACAGTTTGTTATCTTGTTAATACCTGGATTCCTTTTAGTCCTTCTGTATTGTTAATTTTTACAGTGATTTTTGTTTCCTTATTTTTCTTGATTTGGGTAATTGTATATTTCAGTGTTAAAGCCACAAGCAAAAAATTCAACTCAACATTAAAATAAGCGTAACAGTGCAGATTATCTCTGCACTGTTATTTTTTAGTGACTTTACATCATTTAGATGTTATAATAAATTGAATTTGAAAATATAAAAGGAAGATGGTTATGGATTTTAATATAATCGGTGGCAATAAAAATGCCGATATAAAAATTGAGAAAAAACAAGATGGCGATATTCTTTATCTTTTTGTAAATATGACTTTGCCAAAGGCCGAAATTCCGGAAAGATTTTCTATTAACTGGAAGTTCAGTGCAAAGGATTGTGCTTTTACCTGGAATCCGGGAATGATGGATATTCACGGATTGTATTTTGATTGGGGCAAAAAGATTATTAAATCAAGACTTGCTTCATGGATGCCGGAACAGCAGTTGATTTCAAGAACGGGCAAAAATAAGCTTAATATTTCCGTTTCTGATGTAGATACGCCCATTGAAATTGGTACAGGTATTTGCGAAGAGGATGCAACGGTTGATTGTGAAATTAGCTTTTTCACTTTACCCACAGCACCCGTAACCGAATATTCTGTAATAATCCGTCTTGATATGCGAGAAATTAATTATTATGACAGTATTTATGATGTTTCTGATTGGTGGGAGAACGAGTGTGGCTATAAAGCCGCCTATGTGCCTGAAGGAGCAAAACAGCCTATGGATTCACTTTGGTACAGTTTTCACCAAAGGCTTGACAAAGAGGAAATCGTGAAAGAATGCGAACTTTCAAAGGCTTTGGGAATGGAAACAGTTATTATTGATGACGGTTGGCAGACGGATGACAACAACCGAGGTTATGCATATTGCGGTGATTGGCGTGTTGCGCCTAAAAAAATGGGCGATATGGCAACGCTTGTGGAGAATATACATAATGTGGGTATGAAAGTTATGCTTTGGTACTCTGTTCCGTTTATGGGTATTCACTGCGAAAAATACGAAGAATTTAAAGATATGCTTCTTGATAAGTCGGGGGATGAAAAAACCTTTTTTGCTCTTGACCCAAGATACAAAAAAGTTCGTGAATACCTTGTCGGCGTATATACAGAGGCAGTAAAAAACTGGAAACTTGACGGTTTGAAACTTGATTTTATAGATTCTTTCTTCTTGAAAGGTAATTCCCTTGAAACTGACCCAAAACGTGATTATCCCGCTTTAGAAGATGCAATTCACGCACTTATGAGCGAAGTTAAATCGAGTTTAACTGCAATAAATCCTGATATTCTTATAGAATTCCGTCAATCTTATGTGGGACCATCTATCAGAAAGTACGGCAATATGCTCCGTGTGGGTGATTGCCCTTGTGATATATTAAAAAACAGATTTAACGTAGTTAATCTTCGTTACACATCCGGAAAAACTGCCGTTCACTCCGATATGATAATGTGGAATGTTGAAGATAGTGTTGAAAATGCTGCTTTGCAGTTCACAAGTATTCTTTACAGTGTACCGCAGATTTCAATGCGTATAGATAAACTTCCTGAAGACCATTATAAAATGCTGAAATTCTATATTTCTTTCTGGAAGGAGTGGCGAGAAGTTCTTTTAGACGGAAGGCTTACCGCAACAAATCCCGAATGTGAATATAGCCTCGTTCGTTCTGAACTCGAAGATAAAGCGGTTTATACAGCATATTCTAATTTGGTTATACCTGTTAAAACAAAAGAAACCGTTGCAGTAAACGCAACGGCAGGTGAAACCTTGATAATTAAAAATGCCAAAGGCAAAAATTACAAGGTTTTAAACTGTAAAGGTGAAGAAGAATTAAACGGAGTAATAAACTCAAATCTTGAAGAAGTCAGAGTACCTATAGCGGGTATGGTTTTTGTTAAATAAAAACGTAAAGAACCACCGAGTATGTGAAAACACATATTCGGTGGTTGTTTTATAACATATTTATTGCTTTGTACTCCTTTTCAAATGATATTTTATCATTTAAAAGGTTGTTTATAGTTTCTCTGAATTCATCGTATTCCGGGTCTTTTACATAATGCTTTGCGTAGCCGGTTTCGCCATATTTTTCTTTTGTATGGACGTAGGCACGTTCAATCATTTCGGGAACAGTACAGTCAGGGAAATGTTTCAACGTGTATTTGTGAGTGCGCCTTAAAAATTCGTCAATGTCTGTTGAGCGGTCAGCGGAGGAAATGATTTTTCCGTAAATACTCCTTGGAACATTTTCGGAAGATGCTCTGTGGTCCTCAATGGCTTCTTTAATAATTAAACGTTCTTCATCACTAAAAAAGGCTTTCATATCTTCGTTTTCAAAGAATATTTTTGCAGATAAAATCTCGTGATTATTTTTATCGATATGGTGTGCAATATCGTGAAAAGATGCTATGGTATAAATTATATTTATATCCGTATTTTCAAACTGTGACAAAAAACGAAAACATCTTTCGGTAACATATCTGATATGCTCAATTCCGTGACCACCGTCATTTTTTGAGTATAGCGGAAGAATGTTCGTTTCTATATACGTTTTTAAATCTTTGTTTACAGAATTCATAAGGTTTTTTTACCTTCCATATCAAATTATATTTATATTAACATATAATTTTATTGTTTTCAATTGTAGTTGCATTGCGAAATGCTGGAAAAAATGTTATAATACATATATCGTTTATTTGAAGGAGAAAAAACAATTTATGAAGTTTGTATCATGGAATGTTAATGGCTTCAGAGCCTGTCTAGGTAAAGGTTTTGAAGATTTTTTTAAGTCAGCGGATGCAGATTTTTTCTGTATTCAGGAAACGAAAATGCAACCGGGACAAGCGGACTTTGAGGCACCGGGCTATTATCAGT
This sequence comes from Acutalibacteraceae bacterium, assembly GCA_045578985.1. Lineage (GTDB taxonomy): Bacteria > Bacillota > Clostridia > Oscillospirales > Acutalibacteraceae > DTU089. The sequence continues at coordinate 17,390 of JAZNLH010000022.1, read as the reverse complement.
ATTGGTATAGTGCCGAAAAGAAAGGTTATTCGGGAACTGCAATTTTTACAAAACACGAACCCGTAAGTGTTCAGTATGGTTTAGGCATACCTGAACACGATAAAGAGGGTAGGGTAATAACTCTTGAATACAAAGATTTTTATCTTCTTTGTGTATATACTCCCAATTCTCAGCGTGAACTTGCAAGGCTCGATTACCGTATGGATTGGGAAGACGCATTGCGTGGGTATATGAAAGAACTCGACAGAAGAAAGCCTGTTATATATTGCGGTGATTTAAATGTTGCCCACGAAGAAATTGACCTAAAAAATCCGAAAACAAATCATTTCAGCGCCGGTTTTTCCGACGAAGAAAGAGGAAAATTTACAGAACTTCTTGAGGCGGGTTTTACGGACACATTCAGAAAGCTCTATCCTGAAAAAATACAGTATTCCTGGTGGAGCTATATGTATCACGCACGAGAGAAAAATGTTGGTTGGCGTATAGATTACTTTGTGGTATCTGACAGGCTTTTTCCTAAAGTGAAAGATAGCTTTATTCTGAATGATATTTTCGGCAGCGACCATTGCCCTGTAGGAATTGAGATAAAAGTTAAAGGATAGTCTTGATAGCAAACTTTAATTTAGAATTAATCAGACCTGATTTAATGTTCAGAGGTGTTAAATATGGGAAAGAAATCAATTAAAATAATAAGTGTGATAGTTTGTGTTGCACTTGCTTTTTCGATAGGTGTGTGCGTTGGGAAATATGGTGGCAATAGCGAAGAAAATGTTGGAAAATTGATTTTTGCCACCGAAAAGCAGAAGGATGTATGGAAAGAACCTGTAAAAGAATTAGTTTCAGAGCTAAAAAAACAAGAAAGACCTAATTCTTTTTCAATGAATGCTTTTGCATATGCTCTGTTTGACGTGAATTTGGATGGTGTACCTGAACTTGTTCAGGTGAAGCCCGGTGGGTCAGCAGGAAACGTTTTCTATGAAGGTTACGATATCTGTACAGGTTTGTGTGTGGCGACTTTTGGTGGAGGTAATTTTAATGGTAATCAGGAAAAGGCCTGGTGCGTTTACTACGATCAGGACGCTGAAGAATTACAAAACATATGTGTTTGCACTACACGAGGCGGTGCAGATAGGAGATTTAAAACTATTTCTCACCTTGTATTTAACAATGAAACCAATTTATACGATGAAGAAACAATGTTCTATAATTCATATTCATTAGATGTAGAGATTGTTGATGATAAGCTTGTTGAAAAAGAAGTGAGTGTAGAATTCAAATTGGGCGATAAGGAAGTAGGGTTAGAAGAATATAACCAACAGTATGATTATTTTTTAGGGAATTACATAAGAGTTTATGAAACTGCTATGGAGTTTGTGTATGTTAAGGATTTAGAAAAGGTTGAAACCGAAGAAGAGTTTGCTGAAATGGTAACAGAAAAGCTATTTTCAACCTCTCAAGAATTTATTGTGATAAATAATGAAGGTGATTAATAATGATCGCAAAAACAAAACTTTCTTCCGAATGGATTTATAAATATTATAAAGAACTCGAAAAATATAATATCGAAAACCACGGGTTACTGCTCATGCAAAACGGCGAAGTGGTTTTTGAGGAGTATGCATACCCATATTCTGCAGATATGCCGCATACTCTTTTTTCTGTTACTAAATCAGTTGTTTCAACTGCGGCAGGCTTTGCAATTGACGAGGGACTTTTTTCTCTTGATTCAAAAATCATTGACTTTTTCCCTGAATATAAAGCATGTAAAAGTGAGGAATGGAAAAATTTAACTGTCCACTCTGTTTTGACAATGCAAAGCAATAAAAAATTTACTTTTTTGCAGGATATGACAGGTAACTATGTAGAAATGTTTATGAAAGCGCCTTTCAGGAAAAATGGCGGTTTTTTATACAGCAATAATGATGCTCATATTGTTGCGGCGCTTATTCAGAAAAAGTCCGGAATGTCCCTTGTTGATTATTTAATGCCCCGACTTTTTGAACCTTTAGGAATTGAAAAACCGTTTTGGGAAACAAATGCTATAGGTGAGTGTATTGGTGGCACGGGCTGTTATTTGAAGCTAGGTGACCTTTCAAAAATTTGTCAATGCTATGCTGATGGCGGCAAATATAACGGAGTGCAGGTTATTCCTGAAAACTGGACAAGGGAAGCAACAAAAATGCAGGTCGTTTTTAAGGATGACGGCAAAAATCAAGAGGGGTACGGTTATCTGTTCTGGATAAATAATGGTATGTTCAGTATGACGGGTATGTTCGGTCAAATTATTTCATATATTCCGGAGTATAATGCGGTCGTTGCTACTATGAATTGTTGCATTGATGAAGGAAATAATACAAGGATAACCCGGGAAATTCTCACAAAGGTATTTCAGGAAGAAGCAACTGAAGAATGGGACAACAAACTAGAGAATTATTTAAAAGAACGCAACAAAAAACCTGTTGTTAGTAGCGAAATTCCGGATATTCCAACAGGTGAAACCTTTTATATAACACGTATTTCCGATGTTTTAGCGAAAGTTATGTTTCCGCAGAGTTTAATTCCACGCTCTCTTACTTCCAGCTTTGCTAAAAGACCGAAAAAGAATTTTGATGAAGTTTCTTTTGAGGTTACGGATAAAGTTTTCACCGTAAACTGGAAAGAAGAAACTGATGAAATTATAATAAACTGCGGTCTCGATGGTGTACCGAGAATGTCAGAATGTGAAATTAAAGGATATCCCTATAAAATCTGGGCATATGCATTTATGAAGGATGGACTTCTTCATGCAGTTGTTAAACCACTTAATACGCTTTCAACGCAATATCTTACATTTGATTTTTCAGATAATGTTGTGAAAATTCAAATAAAAGGGACACCAAGTTTCCCGGATTTTATTAAAAAGAGTGCAGGCACAGTCCCGATTTTTGAAAAATGCTCTTTATTAAAAAAGGTGTGTATGAAACTTTTAGATATGCTTTTACAAACAACGGAAATGCCGGTAAAATATAGAACTAAAAAATAATATAAAAGGCTTCTCTTTAGTAGAGGTATATGATATAATCAAATTGTAAAAATAATATTTGTTTTTATAAAAATAAAAAGAGGTGTAAAAATGAAAAAAAGAATTTTATTTGCAGTAGTAGCAGTAGTATTGGTTATAGCTCTTGCAGCTTGCACAGGCAATACAGGCAAAGATGATGGTAATAAGGTTGAAATCGAATCATCTGCAGCCCTTATCAACAGTGTTTGGACAACATATGCCGAAGAAGAAAAATTCCCTGTTATGGGTGGCGATTTCGGTAATCCCGTTGATGGTCAGGCAGGTGCATTTAATATTGCAGATGTAGAAAATACAACTGCAACTCTTCATATTACAGAAGATGCAATTGCTCTTGTAGATGAAGCAGGTACCATGATTCACGCAATGAATGCTAATACATTCACAGCAGCTGCATATCATCTTAAAGATGCCGGTAGTGCAGAAACTTTCGTAACTTCAATCAAAGACAGCATTAAGAGCACACAGTGGATGTGCGGTTTCCCCGACACACTTATCATCTACACTGTTGGTGATTACGTTGTAGCAGCTTTCGGTAATGCAGAAGCTATCGAAAACTTCAAAACAAAACTTGCAACAGTTTATGGCGAAAACGCAACACTTAATGTTGAAGAATCTCTCGCATAAATTTTGTTAATATTTAAGTACAAAGCAGAAAGAGGATAAATATGCTTTTTTCAAGTATACCTTTCTTATATTATTTTCTGCCTAGTGTACTGATACTGTATTTTATAGTCCCCAAAAAACTAAAAAACACGGTTATTTTAATATCCAGTCTTGTTTTTTATGGTTGGGGCGAACCTAAATATGTATTATTGATGATAGCCTCGATCATAATCGGATATGTTTCCGGTATTTTGATTGAGGCTTTTTATCAAAAAAAAGCAGCTAAACTTTTTCTCGGTCTTTCGGTAATAGTCAATATAGGTTTTTTAGGCTTTTTTAAATATTCCGATTTCTTTATAGAAAACTTCAATGCAGTTACAGGTTTGTCTGTACCGCTTTTGAAAATAGCGCTTCCTATCGGTATCAGTTTTTACACTTTCCAGATACTCAGCTATACCATTGATGTTTATCGTGGTGATGTCACCGCACAAAAAAAATTTATAAACCTTGCAGCTTATATTACTATGTTTCCGCAGCTTATTGCGGGACCTATTGTGAGATATTCTGATATTGCAAAGCAATTAGAAGAAAGAACGCATAGTTTTGAAAACTTTTCAGATGGCGTAAGACGATTTATTTTAGGTCTTTCAAAAAAAATTCTTATTGCAAACACGTTAGGTGAACTTTGTTCCGATTTTAAGTTATCTGACGATAAATCTATTGCCTTTTATTGGCTTTATGCGATTGCCTTTGCTCTTCACGTTTATTTTGATTTTTCAGGGTATTCGGATATGGCAATAGGTCTGGGCAGAATAATGGGCTTTGAATTTTCCGAGAACTTTAATTATCCGTTTATTTCAAAAAGTGCAACGGAATTCTGGCGTAGATGGCATATGTCATTAGGAACATGGTTCAGAGATTATGTATACATTCCTTTGGGTGGAAATCGTGTTTCTAAACCGAAATGGTTTTTCAATATTTTTGTTGTCTGGTTCCTTACAGGCTTTTGGCATGGTGCCGCTTGGAATTTTATAGTCTGGGGTTTATTCTTCGCGGTGCTTCTGATAATTGAAAAATTGTTCCTTTTGAAAAAACTCGAAAAGGCAAAGGTTTTAAGCAGGTTGTATATGATTTTTGTCGTGACTATCAGTTTTGTTATTTTTAACGCAACTGATATGAAAGAGGCTGTTTCATATATAGGCGGTATGTTCGGTGCAGGCGAAATACCGATTGTTTCAAATGAATTTTGGTACTATTTAAAAAGTTTTGCTGTAACGTTGGTTATAAGTATTGTAGGTGCAACACCGCTTATAAAAACAACTGTTGAAAAAATCTCTGAAAACAGTAAAGCAGAAAAAGCTTTGGTGATTTTGGAGCCTGTAGTTCTTGTTGTGCTTATAGTAACTATGACAGCATATCTGGTAGACGGCTCGTTTAATCCGTTTTTATATTTCAGATTTTAGGAGGGTTGTTATGACAAAGCAAACAAAACACATTATTGTAACTTGTGTTATATCGGCTCTCTTTATAGTCCTTTCTGTGTTTGCTTGGCTGAAGCCTGCTGATGATTTTTCCGTCAGTGAACGTCGAAAACTTTCTCAGTTTCCAAAATTGAGTTTTAACACGGTATTATCGGGAGATTTTATGAAAAACTTTGAAAACTATACTCTCGATCAGTTTCCGTTAAGGGATAAATTCAGAACTCTTAAGGCTTTGGTGGCACTTAATGTTTTTAATCAAAGTGCAAATAATGATATATATGTAGAAAACGGTTATGCAAGTAAAATCGAGTATCCCTTAAACGAGGAATCAGCGCATAGAGCTACAGAAAGATTCCGATATATCTACGAGAAATATCTTAAAACTGCCGATACAAAAGAGTATTTTTCCATAATTCCGGACAAAAATTATTTCCTTGCAGAAGATAACGGATATCTTTCTATAGATTACGATAGAATGATAACCATCCTCAGAGAAGACACGGAGTTTTTACAATATATTGATATTACAAATGAACTCGGATTAGTGGATTTTTATAAAACAGATACCCATTGGAAACAGGAGAATATTGTTGATGTTGCAGAAAAAATTGCTGTAGAAATGGGAACAGATATAAAGACCACATATGAAGAAAAAACTCTTGATAATGATTTTTATGGCGTTTATTACGGTCAATCGGCTTTGCCTTTAAGCCCTGAAAAAATCAAATATCTTACCAATGACTCTTTAGAAAACTGCAAAGTTTATGATTATCAGAATTCTAAAGAGATTGATGTTTACGATATGGAAAAAGCATACGGCAAAGATCCGTATGAAATGTTCTTATCAGGTTCTCTTTCTCTGATTACCATTGAGAACGAAAAGGCGAAAACTGATAAAGAATTAATAATTTTCAGAGATTCTTTCGGAAGCTCTCTGGCACCGCTTTTCGTTGAAGGATATAAAAAAATAACCGTTGTTGATATACGTTATATTCATCCCGATATGCTTGGAAAGTATATTGAATTTAATAACCAGGATATACTTTTTATATACAGTACTTCGGTTTTGAATAATAGCGAAACGATTAAATAATCCGAGAAAAAGAGGAAGACTAAATGAAGAAAAAACTAAAAGGATTGATAGCTTTGCTTATAATAAGTCTTACTATTTTTTCCGGCGGTTGTTCAAATGTAACAGACAAAACCGCTGACACAGAAAAAATACAAACAACAAAAAACGATGTCGCTATGCAATATGAACAAATCACACAAAAAGAGGCTAAAAATTTAATGGATTCCAAGTCGGACTATGTTATAATCGATGCCCGAACAACCGAAGAGTTTGAAGAAGGTCATATTGATGGAGCAATTCTTATACCTGAATATGAAATTGCTGAACGTGCTGAAAAAGAACTGCCACAAAAAGACCAACTGATACTTGTTTACTGTCGAAGCGGAAGACGTAGTAAAATTGCAGCTCAAGCCCTTGCCGATTTGGGTTATAGCAATGTAAAAGAATTCGGCGGAATAATTGATTGGCAGTATGAAATAGTAAAGTGAATAGAAAATACTCCCCGAAAAGCACAAAACACTTTAGGGGAGTTTTTTGATGAAAAGAATAAGCATTACTTAACAAAATATAGTAAAGTGGGATTATTATTATTTAAAAAATAATGCTTTTTTAGTTATTTTTAACAAAAAACTTGACTTAACACCAAAAAAACAATATTATTAGTGTATAAGTATTAAAAGGGAGTGAGCAACATGGCAAATTGTCCCAAATGTGGCGAACATCTGAGAATGGTAGATTGGAAACAGCATTGTCCTCATTGTGGTTGTAACATCGTCATTTATGATGTTCAGGAACGTTTGATGCAGGATGCCGACAAAGCAGAAGTACAGCATTTTTATTTTCAAAAGAAAGTAGATCGTATGAAAGCCTCATTTGTAGGTTCAAAACTTGCGGTGGTGCGTATTTTTACAAGTCTGATTCCTGTGTTAGCAATAGTTGTACCTTGGTTGAAGGGTGCTTTTAACGAGCCGTTCGTACCTTTTGAAGGAAATGTGGATCTTTTTGCACTGTTAGATATGTTAGATAGTATCAATATAGGTAATATTTTGTCCCTTTTGAATACTGCTGACGGGAAATCGGCTTTTATTATTTTAGCTGTTTCACTTCTTTTGTTTGTATTATCTGTTGTGGTATTACTTGTAAGGTTTGGTTGTTTGACAATGGCTTGTTCAAAACGAGGCAAGTTGATGTGTTATTCGTTTGATATAACTCTTGTGGTACTATGCGTAATAGCCTCCGTTCTTTTGATGTGTGTGCCCGACAATCCGTATTTCAAAGTGGATTTTATTATTGCTCCCATTGTTTATTTTGTGCTTCTCTTGGTGAATTTCGGTGTGGATATAGCAATATTCAAGCAAGGTATCGAGGTAAAACATGAGCCTTGTTTTGTTGGTGGCATACCCATAGAAGAATATTTCCAAATGTTAGAAGATGGTGTTCCGCAAACTGAAATTCGAAGCGAAATGTACCGAAGATTAAAAGAATTGCAGCTTCAGAAAGAAGCTGAATTAGAAAAGGAGGGGAAAGTAGGCGTATGAGCGAAGAAAATAAAAATGTTGATGTGAACACTAGTGAAGACGTAAACACTCGTGAATATGTTTTTGAGATGGATTCCCCAGCATATATGAACAGAAAATTCTGTTCCACGAAAGAAAGAGTTGTTTACATATTAAAAACTGCGACCGCAGAATTATCAATGGGTAAATATGACACCGGGTCTGAATTGTTTTTATATAAAATATTCGGACTCAATGCAGAAGCTCATGGTAATGCGGCTGTTACTTTAGGTATATATGACTTGATTAACGACCCTCTTTCTGCGGTGATTATTGACAAAATGCGTACCCGTTGGGGTAAGTTCAAGCCATTTCAATATCTGGCTTTAATTCCCAGTATGTTAGTTGGTTTTATTACTTGTATAATGCCACTAATTGCAGATGCCCAAGGAATGAACGCAGTTCAAAGATTGATGTTCTATATGATTCTTTCATATGTGGGCGAAACTGTTGGTGCGTTTTTCGGTGGCGGCGGTTATATTGATAATGTTTTCACTCCAAATCCAAACGAAAGAACATCTTTGCTTGTTTCATCGCGTTTTGCAAGTGATTTGTTCAGGCGTGTTCCGGAGCAACTGGCAGGAATTTTATTTGACCTTGTAGCAAACGGAAAAATAAGCGTTAACCTTACGAAGATTTTTTCATCTATGAAGATCGTTTGGTGGGTTATCGCCACAATTCCTGCGGTAATGTGGGTGTTTGTAAGTAAGGAACGCGTTCCTCAATCTGAAAAACCACCACGTGTTATGAAGGGTATGTTCTCTGTTTTCAAGAATAAACCTTTGCTTATTTATACTTTGTCCGGTTTTGTTGATGGTATTGATGTGGGAACGTCAGAATCTCTTTATTACGACACTGTTTTAAAATTCAATATGATGTCCACAATAGCAGGTATTCCGGGTATGCCCATATCTTATGCCAGCTACCCTTGGGCAACAAAATTCAGAAAAATGTTTTCAACAAAAACTCTGTGGTTGTTCCAGCGTGGTTCAATAATCGTTTCCGAATTGTCTTTCTTCCTTGTAGGTCTTATTGGCGGAAAAGAAAATGGCTTTTATAAGAAAAAGTTGCCTATGACAATAGCAATGATGTTTGGTAACAGTCTTGAAATGGTATTCTACGGAACAAAGAAAATCATTGAAAATGAAATTAACTACGAGGTTCTTGATTATTGCGAATGGCAGAATGGTTATAGGGTAGAGGCAACAGTAAACCTTCTTACAGGTTACATTAATAAAGTGCGCGGTATAATCCTTACAAAGATAAACACAATGCTGCTTTCCAGATGGGCAGGTTTTGAATCCGGTCTTACAGCGGTACAAACACAGGATACTATGTGGAAAATGTTTATTGCTGCATTTGGACCTAAGTTGATATTTGACTTTATAAGCCTTATACCTATGTTCTTCTACAATATTGATCAGAGAACACGTGAAAAAATGTATCTCGATTTGGAACGTAGTCGTGCAGCAACGGCAGCAAATGCAAAGAAAAATGCCGATTCTGATTAATATATAATTTCGTAGTAATTTACATCAAAAGTAAAAAGAAAGCATAACAATAACCGCTCGAGTTACTTCGGGTGGTTATTGTTTATAGTTTCCATTAAGGACTTGCGTTCTGCAATTTTCCTTTTACGAAAATGTGTCAGACTTATATTGCTGATAGACAGTTTTTCTGTTTTATGATATACTTTATAAAAACATCTAAAAAGGAGCCGAATATGAAAAACGGAAGTATTTCAGCCGAACGAGTGCTAAGTAAATTAGACGATTTTTTACATAAAAATGACTATATTTCCGCTGAAAGACATCTTTTGTATTGGCTTTCGGAAGCAGAAAATAATAAAGATTTTAAAATTGAAATTCTCGTAAGAAATGAGTTGATGGGTCTTTACCGAAAACTCGGTAAAAGGGAAGATGCTCTTGATACAGTAACTGCCGTTTTAAAGAAAATTGAAGAGCTGGGTATACAAAACCAAGTTGGCTCCGCAACAACCTATCTTAATTGCGCTACGGTATACAAGGCTTTTGATATGGCAGAAAAAGCAGTAACTTTGTTTGAAAATGCGAAAGCCATCTATGATAAAGAACTTGACCCAAATGATGACAGATTCGGTGGGTTATATAACAATATGGCGCTTGCTTTGGTAGATTTAAAGAAATTCAAAGAAGCAAATGAACTTTACGAAAAAGCCGTTTCTGTTATGAAAAATAAAACTAACGGAGCTCTCGAAGTTGCAATCACATATTTAAATATGGCGAATGCCGCCGAATACGAGTACGGACTTTTAGAGGCAGAAGAAAAGATTTCTGACTATTTGAAGAAAGCGCAAAAACTTTTGGATAACTATCCGAAAAAAGATGGGTATTATGCGTTTGTTTGCGAAAAATGTGCTTCTGTTTTCGGATATTACGGCTATTTTTTCTATGAGAATGAACTTAAAGAACGGGCAAGGAGAATATATGAAGGGGCTTGAACTTTCTGAAAAATTTTATTTGGAATTTGGTGCACCTATGTTGCATCAGGATTTTCCGGAGATTGAAAACATAATTGCAGTAGGTCTTGTGGGGAGTGGTTCTGAATGTTTTGGATATGATGACGAGATTTCAAGGGACCATGATTTTGAACCGGGCTTTTGTTTGTTTTTGCCCGATGAAGAGCTTGTAGACAGCAGCACTGCTTTTGCACTAGAACGAGCATATTCCAAACTCCCCAAAGAATTTATGGGTTTTAAAAGGAGCTCTCTTGATCCTGTAGGCGGTAATCGACATGGTGTTATAAGAATGAGTGAGTTTTTTATAGAGAAAACAGGGAGTGCAAATGGTGACATTCCTATCAAAGATTGGTTTTTTGTTCCTGAACAATCACTTGCGGAAGCAACAAACGGAAAAGTTTTTCGTGATGATTCAGGTGTGTTTACAACTATACGAGAAAAACTTGCGTATCTGCCGGAAGAAGTAAGATTGAAAAAACTTGCCGGTAACCTTTTGATTATGGGTCAGTCCGGTCAGTATAATTACAAACGTTGTGTTTCGAGGGGTGAAACTGCCGCTGCACAACTATCGTTGACTGAGTTTGTTAAGAGCGCTTTGAATGTGGCGTTTCTTCTGAATAAAAAATATATCCCTTATTATAAATGGAGTTTTCACGCACTAAAAGATTTGCGCGTGCTTTCATCACTTTACGAACCATTAGAATACCTTATTTCAAGCGGTAACGAAAAAGAAGAAGCGTTAAAGAAAGAACAGATAATTGAAAAGGTTTGCGTTGATATAATACGCGAACTTAAAGGACAACAACTTACACGGTTTACGGGAACACAAATGGAGGCCCATGCTTACGCCGTTAATAATAAAATCAGTAACGGCGAAATACGGAACTTACACATTTTATATGGGGTTTGATTGAGAAAATGAAACTGATAAATTATTTTATAAACTAAAAGCGAGGTTTTATTATGCGCAAAGATTTTGGAGTAAAAACACAGGTCTATCCTATGCCGGTATTTATTGTTGCATCTTATGATAAGAATGGTGTGCCTTGTTGTATGAATGCGGCTTGGGGAGGAATTTATGATACAAATCAGATTATGGTTTGCCTTGCAGATGACCATAAGACTACAAAAAACATAATAGAAAGCGGTGCTTTTACAGTTAGCATTGCAGATGCAAAGCACGTTTTAGAAGCTGACTATGTGGGCATTGTTTCGGGTAACAAGGTTGCCGATAAAATGAATAAAGCAGGGCTGACAACTGTAAAATCGAATTTTGTAAATGCGCCTGTAATCAATGAGTTTCCTATGACCGTAGAATGTAAGCTTTTAAAATTTAACGAAGACGGTATATGTATAGGTGAAATTATAAATGTCAGCGCAGATGAAGCGGTTTTGGGTGATGACGGACTTATCGACCCTCAAAAACTTGAAGCAATTACATATGACCCTGTTCATCATACCTATATAAAACTCGGTGAAAAGGTAGGCAATGCCTTTGCTGACGGAAAGAAGATAGTGTAAAAATGGATATTTTCAAGTTTTTAAAAAGTGTCATAGACCGGGATAGCGCACCGATAGTAATTTGTAATACGGAGCATATTGTCGTTTATATGAACCGGGCAGCTAAGGATAGATATAAAACCGACCTTACAGGAAAAAGCTTGACGTTGTGCCACAGCGAAGAAGCAAACAAAAAAATAGACCAAGTGGTATCCTGGTTTTTAAAAAGTTCGGATAATAATGTTGTTTACACATACTACAACGACAAAGAAAATAAAGATGTGTATATGGTTGCACTTCGCGATGAAGATGAAAAACTTATAGGCTATTATGAAAAACACGAGTACAGAAATCGCGAAACGCAACCCCTATATCGAATGGAGATTTAATAGTGAACAGACCGTATATTATTTGTCATATGGTAACATCCATAGACGGCAAGGTAACAGGAGATTTTTTGAGTCGTTCGGAGTGCAAAAATTCTACTGACATATATTATGAAATTAACCGGAATTTGGAATCAAACGGTTTCATTTGCGGCAGAGTTACTATGGAAGGCAGCTTCACAGGTGGATGGTATCCTGATTTGTCAAACTATGAAGAGAAGGATAAAATCGATTTTGTTCCAAGCAATTTATCTTCTTTTTATGCAGTTGCTTTTGATACAAACGGGAAGTTAGGTTGGAAGACAGGCAAAATTATTGATCCGGATGAAGATCCTGGTTATGATGGCGCACAAATTATAGAAGTGTTAAGTGAACAGGTCGATGGGCGTTATCTCGGTTACTTGCAAGAAAAAGAAATACCTTACATATTTGCAGGTAAAGATAAAATTGACGTAAAAACAGCACTGGAAAAACTCAGATGTATGTTCGGTGCCGAAACTTTGCTTTTAGAAGGTGGAAGTATTATAAACGGTGCATTTCAGCGGGAGGATGTTGTTGATGAGCTTAGCCTCGTTGTAGCTCCTGTTATCGCAGAATCAAAGGATAAACCATTGTTTACAGATGGAGAAATATCGGATTTTGAACTTGTAAAAGCAGAGACAAAAGATAGTGTTTTGGTTTTGAATTACAATAGAAAGCAACATAAAATTTAAATCAATGTTCGCTTTCGGAAAAAGTGTTTGTTGACTGTGTTACAAATTGGCGGTGTAAGAGGTTTTACAATTAAATATAGATAATTGAAAAACACCTATGGAAACAGAGTTTCATCTAATTCCATAGGCGTTTAATTTTATATTATTTTTTCTTTGTGATTGTTCCGCTTTTAATGATGGTATTGATTATGTTAAAGATTTCTTTTGCCGATTTTCCTATAAATTTATCAGAATGCTTTTCTATGTAATTAATTGCAAAAGCAAAAACAGCATTATCTTTCAATTTTTCGGTCATAAACTCAATAATGTTATCAATTTTGTCCGTATCGATTTTTCCGAGATAAATGGCTTCCGATAATGCTATTACAGCTTCACCAAGGGCGCCTACAAAAAAACCTGCAACTACAGCATTCAGCACAGCACCGGCTATATTGGGAATTGCTTTTAAAGCGTTCACAGCGGCTCGTGCAACGTTTGTGATAGCGGTAGAGCCCACCACAGCGGTAATAAGTTCGCCTGAGAAATCTACACCGTAGATTTTAAGAATCCCTTTCGTAAGGGCTGTTTCTAAGGGGACAAGAATAAGAGAATCAGCGAAGGATGTGGGGGCGGCACCAACAACAATAGCACCCGTAGTTGCACCTGCAACAAGCGCATTGGCGGTGAAGCGTTTTTGTTCAAGTATCATACGGGTTTTGTTCTCTTTGCTTATCTGTATCGCTTCGGTGGAATGTTCAAGGGTTGCAGCACAAAGTTCTTCAATTCCTCTTGGAGAAACAACCATATCGTCGTTGATTTGGTAAGCTTCTGCAACAACGGGAACGACCTTTTTTAAATTAACCCCTTTACACTTAGCAAAGGATTTGTTTACAGCTTCAATATTTTCCGCAATATCAGTCTCCGAATATGATTTTGTAATTACGGCAAAAACAGGCACATTTTTCCAACCTTTGATTGCCTTGTTCATCATTTCAATATTGTTTGTAAAAAAGCGTCTTGATGTTCCTTCTATGCAATACCAGACAGCATCAATATCATAATAGGCATCCGTATCTTCTTTGTTTAATTTAACTTGCTCTTTGGTGAATTTTTTTACTTGGCGGATGGTTCTGATTTGCTCAAATTTGCTGTACTCAAAACCTTTTGTGTCAATGAAGCGTAGGGGCCAGGTTTCAGATTCATATACATCAATCTTTTTTGTGTTACCTTCACCGGTACCTGTTTGAACTTCGGTGCCTGAAACAGCTTTGATCAGTGTGCTTTTACCTGCTCCTGAATTACCAAGAACAAGAATATTCATTTTTCTTGTTTCATCCATAATTTTATCCTCTGAAAATAATACTTGTTATTTTGCGAATTACGGTTCAAGAAAATTATATTACATTAAGCTGTATTTTTCAAGTTGTATTTATACTTCGTAAGAGGTCAACCTATAAAGGGAAACGCTAAAAGTAAGATAAACAATAAATGCGCTTTTTTACTATGGTTTTAAAATAAATTGAATTTTTACAATCAATCTATATATCAAAAATTATATTGCAAACAAAGAATAATAGATTGAGAAAATAAAGAGGAAATGATATAATAATTTTGACAACATGAATTTAACAGAAATCATATATACAGGAGAGAGAAATGGACATTACAGGTGCGATTTTTGATTTTGACGGAACTCTTTTCGATTCTATGCACGTATGGAAAGGATACAAAGATAAATTTTTTAATTATTTAGGACTCGAATTAACATCGGAAGACCAAGAAGCTTTCAAAGGTCTTTTTCTTCAGGATACCATTCATCTTGCTATAGAGCGTTTTAATTTGAAGCAGTCCTACGAAGAACTTTTATCAATGCTTTTTGAGTATATTAAAGAAAGATATCTTGCTGAAACTGAGCCCAAAAACGATATAATTGCGTTTCTTGAAAATTTGAGAGCCAAAGGAGTAAAAATGGGTATTGCAACAGCCACAGGCGAACCGGCGCTGAAAGCTGTTCTTGAAAAGTACGGAATGCTCCACTATTTCTCTGCAATATATTCAACCTATACGGTTGGCGCATCCAAAAGAGAACCGAAGGTCTATGACGTGGTACTTGAGGAAATCGGAACAGAAAAAGAAACCACCTGGATTTTTGAGGATGCATTGTATGCTGCAAAAACAGCAAAGGCAAACGGCTACAATGTTGTGGGTATTTTTGACAAAAGCGAACCCAACACTGCCGAGCTAAAAGAGCTTGTTGACATATATATTCATAATTATGAAGAAATCGATTTATAAAACGTACTTTTTCCGGGAGATAAAATGAAATGCTGGACAGAAAAAATTTAGATAAATATATAACTGAAACCTACGGTACAGTGGCAGAGTTTCCGTGGATGAAATATTCAGATCATGCGGTTTACCGACATTCAAGCAATAACAAATGGTTTGCGTTAATTATGGATATACCGAAATCCAGATTAGGTTTGGAAAGTGATGATATAGTTAACGTAGTCAATCTCAAAAACGACCCTATTATGATTGGTTCATTACAAAAAGATGATGGGATTTTTCCCGGATATCATATGAATAAATCTTATTGGATAACCGTCTTACTTGACGGCACTGTGGATGATGAAAAACTTAAATGGTTACTGGATATCAGTTTCCAATTAACAAATAAATCTAAACAAAAATGAGGTATTAAAATGAAATTCAATATAAACAAATTAGAGTGGATAAGAGAGCCTGAAAACTATACCATTTCTGAAGATAAAATTGAAATTATCACAAAACCCCATACAGATTTATGGCAAAGGACGTATTATCATTTCAGAAACGATAATGCGCCTGTTTTGCAGATAAAAACGGATGAAAAATTTTTCTCTTTTACAGTAAAAACCGAGTTCCGGAGTAAACACAGATTCGACCAATGCGGAATTGTTATGTATCTTGATTCGGAGAATTGGCTTAAAGGCTCCATCGAATACGAAAACGAAGATTTTCAGCATCTTGGCAGCGTAGTTACCAATAACGGCTATTCCGATTGGGCAACTACCGAAATCGATGCTTCAATAAAAACAATGTGGTACAGATTCAGCAGAAGGGAAGATGATTACTGCATTGAATGTTCCGACGACGGAGTTAAATTCAGACAAATGCGCGTTTGCCACATGTGGAATGGTGGCGGAACAGTCAAATTCGGTGTTTACGCTTGCAGTCCGGAAGATTCGTCATTTAAAGCCACTTTCACAAATATGGAAGTTACTGAGTGTAAATGGCTTGCACATAACGGTCAAAAGCCTGATGAAGAATAAAACAGAAGATTTTTTATAAAAGAAACAACCGCTGGAGCGAAATGCTTCAGCGATTTACTTTATTTATCGAACGATACAGGGTTTGTCTCGTTGTTTGCAAATGCATTGGGACCGGGGTCTGACAATGAAAAATACATACGGGCGGCTTTGGTCGTGCCGAAATCTCTGTTTGAGCCTGAATTCTGAACCTTGTTAAATGCATCTCGGAACATCTGGTTGTGTGCTTCCTCGCGGTTTAATAAAAAGTCGATGGTTTCGCGCACTTTTTTGTCGTCAATTTGGCGGTACAGATATTCATAAACTACCTTTGCACGCTGTTCAGATGCAATATTACTAAGCAAATCTGCACATAAATCCCCTGTAACAGTTACATAATCAGCAGTCCATGAATAACCCGAAGCGTTAATTAAACCGGGGTTTAAGCCGAGAATCACGTGAGATTGAATTTCACCGCTCGGGACTTTTTCTGCATCAACGTCATGACCGTTGAGTAGGTTGATAGTCTGTGCAACCATTTCCATATGGCTGAGTTCTTCTGCAGCAATATCAAGAAAAAGGTCTTTGATTTCAGGGTCTTTAATCCTGAAACTCTGTGACATATATTGCATAGCGGCTTTCAGTTCACCATTACCACCACCCAACTGTTCCTGAAGAAGTGCCGCATATTGGGGATTGGGTTTTTCAACGCCAACAGGATGAAAAAATAATTTTTCGTGTTTAAACATAGTATTACCTCCGTTTATGATCTGTTACTTACTTTTTCCGTTTTTTGCAACGATATACAAAACAGAGGTTTAATATAAGAAAAGCAGGAATAAATGGTTTGCCAAAAAACAATGTTAAAAAATTATCAGATTTTTAAAAAAGTATTGAAAAGGAATATATTGGTGTGTTATTATTGTATCAGTACAAAAATTGTACTTGAACAAAAAACAAAAATGTGTGGTTGGAGGTTTTTGTTTTGGCAAGACATAAATCAATTGGAACTAAACTCGAAATTGTTCAAACAACAACTCGATTGATTTGGGAAAAAGGATATTCTGATATGTCCACCAAAATGGTAGCAGCTGAACTTAATATGAGTCCCGGTAATATAACATATTATTATCCTTCAAAGGATGATTTGTTAAGTATTCTTGTTAATTCACTTTGCAAATTTCAACGAAAGCTCATAGAGGATGAGGCAGAGGACGGAATAAGCTCGGTAATGGCAGTTTGCCTTGAGCTT
>JAZNLH010000021.1:0-4783 GCA_045578985.1 Acutalibacteraceae bacterium | reverse complement strand
TCGCTATATTTCTTTTCACCATCTTTGGTATAAACGCTCTGAGGCATCTGAACAAAAAGTCCTTTAGATGAGTCAACAACCTTAAGACCGTGAATAGCAAATGCACCTGCAATATTCGCACTGGCATATGCTTTGATTTTGCTATCTTCCTGATTTACCATGCGATCAATTTTCGCATTTACAAGTGGCTGTTTTTTCTGTGCCATAATTTTTTCCTACCTTTCGATTAACTGAAACTTATAATTGTGAATCCCATGTCCGATTCAACTTCTGCCTGAGAAATCTGTTCGGGTTCTTTGAACCGTTCCATATATGTCATCACCTCCTCGTCTGTGAGTGAACGGAAGTCATCTTCTGTCAAACCAACAACAAAGAATGGTCCGGCAATGATGGTACTTTCACCAAGTCTACGGTTACCTGCCATACCCATAAGTTTTGATTCTTCGTTGCCTATAAGACAGACATTGTCATCTTCCATGTATATCGGTTCTATGTATCCACCTACAGCCCTCTGCTCTGCTTCAAGGGTGTGTGCCACCTCAGAAACAAACGGAGGACGGTTCGGCTCAACATAGACGATAGTCATTAAGTTGTCGGGTTTCTGCGTAAGGGTTGCATCAAAATCAACCTTTTGGAAACCTACAGAGTCACAAAAAAAGGCACCCTCATCTGTCTGGACGATGTCCGAAACGGAAAGAGAGTGCCCTCTGTGAAGTGGATGAGATTCTGTATTAAAACGAGTGAAAACATCTTCAAGTGTTTTCGCTTCAATATCACCATTGAAAACCTCATCATATATTTGTGGATCTATTTTTTCTGTTTTTTGAATTCGTGCAGTTCTGTCAAGGTTCATAAACTTAACGTCATGTGCATCTCGTTCATTATTGATTTGGAATATCTTTATTTTCATTGCTGTAAACCTCCTATTCCTACATCATTGTTTTCTTGTAACCTGTATTCGGAAAGTTTTTCCTTTGCCCATTCGGGAAGATATTTTTCGTCCAAAACACCAAAGAAATTTTGTCTTCTGAAGTGTGTAAACTCATCGTCTTTCAAAAAATATCCATTAACCTGTGCACCTATGGCATTAGGATCACAACCAAAACCACTTGTCGCAAAGAACAACTGAAAATCTGCTGTTTTGTATTCATCCTTAAGTGTACTTGGCTTAATCACCAATACTTTGTCTGTATAATCGCCTTCATCAGTACAATGACTTGAATCGAAGAGACCTAAATTCTTGTAATAATCTCTTGCTTGATTGATAAGCAAATCCACCAGACCAGGATGTGATTCAACTACAAATTGCCAACGATGTTCTTCTTTGGGAATCCAAATGTTTTTCGCCCATTTCTTGTTTTCTTCAGAAAAACGACCATCATTTTTATTTTCTTGCACTGTATTCGCAAGAACCCAATTAACTCTGTCAAGTCCATAGGCATTTACAATATCGTTGATGCACTTTTCAAGAACATTGTTTTTATAGTTATCTCGTATTGCGCGTTCAATGGTTCTTGCACAATCACAGTTGGCACTATGACTCTTTCTCCATTTGTCGACTTCTTCATATTCTTTGGCTTCTTTTAAAGAAAAGAGATACAGAGGAACACATTTATCCATTGCTACCACCTTTGTGTATTTTTGTTCAAGCATCTTTAATGCTTTTGTCAATGTGTTTTGACGAATATTATTTTAGGCTTTATTTTGTCTGTTTTCTGAATTTGTGCAGTTCTGTCAAGGTTCATAAACTTAACATCGAGTGCATCTCGTTCATTATTGATTTGAAATATTTTAATTTTCAAGATTAACACCTGCCTGTTCCATTGCCCATTTAACCGAAAGATGAACAAGTGCAGCTTTTTGCTGCTCAACGGGAAGTTGATTCAAAAAATCAAATAAAGTCATTTCATCAATTTGTGATGAATCAGTTAACTTACAGTTATCACATACTTTTTCTCTTTTAACAATTATTGAACTTCCATCATCGGATTCGGTAAATGATAAAATATCGTTATATTTAAATCCGACAGATTGCCTCAATTCAAAAGGAATTGTAATCCTTCCTTTTTTACCGAGCACACGATATATTTTTGCCATCAATTTTCAACCTCGCTTTCGTTATTTGTTATTTTGATTTGTAATGTTCCCATACCTGAACGAGTAGAACACACTCTTTCTACCGAGATGTTTAAACTCTCAAAATCTTCAAGAGGTATAGAAAGAAATATACTGTCTTGATTTAATTCTGAATTCTGCATTGGACGATACACTCCTTTAACACTTTTTCATAATCATATTTATCATCACCATAACAACTGAATAAGGTTAACTGTTGTGGTTTGCTTCGTTCTCTTTCGTATAAGTCATAGTTTGATATAAGCAACTCTTTGAATTCTTTTCCGGCTTCGTACCTTTGTGCCATAGAATGAGTACGAGAAAAATCAAGCATAGAAAAGCCTTTGTACAGTTCCCTTATCTCAGGACAATCGTTATATGAAAGCAAGAACTTACCTTGTATTTTGGAAAGTGTATCCTTTAAGCGCACGTGATCATTCCAATTGAAACCTACAGCATACATATCTTCAGTAGAAAAATATGGTGGATCAGCATAGAAAAAGGTATCCTGTCTGTCATAGTGCTTTATAAGCGTTTCAAAGTCCTGGTTTTCAACCACTACATTTGCCATTCTGTTTTCAAGTTGTTTTATAAGCTCAAACAACTTTCGTATATCAAATGGCTGTGATGCAAAAGACTTACAGCCGCTTGAATAACTGTATCGTAAGAGTTTGAGAAACATTGCTGCTCTACGGACATCATAGTCTTTAGTAATACGAGTTCTTATTTCATTAAGTTCATTTGCTTCGGGTGGTGGAAACATCAGTTCTGTCAACAGTAATTCTTCTCTGTAAAAATCATCTTTGAATTCTTCAAACTCAAAGAACTTTTTAACAGAGTTAAAATCCTCACGTGAGTTAAGATTGCAAAATCCGATTTCACGAATTGTTGCCATAGTTCGTTCCTTCATGCAATGGAAAAGGTTTACCAAATTCCTGTCATAATCATTGTAAACCTCGAAGGAGTCAACCTGCTCTTTTCCCAGAAGGACGCTACCGGAACCACCGAACACATCAACAAATCTGCCGTACTGTAAAGGAAATACAGCATAGAGAATGTTGAGTATTGAACTTTTGTTACCAACCCTTGATACAGGGGTTTTCATTGAATCACCTCACTTTTGGGCATAAAAAAAGACGGTATTCATCATTTTGTGATAAATACCGTCTTACTCTTACTTATTTGATTTTTGAAGTTCTATAATTTTTTCTTCATAGTAATTCTTTTTGTTTATAAAAACGCAACACATCGCTATGGTAGTTACTATACTGCTTAACATAGCACCTATGATAAATGCAAGGATTTCACTCATTGTAATGCAATTCCCTCGCTTTCATCTTCGGTCATGTCTTCGGAGGAGGTGATATTGACATATTCACCGATAACACCTAGAGCTTCGTAATAACTGCCTGATGACCTTACACGCTCACACATTTCTTTGGCTTCATTAGCCATACCGTTTTCTTTTAAAGTTCTTGATGCAATACCCATAAGATTGAAAATATTGCCATCTTCACCAATCAAAGCACAATCGGGTTTTGCTTTTTCTTCGGGTGAATCATTTTCTTTAATGAAACCACCGAGACGATTATCTACATAGTCAGAAAACCAAGTACCACCGAGGTCTTGATGTGTCTGCAAACGCCACATTGCCATTTTTCCTAAATCGATGCTTATATCATCACTAAAGGGAAACAACAAACAAGTGAGACCACCGTTTTTAAATGTATAACAGTCATCTTCTTTGAATTCGCTATCTTCAAGGAGAATTCCACTCCTCTTAAACAATCCGTTGATGCCGTCAATCCATTCTTTCAGTTCACCACCACAGCCCTGTAACACAAGACCTTCGGTACTGGAAATACTACGAAGTTCTTCTGTGTTTACTGTCTTAACTGACAACTTTCTGCACCTACCATTTCCTGTTCAATTCCTGCCTTATCGTTCATAAACCTTTCAAAAGACACCTCGTCAATATCGGGGAATAAAATTGGTTCTTCTTTAAGGTCTATATAGCCTTTTTCTCCGAATTCAATCGGTTCATCAGTAATGAGAGTACCACCGTAGTTTACTTTTACATTCGGTTCAAGAGTTGCCAAGAAGCTTTGGTCATCACTTGTTCTGCATTCATAAGAATAAAAGCCTTTCGGAATTTCATCCGCAGACATTCTGCTTTCAGAGAACAAAAAGACCTTATCCTGAAACTGAACAGCAGATAATTCCTCATGCCAAATAGGAATATAGTCAGTTTCTGTTGAGTTAAGCGAAAGACCTACGGTTTCCATATTTTCATATCTGTGAACCTTTAAGGCAAACTCATAGGCTTCTTTCGTTGTTTCGGGTATATATTCTTCAAGAATTGTATCACCCTTGTACTTTACTCTACCAAGATTATGACCGAAGTCCTCGTCTGCCCATTCGTGTTCAATTTCAACATCGGGATACATCTGTGCAAGTTTTGACAGAATAGGGTGTGGAGCAGACCAAGCAGTATTAAAACAGAGTTCTTTCCGTGCTTCTGCTACATCTTCAATTTCAATACAGTCGTAGGCATTCCATTTTGTACCCCAATTGTTGATACTCCATTCATACCATGTAGGAAACCCATACTGCTGAATGTTACGGAAAGCCTGACGACCTGCTGACCACTCGTCTTCTTTAATATCTG
>JAZNLH010000020.1:0-7041 GCA_045578985.1 Acutalibacteraceae bacterium | reverse complement strand
AGTTTAAATATAATCAACGCGTAAGCGTTCTGATAATTACGAATTACGCATTACGAATTCCGAATTCTCAGGAAACCCCCGGCGAGGGTTTCCTACGGCAAAACAGTCACACCGGACTGTTTTACCTACCTTCCTGCGCTTTTATAAGCAAAAGAGTTTCGCATTCTGCGGAATGCGCCAATGGGTTTCACCCCTTGACCCCACAACCTTTTAAAAAAGGTTGACGAAAACTTTAATATAATCAACGCGCAGCGTTTCGATAATTACGAATTCCGAATTACGCATTACGAATTTCAATCCCAGGTATAATTATGCAGCTGCCCTCTATTTTGAAGCTCGGGATAGTTTAATTGTCTCAAAGCCTCATAAACACCTATTGCCACAGAGTTTGAAAGGTTTAAGCTTCGGGCATCGTTAATCATCGGTATTCTTACACATTCATCCGGGTGGTCTAAAAGAAGTTCTTCGGGAAGTCCTTTGGTTTCTTTACCGAAAATTAAGTAGGATTTGTCGGTGTAGGTAACATCTGAATGTGCTTTTCGTGCTTTTGTGGTGAAAAAGAAATAACTTCCCTCAGGGTTTTTTTCAAAAAATTCCTCAATATTTTCATAGTAAGTTAAATCTAAAAGGTACCAATAATCTAGTCCTGCGCGTTTCAATTTTTTGTCATCAATGGCAAAACCCATAGGTTTAATTATGTGAAGTCTTGCGCCTGTTGCCGCACAGGTTCTTGCAATGTTACCTGTATTTTGGGGTATTTCAGGCTCGACTAAAACTATATTTAATTCGCTCATATTTTTCCGAGTTCCTTTATGTAGAAGGGTATTCCGCGTTCAAAATCAACGCCGTATGTGATGGGGTTATCCATAGCTTGTGTGCGTTTTATGCAGTCGCAAACATATCTTGCCGCAATTCCCATAGCCTCTTCTACGCTGAAATTATTAAGAAGTGCACCGCAAAATGCACTTGCAAAGACATCGCCTGTGCCGTGGTATGCACCGGGGAGTCTGTTTTCAAAATAATAGTGGGGAATTCTGTCCTGACCCATGCAAGCAGCGCCGACTTTCTTTTCATCAAAACTTACGCCTGTAAGAACAACGTTTTTTGCACCCATATCCAGAAGTTTATTTAAAAGATTTACAATATATTCTTCTGTTTGAACTCCATCAACAAATTTTTCGTCTGTCATAAAGCAAGCCTCTGTAATATTGGGCAAAATAATATCGGCTTTAGCGCAAAGTTCCGCCATAGATTTTGCAAATTTTTCATCAAAAATCTTGTACATTACACCGTGGTCTGCCATACAAGGGTCAGCGATGAAAAGATTTTCTTCGGTTTTAAAATCATCAGCAAATTTTTTTACGATATCAATCTGGTCAAATGAACCGAGAAAACCGGAGTAAATTGCATCGGGATTAAGATTTATTGATTTCCAATGTGCGCTGATATCGGGCATATCACAAGTAAGATCGCGATACGTGAAGCCTGTAAAACCGCCTGTATGTGTAGAAAGAACTGCAGTGGGCATACAAATGGTTTCAACGCCTGCAGCAGAAATTATAGGAAGTGCAACTGTAAGTGAACATTTGCCGAAACCTGAAATATCATTTATGGCAATAAGTCTTTTCTGATTTTCCATAATATTATTCCTTTCAAAAATATCAATTATCTATGTAATATTTTAGATGGTTTTTGGTAATGTTAAAAGTATCAGAAAGAATAATTTAAATATAACCAGATTTCAAAAAAATCAAATTTGCCTTTTGTTCCAATTAATTTTAGTTTTACAACAGTTTACTTCCTGTCGGTTTTGGGCAAACTTTTTAGGGTGATAAAATTGCCCGGAATTTTAGGAGGTGGAAGTAATGAGTATGAAAAAAATGAAAACCGAGGATATGGCGAAACTCGGTACAGCAGCTATGGCGGTTGGTGTAGCAGCTGCAGTAGCAGCAGGTGTTGTGAACACAAGAAACAGCACAAAACACAAAATGAAAAAACTCGCTAAAAAAACTGCAAAAAACATGGATAATATAGTAAATACAATGCAGTATATGTTTAAGTAACATTCAACAGATGAACCGTAAGGGACGGATCTATCCGTCCCTTGTATTTTAACATTAAAAGGATGTGATAATATGAAAAAAATAATTTCAATGATACTTATATTTTCATTGAGTTTCTGTTTTACCGCCTGCGGTAAAAGTGATAAAAACGGAGCAACATCATCTTTTTCTACTGATGCACAAACCTCAACAGAAACAGTTGTTGAAACCGGTGAGAAAACAAGTGAAAAATCCGGTAACAATTCAGATTCTTCGTCAGAATCAGAGGGGAATAGTACACCAACACCATCGCAGATGGATAACTCTACAAAGCCTTTAAGAGCTGTTTACGGCAAGCGTACCGGTACAAACAAAACTTATACGGGACTTGAACCCTTAAGTGAAATTCAGATTCCTGTTGTTGACCCACAGAATGTAAGAAAACTTGATGAAACAGAAATTCAACACAGTTACGGTGTTTCAAAAAACGCAGAGCCCCACGAAATTTCAGTGAATAATCAAAAATTTTATGAGAAATTCGGTGCTTTATGCCTTGATACAAGTGGCGAAAAGGTGATATATCTTACTTTTGATTGCGGTTATGAAAACGGCTGTACAGAAAAAATACTTGATACATTGAAAGAAAAACAAGTCCCTGCCGCATTTTTTGTAACACTTCCCCATGTGAAATCCTGTCCCGAACTTATTGCACGAATGATAAACGAAGGGCACACCGTGGGAAATCACTCGGTAAATCATCCTAATTTTTCGAAGATAACACGAACTCAGATGGCGGAAGAAATAGAAGGTTTGGATAACTATTTACGGGTTCATTTCGGATATTCTTCACCTTTTTTTCGTTTCCCTGAGGGTGCTTGCTCCGAGAGTGCTTTGGATTTAGTCCAAAACGCACAGTTTAAATCAATTTTTTGGTCAAGTGCATACGCAGATTGGGATGTGAGTAATCCTAAAGGTAAGCAATACGCATTTGATAAAGTAACCTCAAGGCTTCATCCCGGGTGTGTCCTTTTGTTGCACGCAGTTTCTCCCGATAATGCTGAAGCTTTGAGCGATATTATAGATTATGCCCATTCACAAGGATATACTTTTAAATCACTGTAAAAAAAGTGACCGTCTGAAACGGTCACTTTTATGTTTATGTCTTTCATTACTGAATAAACTCTTCCATAGCATCGATGTAAATGTAGTTTCTCGTTGTGGAAATATTGGCGATAAAAATAATATCGTCAATTTCTTTATCTTGTGTAAATTCACTGAGAGTACCATCGTAATGTCTAGGGTCTATTACATAGATTGTGCTGTAATGGGGGATGAGGAATGGTACAAAAGCGTTGCCATAACTTTCTTTTATAACAATACAGGTTTCACCGTTGGGGTTATCCTTGTTGGTGATTGTGGTCAAAGCATTGTCGCCGCCTATAAATGTAAGGTATTTTAGACTCTGACTATAATCAGAAACGTCTTTTATTACATCCCAGTCGTATGCGTTTCCGTTGCCCTCATCAATGTGACAAGTAACGTTATTGAAGGGCTGGAAAACGGTTACAGAATCAGGCTTTTCACCAAGCTTTGCGGTCTGACCTGAGCCCGAATAGAATGTGCCTAAAAAGCCTTTAAAGGTCTGTGTTCTGTATTTGGTGAGGGGAACGGGTTGCACACCTTTTTCCATAGCAAACTGTTCGTATGCATAATATGCACCTAAAGCCGTCCAATGGTGGTCGGTACGGAAATAGATATATTCGTTTCTGTGAAGTCTTTCGGCATCGTAAATACCATCAACAGCAGTTACATTTTTAAAAGATGCGTTGAAATAGTTTAATGCTTTTTTCTGATTAGCAGATTTTATATCCACACGCAAACCATCATTAAGAGTTATATCAATGCTTGTGGGAATAACCATAGCATAAACATTACCTTTGTTGTTTGCTGCGCCTTTTATGTTGTTGACTGAGTTTATAAAACGCGGTGCCAAATCCTGCGAAAAACTGTAGTATTCATATGCTGCATCACCGGCTACTATTATTGCACCAAGTGACTGGGTTTTTATATCCGGTTTTTCTGCATTGGGGTCACCGTTGTCAGATTGTAAATCATGCTCATCGGGCATAGCAACGGGTTTGGTGGTTTCGGGTACAGATGGTTCCGGTGCTTCGGTTTGTGGGTCTGTTGTTTCCTGTATTAAAGGTGCATCCGGTATTTCATCGCCGGATTCAACCTCGCCGTGAATTGCAACATAATTAAAACCGTAAAAATCTTTAATTTTCGTATTTGCTTTAGTTAAAATTTCTCTGTATGGGAATGTGTCGGAAAACCATGTGCCTATATCGTCAAAATAACTGCCCGTAGCAAGAGCCTCTATTGAAAATTCAGGGAATGCTTTAAGGTTTCTTTTTTCTGTTTCCGAATATGTGGGTCTTATGGGTATTATAAATGCAATCGCCGTTCCGATATAAAGCATTATAAAGAATGATGCCGCTTTAAATAAATAACTTCTGTTCCGTTTAACCAGAACTTTGTTTTTTGTTTTTTTCTGCTTTTGTGTTTTGTGTTTTTTTACCTGCTCTTTTGGTGCCTTAGCTTTTTCTGCAGGTGTTTTTTCTTTCTTTTTGCTTTTCTTTGTTTTAGCATCCGTAGTGATAACAGGCGGTGCTTTTATAACTTTGGTTTCGGTTTTTTCTTCTTCAAGAATCTCTTCGGAGGTTGATTCAGCTTTTGTTTCTTTTTCAAGAAGCTCTGAAAACGCCTCTTCGTTTTTCCCTTCCAGAACTTCGGGACGAATTTCATCTGGAAGCTTAAGTAGGGGAATGCCCTCTATATCCGGCATTTGTGAAACATCAATAACAGTCTTGTTTAGCGGATCAAAGGTGGGTGGCACAGTGGTCTGTACAGCATCCTCTTTTGTTGTTTCTTTTGCTTCGTCGTGAAAATCAAGCATAGGTATGCCATCGACAATCGGCATTGATGAAATGTCAATTATCGGCTCTTTTTGAGAATCAGAAACAGGCTGCTGTGTTGTAAGGGTTGCAGCATTGTCGAGATTTTCTACTATTGTCTTTTTTGGCTTTTGTTTTGATGGTTTTCCTTCAGCTTTTTTGTTCTTTTTGCGTTCTTCCGGTGCAAAAGAACTCAGCGAAGGAAATACGCGCAAGTTTATGTCGCGCGGTTTGTCATAAATCATTAATTAGCCTCCGACAAAGTGAGTGCGTGTAACTTTAAACTTACTGTTTTTAGAATTGGAAATAAAGAAATGGATTGTAACTGTCTCCCACAAGGTTAAATGTGGAGAGGATAAGAAGTATAACAGGAATAGCGGCAGTGATAATGTTATAAACAACTGAATACGCTGTTCCTTTCTTTTTCGGTTTAAGTTTTTCTGAAATAATTTTTGCAAGGGGTGTAACGCAAAGGATAGCAATTATTATAAAAAAGATGTTACCTGCAAGAAGTGTTTTTGTTTCAAAATCTAAAATGCCGTTTCCGTTAAGACCGAAAAGACATTTTAAAACCACGGGAATAAAAGTGAAATCGGAAAAACGGAAAAGAATCCAACCGAAAAATACAACAATCAATAGATAGGCTCGGCTGAAAAACGCAGGGATTTTATTCAGTACTTTCAAGAAACCTAATTTTTCTATAACAAGGAATAGACAGAAGAAGAGTCCCCATAACACAAAGTTCCATGAAGCACCGTGCCAAAAACCCGTAAGAAGCCAAACAACAAGAATGTTGAAGTAGGTTCTTAAAGTACCTTTTCTGTTTCCGCCTAAGGGAATGTATACGTAATCTCTGAAAAAGGAACTGAGCGATATATGCCAACGGCGCCAGAATTCTGTAACTGATTTTGCGGCGTACGGGTAGTTAAAGTTTTCTTTGAAATGGAATCCTACCATAAGACCCATACCTATTGCCATATCGGAATAAGCGGAAAAATCAAGGTAAATCTGAAGCATATAAAGAAGTACACCAAACCACACGCCAACAGCACAACGTGAACCGAGTTCAGTTAAAGCTGTTTCAGCAGAGGTGTTTATAAGCATATCGGATACCAGAAGCGTGTCCGAAAGATTGCCGCAAGTATTGGCTATCAATGCTTTTTTAGCAAGGCCTACGGTAAACCTCATTATTCCGTTTGTAACATCGTTAAGGTTTGTCCTTCTTTCGAGTATTTCACGTTGAACATCTTTGTAGCGGACAATCGGTCCTGCGATACATTGATGAAAAAGACTGGCGTAGAGAAGCAACCAAAAGAAATTCTTCTGTGCGGGAACCTCTTTTTTGTAGACATCAATTACATAGGAAAGTAATTGGAATGTATAGAACGAGATGCCTATGGGTAAGGCTATTTGCGGTATTATTTCCGGAATGCCGAAAATACTTTGAATATTTTCGCAAACGAAACCCGTATATTTGAAAACGCCGAGAAGCCCCAGATTTATAATGCAGGTTATTGCGAGAAGTATTTTTCTGCGTGTGTTTTTGCCATCGCTTTTTTCTATAAGCTTTGCTAAAATCCAATCGCAGAAGGTCATAAATATAAGCAAGCCTACGTATATGGGTTCGCCCCAGGAATAGAAAATAAGCGAGAAAATAAGCAGAACTATATTTTTTGCCTTTATGTTGCGCGCAACCGAATAAACAAGTAAGCAAATCGGTAAAAACGCGTACACAAACAAAAGACTTGAAAATACCATTCTTTACCTCACTATTTATGTATGATTTAAGTTAATTTACTTTGATATATGAAAATAAAATTGACCAATATAATATTATACAACCGAGGTGCAAAAAAGCAAGTGTATTTATATAAAATAAATAAAAAACTTTAAATAGAGTAGTATATTTTGTTGCGGTAGGGTCAATGATTATACTTGACTTAACGGACAAGATGTAATAAAATATTGATTGGTAAAAAATTAACATCCGAAAGGAGTCAAAATTTAATGAAGTATTCACATGAAGTTGAAACAATGTGCCCTAT
>JAZNLH010000019.1:0-52409 GCA_045578985.1 Acutalibacteraceae bacterium | reverse complement strand
AGTAATAGCACAGGCTATAATTTCCTCAAGTTCATTACCAAACTTAAGAGAATTTGCCCCGAAAGTGTTGGTGCAGACAATGTTTGCCCCTGCGTCAAAATAGTTTTTATGTATTTCCGTAATAACTTCAGGGTGTGTTATATTCCATTTTTCAGGGAGCTCCCCCGGTTTTAAACCCATATTCTGAAGAAGAGTTCCCATACTTCCGTCAAGGAACAGCTTTTTACTTATTAAATCTTCTCTTATTCCCATTTTTATTCCTTTCTGTAGGGACACTCCCACATTTCACACAAGCAACAATCCCTCTTACTGCAATCCTCTTTCCCTAAACCGAAAATAGCTGTTACAGACTTGCTTGGCGACATAATAAGGCTGCCTCCAAGAGATAAACCTATCTTTTTGTAGCAATCAAGAAAGCTTATAATTTCCTTTTGAAATTCAAGGCTTAAGTCTCCGTAACCTGGTGAAAAACGCCTTGTTTTCGTACTGAATTTCTCCATAAAGGCATCACAAAGAGTCTCAATCCTCTCTGTTCCAACAGCCTGCATTACAACTGCCTTTGACACATCTGTAAGCGAATATCTTCTTAAAACAGTGTCAAACTCCGTTCCTAAAGTACAGGCAAATATAACCGCTTCATTGCATCCCATAAGACTGTGGGCTAAAGCCTTACTCTCCACCTCTCCAAAGTTAAATATAACCTTGTTTTCCTCTATGGCAACAGGCACTTGTGCATAACACACTTTTCCATAATCCAAAACCTGAGCCAGACATTCATCCACAGCCGAAAGCAACCCGCCGTCAGCCTCCCTCACCCCTGCATATCTTAAAATCTCGTTTATATCAGGTGCAGGAAGTTTAATTTTCTCTGTATATATCATCAGGCATCCTTCCCTATAATCGATGATAAATTATTCATAATCTTTTCTGCTACCTCAGGCTTATTCATTGAATAAACATGAATATGAGTAATTCCGTTGGCATAAAGGTCAATAATCTGGTCAGTGGCATAGGCAATACCTGCCTGCATCATAGCATCAGGATACTGGCCGAAACGGTCAACAAGGGTTTTAAACCTCTGTGGCATAAATGAGCCTGAAAGCTTTATAGCCCTCTCCACCTGATTTGCATTTGTAATAGGCATAATTCCAGCTATAACAGGGACTGTTATGCCTTGCTCACGAATTTTATATAAGAAATTATAGAGGAGGTTGTTATCAAAGAACATCTGTGTTGTAAGGAAATCACATCCTGCATCGACTTTTTCTTTAAGTCTTTTGATGTCGTCTTTCTGATTACAACTTTCGGGATGTATTTCCGGATAACACGCTCCGCCTATACAGAAATCCGACTCAATACTTTTAAGTTCATATATAAGGTCAACCGCGTAATTATAATCCCACTCACTGCGGTCTGCATCTTTGAGTTCGTCAGGAATATCTCCCCTGAGAGCCATTATATTTTTAATTCCGGCTTCCTGAATTTCGCTGATTTTTCGCAGAACCATTTCTTTTGTTGACGAAACACAGGTAAGATGCGCCAATGTAGGCACACCATACATATTTTTTATATTTTTAGCTATATCCAGCGTATATTTACTTGTTCCTCCACCCGCACCATATGTGACACTCATAAATGATGGTTGGAGTTTGGCTATTTCTTCAGTAGCTACCTTTACACTTTCAAACGCTGTTTCGGTTTTTGGTGGAAAGACCTCAAAAGACAAAGATAACTTTTCTGAATTAAGAATATCCGTAATCCTCATAATTAACATATCCTTTGATGCATAAATTATCTACATTATATGACTTAAATGTTCAGAAATCAAGAAATAATTAGTCTCATCCGAATTAAGTGCATTTTATCAGCATATCAATAATTATTAAACAACTGTAAACTTTAGGAATGTAAGGATATTTTTTACAAAAAACCCTTGATTCTTTGAGTAAAAAAGGGTATCATATACTTAGCACTCGAAACCACTGAGTGCTAAATTTCGACATTTTATTTTATTTTTATATTATAGGAGGTAATCCACTATGACACTTAAACCCTTAGGCGACAGAGTTGTTCTTAAATTCTGCGAAGCAGAAGAAACAACAAAAGGCGGTATCATCCTTGCCGCTGCTGCTCAGGAAAAACCCCAGACTGCAGAAATTATCGCTGTCGGTCCCGGCGGAATTGTTGACGGTAAAGAAATTAAAATGGAAGTTCAGGTTGGCAACAAGGTTATTCTCAGCAAATATTCCGGCACAGAAGTAAAAATCGATGGCGAAACATATATCATTGTTCGTCAGAGCGACATTCTTGCTATTGTTGAATAATTAATTACTATTCAGGAGGCTTTTTATTATGGCTAAACAGATTATTTACGGTGAAGAAGCTCGCAGAGCACTTCAAGCCGGTATCGACAAACTCAGCAACACAGTAAAGATCACATTAGGTCCCAAAGGCAGAAACGTTGTTCTTGACAAAAAATATGGCGCTCCCCTTATCACAAACGACGGCGTAACAATCGCCAAAGAAGTTGAATTGGAAGATCCTTTTGAAAACATGGGTGCCCAGCTCGTTAAAGAAGTTGCTACAAAAACAAACGATGTTGCAGGTGACGGTACAACAACCGCTACTCTCCTTGCACAGGCTCTTGTACGCGAAGGTATGAAAAACGTTGATGCAGGTGCAAACCCCATGGTACTTAAAAAGGGTATCAAGGCTGCAGTTGCAAATGTTGTTGAAACTATTAAAGCAAATTCAAAACCTGTTAAAGACTCCGGCGACATCGCCCGTATCGCTACCATCTCTGCAGCAGACGAGAATGTTGGTAACCTTATTGCAGAAGCAATGGATAAAGTTACTGCAGACGGTGTTATAACCGTTGAAGAAAGCAAAACCGCTGAGACAAGTTGTGATGTTGTTGAAGGTATGCAGTTTGACCGTGGTTACATCTCACCCTATATGGTAACAGATACCGATAAAATGGAAGCTGTTATTGACGATCCTTTCATTCTTATTACAGATAAGAAGATCGCAAGCATTCAGGAGATTCTTCCCCTTCTTGAAAAAATTGTTCAGGCAGGCAAAAAACTTGTTATTATTGCCGAAGACATCGAAGGCGAAGCTCTTGCAACAATCCTCGTCAACAAACTTCGTGGCACATTCACCTGCGTAGGTGTTAAAGCTCCCGGTTTCGGCGACAGAAGAAAAGAAATGCTCCGTGATATCGCTATCCTCACAGGTGGCGAAGTCATCACCGAAGAACTCGGGCTTGATCTTAAAGATGCAAACGTTACTCAGCTCGGCAGAGCACGTCAGATAAAAATCAGCAAAGAAAACACAATCATCGTCGACGGCGCAGGCGATAACGATGCTATCGCTTCAAGAGTTGCTCAGATCAAAGCACAGATTGAAACAACCACCTCTGACTTCGATAGAGAAAAACTTCAGGAAAGACTTGCTAAACTCGCAGGTGGCGTTGCAGTTATCCGCGTAGGTGCTGCAACCGAAACTGAAATGAAAGAAATGAAACTTCGTATCGAA
Source organism: Acutalibacteraceae bacterium (assembly GCA_045578985.1). Classification (GTDB taxonomy): domain Bacteria; phylum Bacillota; class Clostridia; order Oscillospirales; family Acutalibacteraceae; genus DTU089. The sequence continues at coordinate 48,872 of JAZNLH010000019.1, read as the reverse complement.
GATGCTCTTGCAGCAACAAAAGCAGCTATTGAAGAGGGTTATGTTGCAGGTGGTGGTGTTGCACTTCTTAATGCAATCCCCGCGCTTGATGAATACATCGCATCTCTTTCTGACGCTGATGAAATCACAGGTGCAAAAATCGTTCGTAAAGCTATCGAAGAGCCTGTTCGTCAGATCGCTTCCAACGCAGGTCTTGAGGGTTCAGTTATTATCGACGGTATTCTTCGTTCAGGCAAAACCGGCTACGGCTTCAACTTTGCAACAGAAGAATATACAGATATGGCTGAAGCAGGCATTCTCGATCCTACAAAGGTTACACGTTCTGCTCTTCAGAACGCTTCTTCAGTTGCAGCAATGGTGCTTACAACCGAAAGCCTTGTAACAGATAAACCCGATCCTGCAGCCGATGCAGCAGCCAACGCAGCAGCAATGGCAGCAGCTCAGGGCGGCGGAATGTATTAATATAAACCAAAAAACACTCAAAAAAACGGAGGATTCTCGGCGAATCTTCCGTTTTTTATTGACACATTTAATTCTGATTGGTATAATCGTATTATTAAGGAGGAGTTTTTTATGAAAAAATTATCTTTTAAAGTATTATCATTACTTATAGTTGCAACTATGCTCTTCTCTGTTTTACAGATTTCTTCCGTAGCTGTTGTTGACTATAAAATCACAAACCCCTATGAAAGCGTTACAGCTTATATAGGAAACGACAACAATCACTACAAGACAAATCTTCACACACACTCAACATATAGCGATGCTGATATCGACCTTTCTACAATGGTAAAGGGTTACTACAACCAGGACTTTGATATTCTTGCTATGTCAGACCACGGTGTAATAGGTGTTGAATGGGATAAGACTCCCACACTTTTAGCTCTTTATCAGTACAACCACGTCCTTTTAAATGACCAATCTCACCTTTCAACCGAAGAAAATAAAGCTATTCTTAACGGTACATACAAAGATGACCACACAACCCGTACAAATAAACGCGGTATGCAGAATGTTACAGGTGCTATTGAAGCAAACTATCTTGTTGCTCAGAAAAACCACATCAACGGTTACTTTATGAACAACAGTTCTGTTGAAGGCGTTATGGGTAACGAAGGCGACTTTGAAACAACAGTTAGAATGATTGAGGATGCCGGTGGTATTTCACACATCAACCATCCCGGTGACTGGCTCAGCTCTGCAGGTGACGAAAGTATTGCACGTGATCCCGGTAACGTACAGTTCTTTGCAAACATTATGAGAAAATATGATACCTGTCTTGGTATTGAAGTTTACAATCTGTATGACAGACCCACAGGAAACGATCGTGTGCTTTGGGATGAACTTCTTAAGGTAGTTATCCCCGAAGGCAGAAATGTATGGGGCTTTTCTAACAGCGATGCTCACAATCTCTTTGATATTGACTCCGCTTTTATGGATTTCATTATGCCCACATATTCAATGGATAATGTAAGAACTGCTATGGAAAATGGTACTTTCTTTGCAGTTTCAAGATATGAAAAAGGTGAAAGAATCGGCAACGGCGCTGCTTATCCTCAGGTAACCTGCATCATGGTTGACGAAGCTGCTGACACCATCACAATCATTGGTAAGAATTGTGACACTATCAACTGGATTGCAGACGGCGAAGTTATTAAGACTACAACAAGCGGTAATGGTGTTGTTTCTTCCACAATCAAACTTCGTGAACACAGCGATGATATCAGTTGTTACGTTCGTGCAGAACTTCAGGGTGAAGGCGGCAAAACTCTCACACAGGCTTTTGTCTGCGATGATGGTAATATGGATGACCTTATTAACAGAGGTCCTGCAAACACCACTGTTCCTGTTGATTTCATCCAGGTTCTTCGTTCACTTATAAACCTCATCCTTAGAACTGCAAACCAAGTTATTGGTAAATAATTGAATAATACAACAATAAAACCTCCGATGTATCCAATACATCGGAGGTTTATTTTATTTGCCTGTATTAACCATTTTCATTTTTGTGGCTTTCTGTCCCCAACTGTTTGCCCAAGCCTCGCAATAGAGTTTGTAGTAAGAAATGTTGTTTTTCTTTCTATAATTATCAAAAAAATTACACCATATAACTGAGGGTAAAGCAATAACGATATAATAAAGAGGTCCTAAAAGAAGACATTGCCATGTATGACCATATTCGTGAATACGGGTGTTATAAGTCCAGGGATTAACCTCTTTTCTGTCTTTTATAAATATAAAAAGACCCATTGAAAGACCACCTGCATTCCATGGTAGATAAACTATATTTGCATATCCGAATTTACTGTGCGGTCTTTTAAGAATTTTAGTACATATTAAATATGCAATACCACCTACAATGTTTACGGGTAGCCCCCAGGTCCATTGTATAAGATAGAACAAAAAATCCTTAAGAACATTTTTCTCTGTCTTTGGCGGCTCCGTTACAGTAATATCAATATTTCCCCAATCTATCTCGTTCATATTATTCTGCCTCCGCTATAAGTTTTTTAAGTTCAGCTTCTCTTTCAATAAGAATTATATACTTACCTTCTGCATCTTTATCAAGTGTGTGACCCTCTAATTCGTCATTATCCTTACCAAGCCAGGTTTTTTCAAGTTTATAACCTGTAAGAAGTTCACAACGCTCTTTTTCTTCCTTTGTTAATGTTACGCTGCCGTATTTATGTTTTGTAGCAATGGCTGCACGAATCATTGTGTGATCATCTTTTGTCATTTTAAATCTCTTAAGCATAAACCATGCTACAAGAGCACTTATCATAGGAAGAACGGAAACACAAAGACGAATACCGATAAGCGCACTGTCAGTCTGCTGTATATAAACACCCTCATTACCTGTGATAAGACCGAACCCGTCAAGAATAAGACCGACTAAAAATGTCATAACACCGCCTGTGACTTGTTTCACCATTGTATTGAATGTGCCTATAACACCTTCGCGACGTCTGCCTGTTATAAGTTCGTCAACGTCCGTAATATCGGGCAAAACATTGTTACCTACAAAGCCTAAACCACTCATACCGAAGGGGTAAAGCACCGCACCACCCAATATCATAAGAATTAGTGTTACCATATACGGAGAACCGGGAGTTACAGGTTTTACAAACAATGCAATTCCCAAACCGATTATCATAAACGGAGTAACAACAGCACCGCATTTGCTTTTGCCTTTTTTCATGGTAAGTGCGTAGTTCAATGGAAACGCCAAGGACTCAAACGCACCTGCAAAAGCATTAAAAATGGGATAGTATTTATAAAGATTTGCAAGATATGTTATGTAATAAACATTGGTGGTTGAATAGAAACTTCTCGCCATCTGCCAGAAAAACGACATTGAAAAATAATCTCTGAAAGATTTGTTTCTGAAAACCTGAACATATTCATCTATGGCAGATTTAAGATCAAGAGGCGGAAGTTTGTCATTCAAAGAACTTGGTTCTTTACAAGTTTTGAACGTTGCAAAAATCGAACATGCATATACAACAGAAAGCACAATACCTGTTAATAAAAACGGCATTTTTGAATTTTCTGAAAGCTCATCAGATGAGCCGAAAACAGAAAGGAATATAAGAAGAATAATGTAAGACGGCACCATTCCCACAGAATTGAAAATATAACTCACGGACGTATACTGTGTACGTTTATTGTATTCGGGTGCCAAAGTAGGAAGCATTGCGGTATGGGGAACATCCACCATTGTATAAGCCGTTTTGTAAAGAATGTATGCAAACGCATAGTACATTACGCAAGCGGTAGGATGTTCTTTTGCATCAAGTCCGAAAGAATTCCAAAGCATTGTGTACGATATGACAAGAGGCGGTATGCTGAGAAGTAAATATCTTCTGTGTCTGCCGTACTTTGAACGTGTACGGTCGGTGATTATTCCCATTAACGGGTCATTAATACCGTCCCATATTGTTGCTATCATAATTATAAATGTAGCATAACGCAGTTCCATACCGACAACATTCGTAAGGAAAACCGTAAAATACATACTGATTATGTATCCGCCTCCACCCATAAATATGTTAGCGAAGCAATATTGTATCATAGGCCAAACGGTGTCAACGAACTTCCCCTCAACACCTATGGCTTTTTTGAATTTTTCACCCAAAACCATCACTCATTTACTTATAATTTTTTATATAGTGTTTATAGAAAACAACTGAATTCGCAATACTTTCCAAAGACATATTTTCATTTTCGCTGTGGACACTTGCAAATTGTTGATCGTTCATTTCAATGGGAGCAAAGCGAATAACACATTTGCATATTTCACAAAGATGCCTTGCATCTGTACCGGCAGGTAAAATATATGCCGCACTAACAACATCAGGGAAAATATCCGCAATACACTCTCTGGTATAATGAAAAGCCTTATGATTCAAATCTGCAGGAGTAAAATACTCATTATTTTCACCCGGCACAAGTTCAATACCGTATTTATCTGCGATTTTCGCTATTTCGGCTAAATCTTTTTCCAGATCTTTATCATCCACACAACGGATAAAAGCCTTTGATGAACAAACCTTTTCTTCTTTATTCATATTTATATCGTTAAAGGAACAAGTCGTGCCGACCATTGAACCTGCCTGAGCATTGATTTTAGGCATTATGGTCTTTAAAAGTCCACCGAAGCACCAAAGATTTGAAAAAAGAAGTGTCATAACAAAAGGAGTATACGGACAAAGTTGGGTAAACATCGCCTTAACTTGCGGATATATTCTTTTTATAAAAATGTTTTTTGTATTAACTTCCGTTATAAATGCCGACATTCTGGCAACAGGTGTGTTTGAGTTTGCCGCAAGACCCTTGTGGCCACCTCCATCTTTTGCGTAACAGTTAAGAGTATATCGTCCTTTTTCGTGTACCGCCATCATAGCACAGTTACACTTTATACCGGGAAGCGGAGGAGAAATTATTGCACCGCCCTCATCCAGTACAGTTTCAAACTCGATCCCCTCTTTTTTAAAGTATTCCAATGCTGATGGTATGCCGTCACCACCTACTTCTTCATTGTGTGATGAACCTATGTAAACATTAATTTCGGGCTGGAAACCTTCTTGCAACAACTCTTCAAGAGCCATAAACTCTGCAAATAAGGGTGTTTTGGTATCAACTGTTCCCCTGCCCCAAAGTGCACCGTCGTGAATTTCACCGCAAAAGCCGTGGTATTTCCACTCCCCCTCTGCAGCCACAACATCGTGATGGCTCATAATCATAATGTTTCGGCTTTGGTCTTTTCCGTTTATTTTATATATCCAACAGTCGTCGCCGAAAGTCATCTTCTCCGCAGTTTTGTGAACAAGCGGAAACAATTCCGCCATAACATCACGGAGTTTTTTAAACTCCGTATCGTCAAAACTGCCCTCAATGGAAACTGTTTCACATTTTATCATTTTTGCGAGTTTCAAAGCATATTCCGTTTGTTCTTCAAGAGTTTTATGTTGTTTTCGAGGTGTTAATTTACGAGCCGTAAGTTTAACCCTAAGTGCGTTTATAATTAAAACTAAAAGAAAAGCAACAAATACTATTCCCAAAACAATAAAAAATTCTTTCATTTTCTTCACCGCATATATTTGTACTATAAATACAATATAACATTTTTTCTCAGCATATACAAGTTTTATAAAAAATAAGAACTCGCAAAATATTGCGAGTCCTAATTTCTTTATTTATTAATCACCTAAAAGTCCATGGTATCTGCCCATCCAATAAGGAAGAAGGTAGTTGTAAGGCATTACGGTTCTCATACCATTTGCGCCGGAAGAACCGGGAAGTATAGCGGTACGATTAACAACCTTGCTGTTAATATTTACAAACTCCTCTGCGCCGGAATCACAAACGAACTGATTTCCGTCGTAGTTGCAAATCGGTCTTGAAGAATACTCAACAGGATATTTAAGCTGAGGCGGAACACCCATTTTTTCCTGCTCTGTATCCCAGACAAGGTCTTTTCTGTAGCTGTTGTAAGTAGGCCAACAAACAAGATCAAGATTCATTTCCGAAAGAGATTTTGCAGCATTTTCAATGTCACAGCTATTGTTAGTCAATGCACCATAAGCGATATTCCACCAGGGTGAACGTTCAACTCTTTCGTATTCCCAATGATGGGTAAGACCCATCTTAAAGATTTCCTTCTGTGCTTCGTTATCGGTATAAACAAGAAGCGGATAAATGTTGGTAAAATCAAGTTGATCATCGATATGTGCTACGTGAGAATCTTCAACTTTATACTGGATGCAGTTCATAGCATAGTGATGTTTCTTTATAAGCATATCGAAAACTTCGTTATACTTTTCTTCGCCTGTAACGTGATATGTAGTTTTAAGGAATGAAAGAATTTCAAGTGAATTTGTTCCTCTTTCATAGAACCATCTGTCATCATTGTTAAGAAGGTCGGGCTCCCAGTTTGCCCAAGTGGTAGGAACGCCGTCAACATCACAGAGGTGGAAGTTATTTTCAAGAATATGGTCTGTAATTGTTTTTACAACTTCTGCAATTTTTTTCTTTTCCTTTTTATCTGCAACAAGGTCATAATAAATGCCGTATGCAAAATAATGACCGGTCATTTCGTCGCTTGATGTTTCACCGAGCCATTCGCAATCAGGATTATTTTCACAGATATGCCATTCTTCCCTGTTACCTGTGCCGAAGTCTTCTTCATAAGAATGTCTTGTAGCTCTTGCAGTGAAACCGGGTTTACCTGTAACTTCGGTAAGTTTAATCATAGCTTCAACTGCTTTTTTAGCGTTTGCCTTTGCTTCTTCGTCGCCTGTTACTTTATAGCGGAAGCACTGACTTGCACAATAAAGCCCTGTAAAAAGTCCGTCGTTATCTGAGTTGGGAAGCCAACCTGATTCTAAATCACCATATTTACGAAGTATTCTGTCAACCTGATAGCCTTCGTTTCTTGTGGTGTATTTTACTGCAAATTCGTCAAAATGGTTTGCCTTTTCTTCAAGTGTCATATACTTTGAAGTAATAATGCTGATACCTCTGGGGGTGAGTGCAGCAATAGTACCATTATCAGAAACTGTTATCTTTGTAACTGTTGGATGCATAAGCCATGCACCGTATGAGAAATATGAAATTTTACCTTCAACAAGAGTAATAATACCTGTATTTGTTGCAAAATATTTGTTGCCGTTAGCGGCAAAGAACATATCATTGAAAGAACCATCGGGAACTGAATAGAAATCATTGCCGTTAAACCAATAATTTCTGCCATCATAAATATTAAGTCCGTTATCAGAGCCTACCCACAAATGACCGAGAGCATCAATTGAAATACAGTTGATACTTTGGCTTAAAGCGCCTGTAACATTGGGAAGAAGTTCCGCCCAATGACGACGTTTGCCTTTCATAGACATAAGACCCTGGTCTTTTGTGCCGATATATACAGTCTCGCCGTATTTTGTTTTATTGTCGAGTGCAGCAAGGCAAGTTGTGTCTTCGGGAACATCAACAACCTGCACAAACTCATCATTTTCTAAAAGGAAAAGATCAGTTTCAGTAATAAGCCAAAGAGATTTATCGAGTGCTACGGATATATCAACAACAGGAGAACTGAATTCTGCAATCTTTTTGATTTTACCTTTTTTAACTTCTGCAAGGGCATTACCCACCGCTGCATAAAGTTTTCCCTTTCTTGAGAAAAGTTTTGAAACTTTTGCGGAAAGCTTCTTCATATTGCCGTTTGAATATTCAATAAGGCAACCATCCTGAGCAATATAAAGTGTTTCACCATCAAAAGCAAGGTCCTTAACATTTTCAATATCAACACCGTTGTCAGATGTGATAAATTTTTTGTCGTACTGTTTAAATTCACCGAAATAAAGTTTATTTTTCTTCATATCTGTCCTCCTGTAAATGTGTTGTAGTTCCAACTTTTGATAGTGTACCATAAATTTTCGTTTCTGTCGATACCCGTTATGAAACTTACAGTATAAAAACAAAATACAAATGACCCCAACAATAGTTGCGGTCATTTGCGCGAGGTTTATGCAAACAAGAAATTCTTGAATGTATTGATATAATCTTTTGCTCTTACGGCACTGGTGCTTTCGGCAAAAATTCTTAAAAGAGGCTCTGTGCCCGAGAAACGGCAAATAACAAAACCATCTTTAAAATAAACTTTACAACCATCCTCATAGCTGACTTTTATTATTTCATCAGCGAACTCAGGAAGACGTTTATCTTCAAGCAGTGTTTTAACTACCGCTTTTTTAGTTTCCGGAGCAAAACGCATATCATCTTCTATCATAACGTGGTCGCCGAAATTCTTGTGTAATTCGTCAAGAATTTCTGAAGGTGAAAGACCTGTTACGCTGACCATTTCAGCAAAAAGGGATGCGGCATATATGGAATCTTTACCATGAATGTGACCTCGAACAGTAAGACCGCCTGAAGATTCTCCTCCCAATACTGCATCAACTTCATCAAGCTTTGATGAAATGTATTTAAAACCAACAGGAACTTCATAACATTTTTCACCGAAACTTTCGGCTATTTTATCAAGCATATGAGTTGTTGCAAGGTTTCTTACAACAGGACCTTTCCAGCCCTTATATTTAACAAGATAATAGTACAAAAGACAAAGTGTTTCGTTAGCATTGATATATCTGCCGTTTGCATCGATAACACCAAGTCTGTCACCATCACCGTCCATAGCAATACCCAGATCATATCCGCCGTTCAACACAGAATTTTTCAAAACAAAAAGACTCTTTTCGGAAGGTGCAGGCATAACACCGCCGAAATATGCATCTTTATTTATATTTATTGTGTCGATAGTACATCTTGCAGTATGGAAAACAACCAGCAACGGGTATGTGCCGGAACCATGCATTGAGTCAAAAATAACTCTCAAGCCACGTTTTCTTAATGCTTTCATATCAAGAAGATCAATAATATCATCAAGGAAATCATTGAAGGGATTATCAAGAAACTGAACAAACTCTTTTTCTACCGCAGTATCAAACTCAAGGTATTCTACATCAGATATTCCTTCGATTATCTTTTCAAGTCTTTCCGTAATCTCAACAGGTGCATCACGACCTTCTTCAACAAAAAGTTTTATTCCGTTATATGATGAGGGGTTATGACTTGCGGTAATTTCAACACCGAAATAAAGATTTTTTGCCTTAACTGTATGCATAACAAGGGGTGTAGGCGCAGAACGCTCCATAAACCAGACGGTAATTCCGTTTTTTGCAAAAACCTCTGCTACCCATTTCGCCGCAACTTCTGAAAGAAATCTTCTGTCATAACCGATAATTACAGGCTTGTCAGTTTTATTCTCTTCTTTCATAAGTTCAAAAATGCCTCTTGCAACACGTCTTATGTTCTGACATATGAAATCTTCGCCGATTATTGCTCGCCAACCGCCTGTACCGAATTTAATTGTATCCATAGCCGTACCCTCCTGTTTGATGTTGGTTTTTGGTTTTATTTTATCATATGTTTTTACAGAAATCTTACAATATTCGTCACTTCTTTTATAATTTTGGTTGCGTTTCACTTGTATATCATATAAAATATATCCGGTGATAAAAATGGATTACATAAAAACTTTTTTAAACTGCCCTTTAAAAGTTGATGGAATATACACAGTTCATTATTTTGAATATGCTAAAGACTTTGCATATTCGGGCGAAGTTCACGATTTTTGGGAACTCGTTTATGCAGATAAAAAGAATCTTCTTATAACTGCAGGCGCACAGGAACTTGAGTTAGAATCCGGGCAACTGTATCTGCACAAACCCAACGAATTTCACAATATCCGTTGCGACGGAAAAAGAGCCGCAAACTCTATTATTATCTCCTTTGATTGCGATGCGCCTGAACTCTTAAACGTTGCGGGACAAGTTATCACCCTGAGCAATGATGATCGCCGCCTGTTAGGCTACATTGTAAAAGAGGCTACTGCCGCATTTGCCACAAGGTTAGGCGACCCATATATCAGCGTTATGGAAAAATCGAACTCAGGTGATTATGCCTGCGAACAACTTGTTAAACTCTGTTTAGAAGCGCTTCTCATAAGGCTTGTTAGGGAAAACAAAAACGTTGCCCCTGTTAAAATTAACAAAACCACTTCTATTCTTGCAGAGATCACCGAATACCTTGCAAACAATGTTGAAAACAAAATCGAATTCACTGATATAGTCAGAGAATTTAACCTTTCATCGTCGGTTATAAAGAAGATTTTCAGAGAGCAAATGGGTTGCGGTGTTATGTCATACTTTACCTTGCTTAAAATTGACAGAGCTAAAGAAATGATACGTGAAGAAAAATACACATTCACTGAAATATCTGAAAAACTCTGTTTCAATAATTCTCAATACTTTACAACAGTTTTTAAAAGGGTGTCAGGAATGACACCTACCGAATACGCAAAAATGGTGCCGAGATACGCATAATAAAAACATTACAACACCCAAGCAGTTTTGTTGAATTGCTCAGGTGTTGTTTTGTATTATTTATTTTTATAATTTTACTTTGACCGTTTTTATTTCCCACGGGCGGAATGAAAGTTCTCCGTTGTGAACCGAACTGAGTTCATTGCCGAGTAAATCGGTTTCAGCGGTTACTGTGCCTACGCCGGAACTTAATGTTGCCTTTGCAGATTCATAGGAATAATTACAGAAACGCATTAATATATGATCTTCTTCAGGATACATAGCAGTTAAAATAACCTCGCCACCATCTGTTTCGAAATCTGCGGCGGTATATTCTGATAATTCTCCATCACCCTTAGGAACGGTTACAGCAACAGGACCTTGCTGATAAACCATAGCATTGCGATGAAGCTCTGCATCAGTTAAATCAGAACCGAAAGGCATAATAGAAAACTCGTCTTCAAATACACCTTGCAGAATTCTTGTTCCACACATATATTCATTGGAATAAACCAAAGGAATATACAAACGGTTACCTTGAAGGGCAGACCCCATGCAACCTTTGTTAAAAATTGCTACACCTTTTTCTTCATCACGCAGACCAACCCAATATATGCCGTGGAAATATGTTGTAGAATTAAATGACTCCTCGGGCGAAACCTCTGTATCAATAAGAATACGATCATCGGGATACCAATATTCTTCGGTTTTTCTGAGAGCACCGTTCCACTCCGAAATTGAATAAGGTAAATCTCTTACCATTCTGCGGTCTTTGCTGAGACACGCATTAGCAACAAAACAAATTTTATCTTCGTGATGATGTCCGTTTAATGTAAGCGGAACAGGTCTGCCTTGTGTAACATCTGTTCTGCCTACCAACTCGTTATTCATTTCAAAACGCACTTTACAATCAATTCGTTGGCTCTCGCCACTGAAGTTCATTTCAAATCGGAAAGGTATACCACCTATATCACCTCTTTGAATTGCAACAGCACTATGGGTTGAAATTATCACCTGCCAAGCGCCTTTTGATGCAGACTCTACATCATTAACCCAACCGGTGAAAAGTTCTCCCTCTGCGTTATTGAAAACATCCGCGTTAGTTTTAATGTCAGTTATTTTCGCAATACCTTTTTCGGTTAATTTTACAATATAACAAGGTGTTTTTATTTCGCCTGTTTCAGCATTGTAACTGAATCCACCTTTTTGCTGAGGTGTTTTTTGTTTCAAAACAAAACTTTTAATGCTCATTGGTTGAAGTTTTACAAGAACGCGAAGTTTTTTCTCTCCTTCGTTCTCAACAATCTCACACTTTGTTTCATTTTCACCATCAAAGGCAGTTACATCATCTGTCACGACAATTTCTACCCACTCTTCTATGGGGAATGAATGCGGATTAACCACAATAAAACTATCGTACTCCTTATTTGAAAAATGTTTCGAAATGGCTTCAGCAGATTGTTTTATTACATACTCGGAAGCGTCCAGAGATGTGGGAATAAAACGTCTTGATAGGTCAAGAAGACCACAGATAGTAACATCGTGATGCTGTGCCGCAAGAATGTATTTCCACGCTTCTTCGGATTTTTCCTGATAGGATTTGCCACCCAACATAACAGAAAATGCATTGAGCTTTTCACCTTGGACCGCATCATTTTCACCTTTACGGATACCATTGAAAATCTCGTTACCGCAATAACCCCAAGGCATCTGAACATGGAAATCATTGTCCTCAGTTTTAAGTTCATCCTCAGCCTCGCCGTATATTTCAGGAATTTCTTCAAGAAGAATATACTGATAATCATCTTTATTCTCTGTATAGGCGTTAATGGTCTCAATGGGCTGAGTTAAATCGTCGTATCTCGATGCCAGAAGTGGCGAATATTTCGAAAACATCTTTTCGAAATCCTCAAGAGAATAAAGCTCTGAATCCACGGGCCAACGTGAAAGTATCCAGTTATCGACTGTGGTGCAGTTATATCCTCTGCCCTGTCCGTCATAAGTGGGCACAGCCGGAATCTGCGTACCGTCTTTACCTATCCATTTGCCCCATGCGCTGTCAAAGGTTTTGGGGTAACCGTAACCCATAACATGTGACCTGAGAATTGCAGCTTTATAACCGCAAAGATTTATAAGCTGCGGAGTCTGATTATTAAGCGCAAATTCGGAAATCGCATATACAGACGGTGTTTTTCCGAAATAATGCAGATTTGTTCGCACAGCATAGAGCAGCTGACGTGCATTTGACTCTTCACTTATGGTCAGCGACAGTGGTTGACCGTAGGTTGTTGCACCCAAACCTACTCTATCCGGATATTTAAGGAGCAAGTCTTTTGTCATTTCAACTATTTCCGGATCTTTTTTTGAAAACTCATCAAACGTGAAAGATTCATAATCAAGACCGATTTTAAGTTTAGGATACTTTTCCATCCATTCCGCAATATTGCGAAGACGAGGTTTCACAACATCGCCCCACAATACAAATCCGCCATGGTCATAAGTTAATATGTACATCTTTTTATCCACAAAAAACACCTGCCGAAAAATTTTATATCCACAGTATATATATGTTTTTGTCCCTTTGTCAATTGATAAAATTAACGGAAAAACAACATTATTTTTTACAAAATGCTTTTAAGAACCAAATTTATGTGGTAATATTAATACATCAAATTTTGAGGGTGGTTAATATGGACAATAAAAATACTGATATTCCCGTAGTTACACAATATGCAAGAACATTTTCAGACCCACCCGAAAGAGAACGAGAAGGTTGCAGAGCAATCATCATTGAAAACGGAAAAGTGCTATTGTCTTGGGAAGAGCGTAAGAACGTATATATGACCCCAGGTGGTGGAGTTGAAGAAGGAGAAAGCCTGGAAGAGTGTGTTGTCAGAGAACTTTGTGAAGAAGCGGGCTACAAGGTAAAACCGATAAAACCATTTGTTAAAGTCAATGAATATTGTTTTGATACTCTGTGGATAAATAATTATTTTATTTGTGAAATAGAGGGCGAGTGCGAAAGACATTTAACCGAAAGCGAAACCTATAACAGAGTAAAACCTGTTTGGGTGGATTTGGAAAAAGCAATTGAAATTTTTGGGGAATATGAAACTAAAACTGTTGACCATGCAAGTCTGTATTTAAGAGAATATACGGTGCTCAATAAAATATCGGAAAGAGCAGAATAATAAAACATACAATTTGACCTTTGCAGATTAACGTTATAAAATACAGATCAATTCAACATAACATTACTTTTTTCGCAACATCATTATTTTCGCAAAAAAATTTTAAAAAAGTGTTGACAAATCAATATTTGGGTGGTATAGTATTAAAGCACTCGCGAGAGTGGCGGAATCGGCAGACGCGCACGTTTGAGGGGCGTGTGGTAATCCCGTACGGGTTCAAGTCCCGTCTCTCGCACCAAAAAAAGAGCTTCGCAATAGCGAGGCTCTTTTTTTATCCAATCCGAAGGATTGGTATGTAATCACGCTTCAGCGTGTATGTAATCGCCGAAGGCGTATGGCATCACCTTGGTGTATGCAATCCTTCGTATTGATTACATACATAATTTCATTATGATTACATTCACTGCTTTGCAGTGGTTACATACGCGACTAAGGTTGCGATTTCATACAATGCTACGCATTGATTTGCTCCGCTTGATTTGAGTTTTTATTTTTGCTATACTGTTTCAAGAGGTGAGGTTATGAAAGACAATCCTTTGATGAAATATTCTGAACAGTTGGCTGTTGAAATTGAGAAATTGTGCAAATCTTTAGATAACAAAAAAGACAATGCCAATACTATTCTTCAAATTCGCAAATCATCTTCAAGTGTATTTGCAAACATTTCAGAAGCACAATATCCTCAAAGTTTACGCGATATGCTTTCCAAATTCAAAATCGCACGAAAAGAATGTGTAGAAACAGAAAGCTGGTTAAAGCTTTTATTCTCTTCAGGCTCAATAGATGAAGAAACTTTCAAAAATTACAGGAATCTCTGTGGCAGAATACAAAGAATGTTAACATCATCTTGTATTACTATTGAAAAGAAGATTAATGATAAATAACACTACTGTTTTGAGGTGTAAATATGAGAAAGAAAATTTTTAATATATCTTGATGAAATAAACAAAAAAGAAGACTAAAACTTGGTTCCCCACTCCGCGTAAGTGGGGTCTTTTTCCGCCCATATTCCCTCACTTCCCCAAATCCCATCTCTCACATAGAAAAGGCTATAAAACACAACGAAAAAGAGTAAATTTTCGTTTTAAATTCGGGCATTTTTAGGGAATTAGTTTGGGGATTTTGAGGAGTTGTAAGAATATTTATTTTGCTTTTCGGCAGGAGTTTGTTCCTTGAAAGAAAACCTTGATTTTATGGGTTTTGTGAGTTTTCCAGCCCTTCAAGTCCCGTCTCTCGCACCAAATAAAGAACTTACACTTCAGTGTAGGTTCTTTATTTTTATGTTAGAAATTAGGTAGGGACTTGAACCCCTAGCGGTCGACATACACAAAAACACATTTCTGTTTTACATAAACGTAGTTATCGTGGAAGTACATTCTATAATATTCATTGAATATTTATTGTTTTTTCGAAATTGATATGATATATTTAAGGTGCGAAATGTTTTAATTATATTTTGTGATTCTTATTCTTTTACAGAGGTGATTTTATGAACAGAAAAAAGATAATAATTATTGCTGTATCGGTTGTTTTATGTATAGCTTTAATTGTAGTCGCAATTAACTTTGTTCCCGGTCTTGTGAAAGCCCATAAAGCCATGACAAAATATGAAACCATATGCGACTGTGTAGCATCTGGCGATTATAAAACTGCGACGGCGGTTTTGTTTGATGATTTTAACCGTACTCTTATCCATAAAAAGGTTTCCCCTGACCAAGTCTATACCACTGTGTTGCAAATTTTTGAGTTATCAATCAATAATGGTGATTTTGATACTGCGTGGCAAATAATCGAATGGCTTAGTGACAATGGGGCTTTACCTAACATATACAAAAAACCTCGCCACTTTGATAATATGGTTAATTCTAATTTACAAAGTTATTTTAAAGATGTTTCCTTTACAAACGAACAGTATTACGACGAATACACAGAATTCGTAACTGCAAAATTCATTGAATTATATAACACCAACGACACATTAAATGCTATCTACATAGATAACGAAACAGGCGTTTATCACCAACGTTGTGAATGGGATTTCTCCCTTGTTCTTTGGATGTACTCTTTATTGCCCGAGCCTAACGAAAATTACCATTGTGCAGAAGCAATAATGGTTGCTATTATTGCTGCTGCCGCAGCAGACACCTACAATTTTCCAAAAGACACAAAAAAGGCAATAATGTCTCAGCCACTTGAAGCACTTGCCCAATATTCTCACTGCTATGTGTATGAAAAAATGAATTCCGAAACTAATTTCTATAACAGAGTACTTCCTTAAACGCATCCCCACCTCAACAGGTGGGGTCTTTTTTCTGCCCTATTCATAAGTCACCAAACCCCGTCTCTCGCATAGAAAAGCGTATAAAACATAATGAAAAAACGCAAATTTTCGTTTTAAATTCGGGCATTTTTCGGGAATTAGTTTTGGGATTTTGAGGAATTTTAAGAATATTTAATTTGCTTTTCAGCAGTATTTTCCTACGAAAAAGCAAACCGCAATTCCTTATATATCAAGGAGTTGCGGTTTTATCTTTATCATTAAGTTTTCAATTAAAGAAGTATTTCTTTGCCTTTTTCTGCTGATTCATATATTGCGCAAAGAATTTTTATCATATCTACACCCTGAGAGGGTTTGAAAACAGGCTCTGCGCCCTCGGTGATAACATCAATGAAATTGCGGATATTTCCCTTGTGGCCGTTTGTTTCCATATTGCCTTTAGGGGTAATATCGAGAAGCTGACCGTCGTCCTCTGTGAAGAATTCAACTTCGTTACCATCCCATTTAAGACCTGCCTTTGTTCCGCGGAGTTCAACAAAACGATTTTCGAATTTGATGTTGGATGCCCAGCTGAATTCTATCTGAAGAACGGCACCGTTATCAAAACGAATCATACCCATTGCAAGGTCTTCAACGTCGAATGTTCCCTCAGAATTTGCATCGCCGAACTTAGAGTTTTCGGAGTCACTGGTATCGCTATCAGCAAATTTAGAATATGTATTTGCGCTTACTGAAACAGGGGTAGGGTTACCCATAAGCCATACTGCAAGGTCTATCATATGAACGCCAAGGTCAATAAGGGGTCCGCCACCGGACTGAGCCTTTGTTGTGAACCAGCCACCTTTGCCGGGGATACCTCTACGTCTTTGCCAGCCACAACGACCGCAATAGATTTCGCCCATTTTTCCGTCTTCAATAAATTTCTTTGCATACTGAGATGCGGTAGCAAAACGGTTGTTTCTGATAACCATAAGCACCTTGCCTGCTTCGTCTGCAGAATTTTTCATTTTGAGAACCTCTGTAACGTCAATGGCATCCGGCTTTTCGCATAATACGTGCTTTCCTGCCTTGAATGCCTCAACCGCAATTATGGAATGAAGATAGTTGGGTGTGCAGATGTCAACTGCATCAATGCTATCATCTTTTAACAATTCCTTGTAGTCGGTATATACCGCTGCATCGGGATAGTATTTATCTCTGAGTTCAATTGCTCTTTCCTCAATAATATCACAAAAAGCTACAACCTCTACTCTATCGTCTTCATAATAATTGTTAATATGGCAAGCACGGCAGATACCACCATTGCCGATAAGCGCAATTTTTAATTTTGACATATTAATTCACTCCTAATCAATAACTTGATTTCATTATATCAAAGAGGAATAAAAAGTAAATAGACAATTTGTAATAATATTGATTTTCGACAAGTCTTTATTCCTAAAATACCAGTTCTAAATTTTGTATGAATATTGAGTGTTTTGGTTCTTCAATTTCCATCTCTTTCACAAAAAACATTGTATCTTCTTTTATAACATGCTATATTATAACAAACACTTTCTATCATCGACAAAGGGGAAATGGATTTGAGAACGATAAAAGGAATCCTAGCTTTTTTGGAAGTCATTATGTATATAACAGGCATTTTTTCTGTGGATGCTAATGTAACTTATAGTGCTGAAACTTATAACCCGCCTGAAATTACTGCGCCTATGCAGATTGTTGATGACGGTGTTTCTGATTTTGTTATAGTAACCGAAGATAAGCCGGATGAAACTATACTTACTGCCGTTAAAGAATTAAAAACATACATTAAAAAAATCAGCGGTGCTGAAATGAAGTCAGTTACCGAAAGCAAATATAATCCCACGGATAAAGCCATTATATTAGGTGAAACCGATTTAGAAAAAGGCGTTGTAAAAATTGACAGAGCAAATATGGCTGAGGACGGTTTTATGCTATACTCAAACGGTAAACTCTTATTTATTTCAGGGTCCGACAGCCGTGGGACTTTGTATGGAGTTTATACTTTTCTTGAAGAGTATCTCGGTGTACGCTGGTTTACCCCCGAGCTTGAGGTTGTTCCTGAAAAACCCGATATCATAATAGATTCCAATATCAACCGCCTGAGCGAGCCCTCATTTTCTGTGCGCCGTAATGACAGTATAGGAACAACCGATGCCTACCGCGCAAGGACGAAAATGAATGTTTCTTTCTGGAATGAGGCTACGGAGTACGGCGGTGCGCTGACCTATGTTTTGTGGGACGTTACCTTAGACAAGTTAGTTCCCGACGAGCTTATAACCGAACATCCCGAATACTTTGCAACCACAGCTGAGGGTACCAAAACCAGGGACCATGTATGCCTTTCTAATCCTGATGTTTTGGATGTAGCAGTAAAAAATGCAAGAAAAGCAATTCTCGAATGTGAAACCAATGCTAAATATATTCACATCGGACAAAAAGATAACACAAATTACTGTCGTTGTAAAACCTGTGAAGAGCTTTATGAAAAATATGGAAGCGTTTCTGCTCCCACAATTCTTTTCACAAATGCTTTTGCAGATGCTCTTGATGATGAATTCCCCGATTTTATGTTTACTTTCTATGCCTACAACGAAACAGACCGTCCGCCTACGGATTTGACTCTCAGATGTAATGATAATGTTGCTCCTGTTCTTTGCGGACTTCACAAGGCTTGTCGCAGTCACCCATTGACAGAATGCGGTGCGCAAGACGGCAACGAAAACTTTGATAATCTTTTTTGTGAAAACGAACCTACCATTTCGCAGGATTTTGCTAACTGGGTCAAAATTGCGGATACCACTTACATTTACGATTACACAATTAATTTCATAAACACAGCGCAGTTTTTCTCAAACTTTGAAACTATGCAATCAACCATGAAATATATGCACGATATTGGAATTACCGGCTATATTTACAACTGTGGCGATACTCATATTGCAGCGTTCAACGAGCTGCGAAATTACCTTTTGTGCAAACTGCAGTGGGATGTGAATTGTGATGTGGAATACCATATGATGGATTTCTTAAAAGCATATTACGGCGAAGAAGCTGCACCTTACATTAAACAAATTATAGACATCCAAACAGCTCAGACCAGAGCATCTGCCCACGCCTTTGATTTTGATTGGCATTACCAAGCAGGTTTTTACCCCTTAGGTATGGTAGCAGACCTTAACGACCTTTGGGAAAATGCGTTATCTGCAAATATAACAGAAGAACAGCTTTTTAATGTAGAAACTGCAAATCTGAGTTGGGAATATTTTAAAGCAAACCAATTTTTAAGCTCATACACAATTTTTAACCCTTTCCGACACAAAAGAATTGAAGAACTTTATGATTCAATGATAGCTCACGGAATTACCGAAGTTTCTTCTTTCCAGGAAATCCCACCAAAGGAAGAAATCAATTTTATGCAAAGGCCCTTTAATTGGGGATAATGCACTTACTGTTTTAATTGATGTCATGCTAATTTCTTAAATAGGAGAATAATTTAATTATATTTGTCACTTTTTATCGTTATATTGACAAAAATAGTGGTGTGTGATAAAATTTTTTTGTGTAAATTTGTTGCATTTTTCCTTGGATATTGATAAAACCCATAGTTGGTTATCATTATCTTAGGGATAAATCGTTTTACAAAAAGTATCTTTTGGAGGAAATGAATATGGAAAATTTTATTGGAAAAACCTGTCCGTTTTGTAAAGTGGAATTTAAAGAGTGCGATGCTGTAAAGATCTGCCCTGTTTGCGGTATTCCTCACCACGAAACCTGTTGGAACGAAAACAATGGTTGCGCTACATACGGATGCTCCGAACAAAATAAAGTAACCTCTGCGCCTGTTGCTCCCGCTGCACCTGTTTGTACTAATTGCGGAACAACTCTTAGTGCTGATCAGATGTTTTGTCCTAAATGCGGAACCGCCAAGGCTGTACCTCAACCAAGTTTTTGCGGTAAATGTGGTGCAGAATTACAGAACGGCCAAGAGTTCTGTGCAAAATGCGGTCAAAAAGTCGGTTTGACAATTGACCAGAATGTAAACAACGCAATAAATCAGTTTAATTCAACTATCCAAAGCACTACTGATGACAAGAAGAAAAAAGACAAAAAGAAACCTCTTATAATTGTCGCTGTAATTCTCGTTATTGTTATTGCTTTAATCGCTCTTTCAGGCGGTGGCAGCAAATCTGATTTTAATACAATGTATTCAAGCATAGCCGGTGAATCATGGTGCGAAATTGCTACCGACGGTACCTGGATGAAACTTGATACAAATCCCTATGATCTTGATGATTATAACAACACCACAGCTTGGTCAAAAATAAAAACTGTTTTAAATGATTTAGGTTTCCCGAGTTCGGTTTCTGAAGAAATGGCTGAAACAAGAGCTTTGGACGGCAAACAAACCGCTTCTACTGACGAATACGAAGTTTCCTGGACCTATCATCCCGATTCAGGTCTTGAGACTATGTTCAAAGTTAAATAAGTTACAACCACTGAAATTTTCCGTTAATTCATAATTTTAAAATATTAAAGCTTCAAATAATGTGCTGCAATATTACAAGCGCCTCTTATTTGAAGCTTTAATGCAATAATACATAGATATTAAGGAGTATATGTTATGGGTAAAGTAAATGTAGTAATTGTTGATGCAACCGGCAACAAAGAACAAAAAGTTGGTCTTCCTGATGATATCAAATGTGGTATCATTATGGTTAAACTTGTAGAAAAAATCAAACTCCCTTCTGTAGGACCGGACGGAAATCCTATCAGTTACAAGTTCATTCACAAAGTGACCGGTCGTCAGCTTCTTGAATCACAAACATTGAGCGATGCCGGTATTAAAGACGGCGATGTGCTTCGCTTACAGCCCGAAATTACAGCAGGCGGTGTGCAATAATGGATAATACTTTAGAATTTCATGCATCGGATTTTGAGGAAGATCGTTACAGTCGACTTCGTCTTATTCCTTGGTGGGATCAAGACCGCCTCAAAAACGCAACAGTTATGGTCGTCGGTGCCGGTGCAATCGGAAATGAGTTAATTAAAAACCTGACCTTACTTGGAATTGGTAAAATTCTTGTTTTCGATATGGATGAAATCGAAAATACCAATCTTACCCGTTCTGTTTTGTACAGAGCAAAAGACGTTGGCAGATACAAAGCCGAAGTTGCTGCCGAACGAGCCAGAGAAATGAATCCTGATATTAAAGCAAAAGCGTTTGTTAACAATATTATTGATGATGTGGGTCTTGGCGTATACAGACGAATGGATGTAGTATTAGGTGGACTTGACAACCGTGAAGCCCGACTTTCAATAAACCAATCTTGTTATAAGGTTAATAAACCCTGGATTGACGGTGCTATTGAGGCATTAAATGGCTTTGCTCGTGTTTTTGTGCCCGGTCATGGTGCTTGTTACGAATGTACAATGACTGAAACCGACTGGATGCTCATAAACAAAAGAAAATCCTGTGCATTGCTTACACACGAACAGATGGCAGAAGGAAAAATCCCGACAACGCCTACATCCTCTTCGGTAATTGCAGGAATACAAGTTCAGGAATTATTGAAACTTTTACACTCTGACAGAAATCTTCCCACATTAGCGGGAAAAGGCTATGTATTCAACGGACTTACACATGACTCATATGTGGTTGAATATCAAGAAAAACCCGACTGTATGAGCCACGACACCTATGAAACCATTGTTGAAAAGCCTTGGTCCGTTCGCACTTTGACACTTAAAGAGCTGTTAGATTCTATTAGAAGTGATTTGGGCGAGAAAGCTATTGTTGACTTTGACAGAGATATAGCTACTTTCGGAAAATGCTCATGCGGTGAGCAAAAAGAACTGTTTACTCCCGTTCATAAACTCAAAGGGCATATGTTAACCTGTCCAAAATGCGGAAATCAAATGTCATTTGACAGCATGCACTCTATAAGAGGCGATGAAGATTTTCTTGGCAAAACATTATTTGAAATCGGAATTCCGTTGCTTCATATAGTTGGCGGACGCGTTGGCATGAACACCAGATATTACGAATTCACCGGAGATGAAGCAGAAATCTTTGAAGGATTATTGGAGGAATAAATATGACCGCTAGAATGCGCAGACTTGCTTCCGACTGGGAGCAAGTAAAAAAAGATTTTGCCGGTCACAAAAATATAATTGTAACTCCCGTAGGTGATGAACCCCCGGAAAAATATCATGTTACATATTTTGTGAATGGCATATATTTATTACCTGATGGTAAAATCGAAACACTCGGTAGACATGAAATTGAAATCACTCTCCATGCCGAATATCCCAGATACAAACCTGTTTGTAAAATTCTCACACCAATCTGGCACCCTAATTTCAGAGACGGTCAGATATGTATAGGCGATATCTGGGGCGCCGGAGAATCATTAAGTGATATCATCATTAATATCGGTGATATGATTCAGTACAGATCCTGGAACTCTTCCAGCCCCCTTTCTGCAGATGCTGCACAATGGGCTATACAAAACAAACATCTTTTCCCTATCGGAAATATTGATCTTTATCCGGGAGAACCATCTGCTTCTGCAAGCGATGTAGATATCGATTTATTTAATGATGAAGGTGTAAAAATCGAGGAGAATTCATCAGAGGATATAACTTCAGAAGATGCAGACCAATCTGTAACAAAAGAAACCTCTGACGGAAATGATTTTGAAATTACCGCAGAGGAATTGGAAGGAATTGAATTCATCCCTACTGTTCAAAGAACACAAAACACTCCTCGATTGGCAACAACCACTACCGAAGGATTAAACTTTAAGACCATATTTGAAAAAGGATTATTATGGGCATTAATCGGTGGCTTCTTGGGATTCGTTCTTCAAGAGATTCTTGATGCTCCCACTGATTCAACAGCAATTCTTCGTTTAATGGGATTTTCCTCTATATATGATTCCGGTTTAGACCTCGAAACTGTCAAACTTGCTGTAAGAATTTCTTCCGGTATTTTCTCTGCTATAATTGCAAGTGTGCTTAGTTTCTTTATGGGACTTGGTGAAGGTCTTTATTACGGTTCTAAAGAAAATGCGATAAAATACGCCGGAATAGGCACCGGTATATCCTTAGTCATTGGTTTCGTAAGTGGCTACATTGCTCAGTATATGTATTCAACACTTAAAAGTGACGTTACTTCTGATATTGCCGCTGCTCTCGTAAGAGGTATCGGCTGGGCCATATTGGGTCTTGGCGTTGGTTTGTGTGTCGGTTTGATAAAACCGGAAAAGAAACGAATGTTATACTGTGCAATCGGCGGCACCGGCGGCGGATTTATTGGCGGATTTATTTTCGACTTTATTATTTTAATCTTCCGTACAGGCGATGACGACACCGGAATCATCCCCAGAGCAGTAGGTATTATAATTATGGCATTGCTTATCGGTTTGGGCATAGGTATGCTTGAACAGATGGCAAAACAAGCATGGCTCAAAGTTGTTCGTGGTGAATTTGAAGGCAAAGAGTACCTTGTATTCTCCGGAAAAACAAGTATCGGTAACAACGGCAAAAACACTATCGTTTTATTCAAAGATAAACTTGTAAGCCCACACCACTGTGATATTACACTCGAAGGCACAAAATATGTTATTACTGACTGCGGAACACCAATGGGAACTGTTGTAAACGGTAACAGAATAACTACCAAACACGTACTTCGCAAAGGTGACACCATCGCTATCGGTAACTCAGTGCTTGTCTTTAATACAAAATAAAATATTATCAGGAGGCGAGTAGTATCGTGAAACTTTTCAAAGCGTTACTATCTTTGATTTGTTCGGCGATATTATTCGCCGTTCCAATATCTGCATATGCAATCGATTTTTCTGTTGATGATACATATAATTCAGTATTTGTTATCTATTCCGGAGGTGCCCTTGGCAGCGGTTTCGCAATAGGAAAAGATTGTATCGTTACAAATGCCCATGTTATTGATGACCCTGATGACGTTGTAATAAGAAGTTACTCAGGAGAGCAATACAAAGCTTTTGTTATAGGCATGAATCAGGAACAGGATATTGCAGTTTTGGGTGTTAGTTCAATAGAATTCCCCTATCTTTCAATTGCAGATGCATCATCTATAAACACGGGTGATGATATCTACGCCATAGGAGCTCCCAAAAGTATGGAATACACCCTTACCAAAGGTGTTATTTCTGCCAAAGAAAGAGTAATCGGTAATTCTAAATATATACAAATCGATGCCGCAATTAACGAAGGCAACAGCGGCGGACCATTATTAAACAGCTCAGGTCAGGTAATAGGAATAAATACCTTAAAAATGACTGATAGCGAAGGAATCGGTTTAGCAATTCCCATGGACACAGTTTGCAACTGCTTGCAAAGTTTTGGTTTAGAACTTGATGAGTCCGGAAATGTAACAGGCAACATTAAATTACCTGATAGTCCGGTATCCTCTTCCGAAAACTATGAACCTGAAACAAAAACGGATACTTTGAATCCTTCGGAACCTGAAACAGCATCTTCTTTTACTTCTTTTGCTTGTCTTATTGCGGTAATATCGATTCTTTTAAATGTGGTTCTGATAATTTTGCTTATATATCAAAAAAAGAAAAATGTACCTTCAAATTATGATCCCAGTGAAAGAACGGATTTTGATATTGATATATTGGAGTGATCAAAATGGCAAAGAAAAAGCCACAAAAAAAGAGTAATAAACAATCACGGAATTTAAATACCGCAAATCGATTGCCACAAAATATCGTAGCAATCGGTGAACATGTAGAAGAAAACAAAAACATTTATATTTCACAACAAATATATAAAACAATCCATAATTTCACAAAAAACAAAACCACCAACGAAAGCGGTGGTATGTTAATCGGAACAGTTATAGAAGAATTCGGTAAAACCAATATTATCATTTCCGGCTTTATAGAAGCAAAATATTGTGAAGGAACTCCGACAACATTAAAATTCACACACGAAACCTGGGAATATGTACATAAAGAAATGGAAAAGAAATATCCCGATAAAAAAATAGTTGGTTGGATACACACTCATCCGAATTTCGGAATTTTCCTATCTGAATATGATATGTTTATACAAAGAAACTTTTTCAATGAAGCCTATCAAGTTGCTTATGTAATAGACCCCATTCAAAAAACAGAAGGTTTTTATTTTTGGATTAATGATAATATCGAACGTTGTAAAGGTTTTTTCGTTTATGATAAAACAGGCGCCAAAATTTCTGTTGGCAACGAGCCGGTTGAAGAAACAAAATCCACCAAAAGCTCAGGTTCAGATACATTTAAAAATATAGTCATTATCATATTGTCCATACTGGTTGTATATTTGCTTTTGTCAAATTATTCCCTTACCAAAAAGTTTGAAAATTACGCAAACAATATGTCACAAATTTTAAGCGGTATGCAAATTCAGATTAATAACCTGACAACAAATCAAAATCAACAACCGGGCACAACTGACAATGACACCACTCCCGGTGTTCAATCACAAGATTCCGATTATATTGAAATACCAACACAAACCGAAACGATAACTGAAATTAATAATGAAGGAGAAAATGGTAATGAGTAATTACACAAACAAAGTCTGCCCGTTTTGTAAAACCGAATTTGCAGAAACTGATGATGTGGTTGTTTGCAGTGTGTGCGATATGCCCCATCATAAAGATTGTTGGGTAGAAAACCAGGGATGTACAACATTTGGTTGTACCGGAACAATAAAAACAGCCGACAACTCACCTTCTCCGATAATAACAAATGAAACAGGCTACAATAATGCGCCTGCGCAACCGACAAACAATATTTTTTGTACAAAATGTGGAGCACCAAATGCATCAACATATTCTTTTTGCTCTAAATGTGGAAATAAACTAACACCCATAGAACAGCCGGTTACACCTTATGTCCAGGCACAGCCCGTGATTATTAACAAAGGAACCACTTTCCCGTATCAAGGTAATAATACTGCCGGCAATATCAACACCACTTACACCAATCCCCAACCACAGCAAGCCACCATCAATTCCCACAACGAGGCAATCGATCCGGATATAGTCCAATTAATCGGTGACAAATCACAATATTACATTCCTGCATACCAGAAAATTAAAACCCAAAACAATAAAATTTCATGGAACTGGGCATCTTTCATCTTTGGACCCTCCTGGTTTATGTACAGAAAAATGTATATATATGCTGCAGCAATATGGGGTGTAAATTTACTCATAACGCTCGCTCTTGGGTCATCTGCAAGTTTCATATCGTTAATTATTAGTGTGGCATCCGGTTTATTAGGTAATTATCTTTATTCCCTCCACCTTGATAAACACGCCGCTCAAATGAAGAATTTGGATGAAAACGGCAAAAGCCAATATGCAAATAAAAACGGTAAAACAAGCATTCTTGCATCAATAGGCGGAGCCATTGCATACGGAGTTATTCTTTCTATAATTTCCAATTTATGAGGAGGTTTTAAAATATGGATTTTGAAATCGATATTCAAGAAGAAACACAGACCGGAACAACCGGTACTCAGCTACCCCTTAACTTTTTAGCTTTTGGAGAAATCGAAAATGACGATGTAAAAGTCTACATAAAACAAGATGTTTATAAAAAACTTGAAGAATTCGCATCATCCGATACAAGTAAAGAACTAGGAAGTATCATTTTAGGTGATTTTTCCGAAGAATT
This sequence comes from Acutalibacteraceae bacterium, assembly GCA_045578985.1. Classification (GTDB taxonomy): domain Bacteria; phylum Bacillota; class Clostridia; order Oscillospirales; family Acutalibacteraceae; genus DTU089. The sequence continues at coordinate 22,243 of JAZNLH010000019.1, read as the reverse complement.
AGGTAATAAAACTGTAATCATTTCCGATTACATAGAAGCTAAATACACTGATGCATCTGCTTCAACGCTCACTTTTACTCACGAAACCTGGGATTATATACATAAAGAACACGAAAAATCATTTTCCGATAAAAAAATTATAGGTTGGCAACACACCCATCCCAATTACGGAATCTTTTTATCCAACTATGATCTGTTTATTCAAGAAAATTTCTTTAATTTACCTTTCCAGGTTGCATACGTGATTGACCCCATTCAAAATTCACGCGGTTTCTTCCAGTGGAAAAACGGAAAAATAGAAAAATTAAAAGGTTTTTATATTTACGATGAAGTAGGCGTGCCTATAAAATTGGAATCCAAAAAATCAGATAAAAATTCAAAACCTGCACCTTCCCAAAATATAGGTTCACTTATAACAACTATCATTCTTTCTCTTGCTATAGTTATTCTCGGCATCACCGTAATTAATCAAGCTTCATCTATAAAACAATTTTCCGCTGAACAAACAGAATTAAAAACTATCGTTAGTGAACAAGCAGAGGAAATTGCTTCATTAAAAAACCAATCCGCAAATCCTTTTAACAATTCTGTTGATACTTCCACGGAAGAAAAGCTTAACGATGTTGATTTTATAAAGTACGAAGTAAAATCAGGTGACAGCCTTTATTCTATTTGTGAAGAACACAATTTAGACGTTTCTTCAAATTTAGGCATAATAAAAGCAATTAACGGACTCGAAAATGAAGATAGTCTTTTTGTTGGTCAGGTTTTGCTTTTGCCCAGTTATGAATAAGCTTTTTAACCAAAGTTATTCACCCCGAATAAATCTTAACACGTAAGCCTTATATTATGAAATACACCTCAAACGTTAGACATTGTGATATAATGTTTAACATTTGGGGTGTATTTTAACTTATGGTAGTTGCTGTTCTTTTTATAATATAAATTTATCTGATTCTTTTAAATCCAATAATGTAATTATATTTTCAAAGTTTTCTTTTGCGGTGGCAAGTGCTGATGTTTTATGGGAATCGCTTCCTAAATAAAATTTGCAGCCGCAATCTTTTGCAATATAATATGGTCTTAATAATATGTTTTTTTCCTCCTCTGAAGAGAACAGCGTCTTCATATTGAGTTCAATTCCAACACCTTTATTTGCACAATTTGAAAACAGTTCATATAAGTTTTCATCCTGAAGAAGCGATATCACTTCCGCAGTTCTACCACAAAAAATATGACCGCTGGTTAAATGCGCAATGCCTGTTTTACGCCACGGAAGATCTTTTTTTAGTAACTCGCTGATTCGTGTAAGCCATATTTCGGCACCTTCTTCAGGTGTTTTTATTTTTGTTTTAATTGTATTTCCGACTAAATGTAAGTGGGTTGTGGATATTACAATAAAATCAAAAGCATTATACCTTTCTTCGCTTACGCCTATAACATAATCGTAATCCATATCAACTTCCGCGCCGAACAAAAAGCTTACTTCTGAATCTTGTGGCAACGGCAAAACGGAAGAAAGACATTTAAATTGCTGCGCCTTATGCCATTGTGCCGCACTTTTAACATTTTCATCCCATAAATGATTCGTAAGACATATTTTTTTAAAGTTATTTTGTTTTGCATAATCCAATATCGCTTCGGGTGTTTGGTTTTCATCGTGGCAACAAAGGGACACAGTTGAATGAATATGAAAATCGTGGTCCGCAACAAATCGCATAATATCATCTCCAAAAAAATAATATCACAGATACTCGTTTTCTACAACAATTGATCTTAAAAAGAGCGCCTTTTTTGCATCGGCATTTTACCGGGAATCGGTTTTGGTCTTTTATTAATATTTATTTTAAGTTAACCTTTTTCATTTATGAATTTACATCATTTAGATTTTGTATTATAATGAGTCTAAAATATCATGCAAAGGAGCTGCGCTTATGCTCAGAAAACGCCAGGTTCACCTTGATTTTCACACAAACGGAATGTTACCGGTCGGTAAGAATTTTTCAAAAGAACAGTTTCAGGCTGCTTTAACGGCAGGTCACGTAGATTCAATTACTGTTTTTTCTAAATGCCACCATGGTTGGTCATATCACCCTACCGAAGTTAACGAAATCCATCCTGAATTAAATTTTGATTTATTAGGAGCTCAACTGGAGGCTTGTAAGGAAATTGGTGTTAATGCACCTGTTTATATTTCGGCAGGATTTGACGAAAAAGAATTCGTAAAACGTCCCGAATGGCGTTATGTATGCTCTGCGAATAAGCAAGAGCAGTTAAATTATGAAAACGAAGTACATTTTCATCTTCTTTGCTTTAACACAGGATATCTTGATTTTCTTTGCAGTCAAATTGAAGAGGTTATGCAAAAATATAACCCTTGCGGAATTTTCCTCGATATTATATCCCCAAGGGTTTGCTATTGCGAAAAATGCGTTTCCGATATGAAAAAACTCGGACTCGATATTGAAAGCGAATCAGACCGCCAAAAATTTGCTATGATAACCTTTAACAAATATACTGCGGCAACCAACGCTGCTGTAAGAAAATACAGTAATACCGCAACCATTTTCCACAATTCCGGTCACGTACCAAAAGGTGATTATGATTTTATAGACAGTAACACCCATCTTGAACTTGAAAGTTTGCCTACCGGCGGTTGGGGATATGACCATTTTCCTCTGTCTTCTGCATATGTGCGTTCACTTGAAAATGCAGAATTTTTAGGAATGACAGGCAAATTCCATCATAGTTGGGGTGAATTTGGCGGTTTTAAACATCCTAATGCTCTCATTTACGAGACATCTTTGAGTGTAGCAAACGGAGCCGGCTGTTCTATTGGTGACCAGTTGCATCCTTTGGGTGAAATGAATATGGCAACCTATAATCTTATAGGGAAAGCCTATTCACTGATTGAAGAAAAAGAACCTTGGCTTGACGGAGCTGTTAATGTGGCAGATATCGCCGTGCTCAGCGCAGAAGCCCTAACAGGTAACAGAGATGTACAGGCTGACATCGGTGCAAACAGGATGCTTTTGGAAAACAACTGTTTATATAATTTTATAGATTGTACCGCTGATATTTCTAACTACAAACTTCTCATTTTACCCGATGTGGGAGGTTTACCTGATGAAATGCTCGAAAAAATCAAAACTTTTGTTGAAACGGGCGGTAAAGTTATTGCCACCGGAGAAGCATTAATACATAACGGCGATTTTGCGCTTGACGCAGGAGCAAAATTCATTGGCAAAAACGAATTCAACCCTACATATCTTATCCCTGCTTATAAAACAGTAAACGGCATAACCGAATACGTTATGCGTTGCGATTTCTTTAAGGTTGAGGCAACAGACTGTGAAATTGTTGCATATACGGAAAACCCCTATTTTAACAGAACTTCAGAACATTTCTGCTCCCATATGCACGCTCCCAATAACCCCGAAGAAAGATTCCCGGGTGCTATTGTTAAGGGAAATGTTGCATATATCGGCTGGGATATTTTCACCGGTTATGCCTGCCATGGTCATATTTGTTTCAAAGAGTTATTCTCTTTCATTTTGAAAAAACTGATGGGCGACGATGAAACAATTTCTGTTGAAATTCCCGACAAGGCTGTTGTTACATACACACGCCAGGAAAAAGAAAAAAGAAACATTTTGCACCTTCTTTTTGCCCACACAACAGTTCGCGGAAAAAACACCGAAGTCATTGAAGACACCGTTCCCCTTTACAATGTTAAATGCACCATCAAAAGTGATAATAAGCCCTCAAAAATAACCCTTGCGCCCTCCGGCACAGAACTTGAATTTAAATTCAATAACAGCAAGGTTGAGTTCATCGTACCGGAAGTCAATATTCATCAAATGGTAGTAATCGAAGATTAACCTGATAAAAAAACGCAACGCCTTTTTTAAGACGTTGCGTTTTGATTATAAATACTATGCTACAATTACTTCATAAGGAAATTGTTCTTCGGTAAATCCAAGAGTATACGCAATTCTTATGGGAATTTCGTAGTTATTAAGTATTTCGCCATTATTTATAATTTTATCTGAACCATAAACAAGCACAGGAACATTTGCATCAGAGTGAGAACCCTGAGTAAAGGAATATGAGCCGTCGTCGTTTGCTATAATAGCACCTGTTTCGTGGTCAGCGGTAATAACAACTAATGTTTCACCATCTGCTTTTGCATATTCAAGAACAAGTTCAACTGTTCTGTCAAACTCCTCAAGAGCCTCGGTCATCATTTCATCTTCATTACTGTGTGAATGTTTGTCGATGTGAGCGCCTTCGATCATAAGGAAGAAACCTTCATCTGTATCATCAAGAAGATCGATTGCCTTTTTTGCCATCTGTTCAAGGTTGGGTGTTGTTGCATCGGACTGCTCAAGCGTCCAAAGTGCGTTTGTAAACTGAGCAAAACTGCGACTACCCTCTTCAAGCGCCATCATTTCAGTGTAAGATGTGATGTATGTAAATCCGTTTGCTTCGGCATCTCTTTCTGTTGCCACACCGTTAGCTGCACCCCAAATAATATCAAAACCGGAATTCAACTGATCTTCTGTTATATCCTCGGTATTACCTCTGTCTGAAGAATGTGCAGAGAATGAAGCGGGAGTTGCACCGGAGGTCTCATCTGTTGTAATAACACCTGTCATCATACCGCTTTCCATGCAAAGTTCGGTAATATTTTTAGGATATGAGAATGCACCCAAGGGGTCTCCCATATAAACACCGATTGCTCCGTTATATGTTCTTTCGCCCGTTGCAAGAGCAGTTCCTCCTGCAGCACTGTCAGTAACACCATTGCTTAAAGAACGTGTTTCAGAGCTTCCTTTAAAATCAAAAGTATCCATAACAAGAGAAATGTCTCTTTCGTCTTTTGCTTTGTTCAAATGGTTAAATCCCATACCATCACCGATAAGGTAGATAACATTTTTGACATTGGCATCGAAGTACATTTCCGCACCATTAGTTGATGACGGAGAAAATATACCCACAGTTGTGCCAAACATAAGAATAAAACTCATGAATAATGATGTAAACTCCATCCAGATTGCGCCTAATGAGGACAACATATTTAACACCCCTAATATAGATTTTTAATTATTATAACACTATCTCAACATTCTTTCAACCATATATTTCCATTATGGTTTTTTCAAAATATTTTATATCTTTATATGTGTTTCTCTCTTGACTTTATTTATTATAATACTATAATATTACATTGAATGTTTAGAAAAACAGAGGAACGGTAATATGATAACTCAGGAAAAAATAGACAGAATTAATTTTCTTGCTCGCAAAGCAAAAAGCGAAGGTCTTACCGATGCAGAGGCTCTCGAGCAGAAAGCCTTAAGAGCAGAATACGTTGCTGCGTTCAGGAAATCACTTGAAACTCAGCTCGAGAGTACAGTTATTGTGCGTCCCGACGGCAGCCGTGAAAAAATCACACGAAAAAAGCCCAATAAATCAGACGGAGTGAAAAACTGATGGCACATATCAGACCTATGCGACCTGATGACCTTAAAGATGTTGAGTACGTTTGTCGTATGACTGCCGGTCCTGTCTGTCAAAAAGACCCTGTTATAGGTTACCGGATAGCAAGAATGTTTTCTACATATTATGTTCGTGAATGTTACGACACTTGCTTCGTGCTTGTTGACGATAGTGACAAGGTTGTAGGTTACATTCTTTGCGAACCTGATTATAAAAGATATAATAAGATTTTCCGTAAAATCGACGTTCCTGAAATAAAAAAACTTGATAAAAAAAGCGGAAACAAGGCTTGGCTTTTCCCTATTCCGTACAACTTCTTCGGGAAAAAATACCCGGCTCACCTTCATATAGATATTCTCGATGAATACCAAAACCAAGGTTTCGGTGCAAAATTGATGGATGCACTTTTCACCGAACTTAAACACCGTAATGTAAAAGGTGTTATGCTGCAGGCAAGTTTAAGCAACGAAGGTGCTATTCGTTTTTATAAACGCCTGGGCTTCAAAATGCTTTCAACAAAACTAAAAACGGCGACAATGGCAAAAAATTTATTTTAAGCAGTGATAGATATGACTAAAAAACCCGTTACAGCAATAATACTCGGCGCAGGTCACCGCGCTATGGCATACGCAGATTACTCTATAGCTCACCCGGATGAACTTAAAATCGTGGGTGTGGCAGATCCCAATGAGTACCGTCGGAATTTCGTGCGTGAACGCTTTGGTTTTCCTGAAAGCCAATGTTTTGGTTCTGCAGAGGAACTTGCAAGTGTTCCAAAATTTGCCGATGTGGTTATTAACGGCACCATGGATGAAATTCATGTAGAAACTTCTATACCCGTTCTCGAAAAAGGCTATGATATGCTCCTCGAAAAACCTTTTGCGGTTAATGAAGAAGAATTAGACAAACTTGTTGAAGTAGTAAATCGTAACGGCAATAAAGTTATGATTTGCCACGTTTTAAGATACAACCCTGTTTATTTAAATATAAAAAACAGTATTTTAAGCGGTGAAATCGGTGATGTTATCAACATTCAAACCGTAGAAGATGTAAGTTACCATCATCTTTCAACCTCTTATGTTCGCGGTAAATGGGCAAACAGTAAAAAATGCCATACAACAATGCTTCTTGCAAAATGTTGCCACGACCTTGACCTTATGATGTGGCTTATGGGTAATGATAAACCTGTTTCCGTTTCTTCGGTAGGTTCAAGATTTCATTTCAGACCCGAAAATGCTCCTGAAAATTCAGGAACACGTTGCTTGGTTGACTGTCCTCGAGTTGATTACTGCGATTACAGTGCTAAACGACTTTACCTTGACCATCCGGACAGTTGGGAAATTTATGTTTGGCGTGATTTGGAAGATATTGAAAACCCAACCGATGAACAACGCCGTCAACTTCTTATGGAAAGCGAATACGGCAGATGTATGTTTAAATGCGACAACGATGTTGTTGACCATCAAAGCGTACTTGTGAATTTCGCAAGCGGTGCCACAGGAACACATAACCTTACAGGTGGAGCTGCAGAATCTTTAAGAACTATCCGCGTAATAGGTACCAAAGGTGAAATTTATGCAGAACTTGAAAATAAGTTCGTAAAAATCAAAACCATTAATCCTGACCCAAATAAATACTTTGATGAGCGTATTATAGATTTGAGCCAAACACCTGACGAAGGTCACGGTGGTGCAGACACTGCACTCACTGCCGATTTCATCAAATTTATTCGTAATGATAATCCATCTGTTTCCTGCACTTCTATTCACAACTCCATTGCAGGACATAAAATCATTTTCCTTGCAGATAAATCAAGAGAAAACAACGGACAAGTTATGTACTTATAAATGATAAAAAACCGCATCCGAAATCGGATGCGGTTTCATTGTTTATATTACATTTCAACTGCTGCTCTTTCAACCGGAAGACCTTTTTTGTAGTTTTCCATAAACATGTTGAAACTGTCTACGATAGCTTCTTCGGGGTCAAGAGTTGTCATTTTCTGTGTTGCGAAAATCTTGTTGTCAAGGAAATCCGGAAGTGTTTCGCCATCCTCTTTGTTAGCCGAGAATGCCGCAAGCACTGCAACGCCCCAAGCACCGCCTTCACCTGCAGTTTCCATAACTGAAACAGGTGCATTCATAACCGCTGCAAGCACACTCTGACCGATAATGGGTGTTTTGAAGAAACCGCCGTGACCGAGAATTTTATCAATTGCAACATCTTCTTTTTCAAGGATGTTCATACCGATTTTTATTCCGCCGAATGCAGTGAAAAGTTGAACTCTCATAAAGTTAGCAAGTGAGAATTTACTGTCAGGTTCTCTTATGAAAAGAGGTTTACCTGTTTCAAAGCCTGTAAGGAATTCGCCTGAAAAATAGTTGTAAGAAATAAGGTTACCGCAATCTTTGTCTGCTTCTGCAGATTTTTTGAAAAGTGCGGTAAAAAGATCACCCATTGAACATTCTGCACCCATAAGGTCGAGAACTTCTTTGAAAAGATATGTCCAAGCATTGATATCAGATGTGCAGTTGTTGCAGTGAACCATTGCAACAGGAGCACCGTCAGGAGTTGTTACCATATCAATTTCTCGGTAAAGTTTTGAGAGAAGTTTTTCGAGAACAATCATTGCAAAGACAGATGTACCTGCGGAAACATTACCTGTTCTTACTCTTACGCTGTTTGTTGCAATCATACCTGTACCGGCATCACCTTCGGGAGGACACATAGGAATACCTGCCTGAAGATCGCCATCCTCGTCAAGAAGTTTTGCGCCTGCTTCCGTAAGTGAACCTGCTTTTTCACCTGCAACAAGAACTTGGGGAAGAATTTCGCGGATTTTCCAGGAATAACCTTTTTCTTCTACAAGAGCATCGAATTTATCAAGCATTGTCTCGCTATAATTGTTGCCTTCCATAGGGAACATACCCGAAGCCTCACCAATACCGAGAACTTTTTTGCCAGTAAGAAGCGTATGAATATATCCTGCAAGAGTCGTAAAGTAACGAACATCCTTTACGTGTTCTTCTCCATCTAAAATCACCTGATAAAGATGAGCAATACTCCAACGGTCGGGAATATTAAATTGGAAAACTTCTGTAAGTTTGTTTGCAGCTTCACCGGCAAGAGTATTTCTCCATGTGCGGAAAGGTGCAAGAAGTTTACCTTCTTCATTAAATGCAAGGTAGCCGTGCATCATGCCACTGATACCAATTGCTTTGAGATTTTTAAGAGTTATACCATAACGGTCGCTGACATCTTTTTTAAGTGATGAATAGCAACCCTTAAGACCTGCAAAAAATTCATCTTCACCATAAGTCCAGATGCCGTTCACAAGGCTGTTTTCCCATTCATAACCCCCTACTGCAAGAACTTCTCCTGCATCGCCAATGAGAACGCCTTTGATTCTTGTTGAGCCGAACTCAATACCGAGTATCGCTTTACCTTCAGCAATGTAATTTTTAATATCCATAGTTATTCTCCTTTTATAGAGTTTTAAATTTCAATATTTAATTCTTTAATCTTATCCCGCAATTTCTGAAAATCAGAAAGCGCATCGGGTTTATTGTTGGGATTTCTCAAAAGTGCCGCCGGGTGAAAAGTGCCCATAAAAAATATATTGCCTTTTTTTATAAATTCACCATGCTGGCGTGTGACTTTAAAATCTTCAGATATAAGCTTTTGAGCAGCTATCCTTCCGAGGCAAACTATAATTTTGGGTTTTATCAACCTTGTCTGACACCTGAGCCACTCAATACACTCTTCTTGTTCTACAGGTTCAGGGTCACGATTCCCGGGCGGTCTGCATTTCACAATATTTGCTATATAAATATTCTTTTTTCTTGAAAGCCCTATAACATCGAGGTATTTATCTAAAAGTTGACCTGCTTTACCAACAAAGGGCTCACCTTGCAAATCCTCGTTTTCGCCGGGACCTTCACCGACGAACATAATATCTGCATTTTCGTTACCGACACCTACAACAACATTTGTGCGTGTTTGGGCTAGTGAACAACTTCTGCACTTTGAACATTCTGCCGTTAATTGTTCAAAACTTTCGTATTTCAAAGGATTATCAGCTCCTTTGGAACAGAGGTTAAATTCTCATAACCATCTTCGGTAATAAGTGCCATATCTTCAATTCTTACACCGAATTTACCCGGGATATATATTCCCGGTTCAACAGTTACTACGTTCCCCTCTTTTAAGGTCTGCTTACTACGGGGTGAAAGACTTGGCTCCTCGTGAATTTCAACACCTACACCGTGTCCTGTTCCGTGACCGAAATATTCACCATAACCTGCGTTTTCAATTACTTCTCTTGCCGCTTTATCTGCTTCGGCACAAGAATAACCGCTTTTAAGAACTGAAAGTGCACTTTTCTGAGCTTTTAAAACTATTTCATAAATTTCTTTTTGTTCATCGGTTACACTACCCACGGCAACAGTTCGTGTCATATCGCTGTGATAACCTTTATAAACCGCACCGAAATCCATTGTTATAAAATCGCCATCTTTTACTATTGTTTCATCAGGCACACCATGGGGCATTGACGTTTTTGCTCCCGTTACGGCAATAGTTTCAAAAGAAACTGCCTCGGCACCATGTGAGAGCATATAAAAATCAAGTTGAAGAGCAATTTCTTTTTCAGTAACGCCGGGTTTTATAAATGTAAGAATGTGATTAAACGCATCTTCAGCAATAGCTTGGGCTTTTTTTATGCACTCAACCTCTGAATTTTCTTTTACCTCACGGATTTCGGTAATTAAATTTTCAAGTTTTTTGGAAAAAGTTACTCTGCAAGGCAAAAAGGCTGTTTTTAAAAAATCTGCAGTTGTAACTGAAATTCTGTTTCTTTCAGTATATATTTTTAAAATGCCGTTTTTTCTTATATATTCTTTAATTTCTACAGAAACACGGGTAAGAAGAACCGCTCTGCAATCTTTAACTGTATTCTGTGCCGCTTCTATATAACGGGAATCGGCAAAAAACACTGCATCATTTTTTGTAACGAGTAAATATCCGTCACTTGACGGGAAACCCGTAAAATAACGGCGGTTTACTTCGGAGCAAATAAGGACTGCTTCGTGGTCGTTTTTTAAAAATTCTTTTAATTTATTTATCGCCATAATAACCATGCTCCTTTAAAAAGGCTTCGCGCAAGGGTTTTTCTTTAATCCTATTTTTCTTATAGTGATTTTTCCAGAACCATTTATTTTCTACCGGTTCAACAAGAAGGGGCATCGCACCACAACGATTTGCCGCAGCTACATCTGTAAATACCTGGTCCCCCACCATACCGATTTTTTCTATGGGAACTTTAAGTTTTCTTGACATTCTGAGTAAACCTAAAGGCAAAGGTTTTTTTGCATATGCATGAAACCTCACCCCGAATGTACGTGAAAACCAATATGCTCTTATGTGAGGAGTGTTTGTAACGATAGCAACCTTTATTCCTGCATCTTTAAGAGATTTTATCCATGCAATTGCACCCGGAATTGTAGAAAGTGTTGCATCTTTAACGGTAGTATTATCCAAATCGAAAAGGATAGCTTCCAGCCCCAATTCACGAACAACCTCGGGAGTAATATCGTGAATCTCACGAAACATATATTTAATTGTGGTATCTTTTTCAATTCGCATAATTCACCTGCTAACAATCACACATTAAAACATTATAATAATATCACAAAAAAAATAAAAAGAAAAGAGATGAAACCTCTTTTTGAGGATTCATCTCTCTTTTTTTAATAGAACTTACGTTTACGAGCAGCTTCGGATTTCTTTTTTCTCTTTACAGAGGGTTTTTCATAGTGCTCTCTTTTACGGACTTCTTGAATAACACCGTCTCTTGATGTCTGTCTTTTAAATCTGCGAAGAGCGCTGTCCAAAGACTCATTCTCTTTAACTTTTACCTGACTCATTTATAGTTCCCTCCCTCCGCTGTTACCAACAAAGGTATAATTATCAATATACATTTAGCATTATACCTTGTCAAAGGATTTATGTCAAGGGGGAAAATGATAAATATTTGTAAATAAGATGTGCCCAACAGATTAAAACTTTTTATTTTTCAATATATTTTTCTGCCTGAAGCCGGAACATATAAGCATATTTTCCGTCCAGAGCCATAAGTTCCTCATGGGAACCGTGCTCTATAATCTCTCCGTTTTCAAGCATATATATTTCATCCGCCATAACTGTTGTTGAAAGGCGGTGAGAAATAAACATAACAGTTTTACTGTTTGCCGCTTTTACCATAGATTGATTAAGGGAATGCTCCGCAACAGGGTCAAGGTTTGCACTGGGCTCATCAAGAATTGCGAAGGCACAATTTTTATAAAAAGCCCTGGCGATTGCAATTTTTTGTGCTTCGCCACCGGAAAGTGAAACTCCGTTATCATCAAATTCCCTTAAAAGAATACTATCCATATCGTTAGGAAGATCTCTGTTAAAGTTTGCCGCATTCAAAGCTTCTTTGGTTCTTTCATCATCATAAGTATCGTCCATAGAAATATTTTCACCCAAGGTTGCACCAAAAAGAGAAAAATCTTGAAAAACTGCTGCAAAATTACGATGATATGAGCTTATATCCCATTCCTTTATATCAACTCCGTTAAGGGTTATAGCACCCTCCGTTACATCATAAAGACGTAAAAGTAAATTTGTAAGTGTTGTTTTACCTGCACCATTGTAGCCAACAAGAGCTACCTTTTTATAGGGAGAGATTTCAAGATTCACGTTTTTTAAAACATATTTATCCGTGCCGGGGTATTTAAAAGAAACATTTTCGAACTTTAATACGGGCGGTTTATCAAAAACAGTTGTTTTTGTGCCTGAAACCATTTTTTCTTTGGAATTCATAAATCGTCGGAATTTTTCAACATAAAGCCCGTTTTCTCTCATATTTATAGCAAATTGGCTTGTAATAGCAAAAACGCTGTTGCTGATGGATGCAGCACCATTAAATGTAGCCGCAAAATCTCCCATACTTACTTCATCTGTTACAATAGCTTTATATCCCATAAGCAAAGTAATGCCCAAATATATGAGTATTGTCATAGGCAATGATTCCTGACAAAAGTATAGCTTCCATTGCTTTGTAAGGTAGGGCGAAATGATTTTTATGCGATCAAAAATATTTTTATTATATCTTGTCTCTATCATTCTACCTGCACCGGAAAGTCTTAACTCCTTGGCATAATCCTGCAGATAGAATACTCGGCTGAAATAAAGATTCTTTCTGTCATATGGTGTCATCGCCTCTGTTCTTTCAACATTTACTTTAGCAATCAGCCTTCCGATTGGTGTCATTACAGCAACGCAAACCGCAACAAAAACAAGGCAAATAGGATCGATTGTTACAATGACTGCGCCAATTGTAAGAACACCTATAATATTGGTAAGTATATCCTGCGTATTTGATAAAACTGCATAGGCACGTTCGTTCATAGCATTCATCGCAAGCACAAGGTCATTATAATATTCAGGATTATCGTATGCCTCGTAATCCATTTTAGCTGCTTTTTCGTAAATTGTTTTATAAATCGCAAAATAAAGTCTTTCCTTTTGCTTAGGCAATGATACCTCATAAAACAATGTTGTACAAAGATTTGTCACTACAACAAAAACAACGAAAAGTGCCAGAGCAACAGCCACCCTGTAAAAATCTTTTCCATCCACAGCAACATCTATTATATACTTCAAAAGAACAACATTAGAAAGAGTCCATGGAAGATTTGCAAGTACATCAAAAAATAAATACCCGAAAACCATAAAGGGTGTATGTTTGCAGATGAATTTCAGCATATAAATATAGTTATTAAATGCATTGTGTTTTTTATCATTCATCGTTGCTCACCCCCTTGTAGCCCGATGCCTGAAGTTCAAACATCTCGCTGTAAGCACCGCCGTTTTGCATAAGACTGTTGTGTGTCCCTTGTTCTGAAAGCGCCCCGTTACTGAAAACAAGAATATTATCAGAACGTGTTGCACTTGAAAGACGATGTGAAATATATATAACCGTTTTCCCTTTTGTGCCTTCAATAAGAGCATCGTACATTTTACTTTCTGCAACAGGATCCAGCGCCGACGACGGCTCATCCAGAATTGCAATATCAAAATCTCTTGCGAAAAGACGGGCAATTGTAACCTTTTGCATTTCACCGCCGGAAAGAAGAATTCCGTCCGGGTCAAATTCTTTAGTGAGAAGTGAATTTTCTTTGTTGGGGAGTCTGCCTATTTTTTCATAAGCACCTGCAGTTTTCAACGCATTCACAGCGGTTTCTTTATTTTCGTCTGTTACTTCCTCTGTAAGAACATTTTCAGAAACAGTCATTGCAAAAACTCGGTAATCCTGAAAAACAGAAGCAAATTTTTCACGATATTTGAGCAAGTCATATTCCTTGATATTTATTCCGTTGTAAAGAATTTCGCCATCTGTTACATCGTAAAAGCGCATCAAAAGTTTTGAAAGAGTAGTTTTTCCCGCACCGTTATGACCCACAACGGCAACAGTTTCTCCTTTTTCTATTTTAAAAGAAACATTTTTTATAATATAAGGGGCATCTTGAGCGTATTTGAAACAAACGTTTTTAAATTCAAGACTTGAAAAATCCCCCGGTATAATGCTTCCGCCTTGAATTTTAGGCTCGTATTCGAGAAATTCTCTTAAATTCTGAACCCACAGACAATGTTTTTGTTGCATTGCAAAATAGTAAGCAAGTTGATTAAGCTTATTACGGCAAGTTGTTATGGCAGAAACGAGTACTGAAAAATCCGAAATCGCAATATCTCCTGTCACCATAAGCCTGTAACAACCGTATACGAAACCACCTGTAACGGGAATTATTTCTGCAAAATAATCGGAAACACATTCAAGCAAGGCTATTTTCCAACCGTATTTTTTTATTACTTTAATATTTTTATCAATAGCTTGACGAAAACGTTTTTCTAAAACGACAAAAATGTTTGTGGTTTTTATTTCCTTAGCGAAATCCTTTAAAAGAATAGTTCTTCTGACATAATCCTTTTGCCTTTCGTAAGGAGTCATATCCTTTTCTTTTTCAAGCTCAAGATTGTTTTTGAAAACTCTGAAGGCAACAACAACGATAGGACATATAAGAAAAATGAGCAAGAACGGGTCTATGGAAAAAAGATATCCTATAAGAAGAATTAAACTGACTACTGAACCCAAAGTCCACGCAGACCCTTCTATAATTCTTTTAAACCCGCTTTTTTCTATTACCCAGGTAGCTCGGTTATACTTGTCAAAAAAATCAGGATTTTCATAACAACCAAGCTCCACCTCTTGTGATTTTTTAAAAATAAGCGAATTAATATAACTTTCGCATTTTATTTCAAACTTTATTCTTACTGTGTACACATTTATGTATCCCAGAAGATCTACGAGAAGTTTACCTGCAACTATAATACACATTCTGATTGCAAATTCTTTAAATGAACCATCACCTTCGATGATTGAAAGTGCAGTTTCAAGAAACATCACATTTACAACTACTGCATAGTAAACATTCTCTGCAATGTAAGAAAAATATATTATTAAAAGGGATAATGGTGCACTTTTTAAAGCACAACCAAGCATAAAAAAGGTATTTTTTAAAACATGTGCCTTTTGCTTTGGCTGTTTTTCTAAGTTCTTTTTCATTTTTCCTCTCCATAAAAATATACAAATTAATTATAAATTGTATATAAAAACCATAATGTTGTCAACATAAGTTGACGAAAATCCGCCTTCAAAAAACTGTTTCTGCTTATATTAAAGAAAAAACTGTACCAAATAAAATAAGAAAAACTAAAGGGAAGCCCGAAGGCTTCCCTTATATAATTATTCTCGGTCAAAGTAATAATGGCGCAAGATATGGATGTGGAAGGCTTTTTGCAGTGCGACGGCGTATGCAGATACGTCGAGCAATGAAAAATGACTTCTACACCATAGATTGTGTCATTATTTTGCCATAGCACCGATTTCCATCATATATCCACCGATCTGAGCACCGAATTCAGGTGCACCGTCCATGATAAGTTTACCTTGCTGAACGGATTCGATCATATCGTCGATAGACATAAGAATACCGAGAGCACTGTCAAGGTTATTAAAGCGCATTGTAAAGAACGGAAGTGCACGTTTGTATTCGCCTCTACCTGCTTTACTCTTGCCGGCTTTGATTCTGATGTAAGCAGAAACTGAATCTTCGCCGTCAACCTTCCATGCATAAACACGGTCGGGGCTCTTTAAAGCCCAATCGTGAATTTCGGGATGACCCATTTTATTAAGTGTGCTGATACCTGCAGAAAGAAGGTAGAAATAGCACTTAACAAGAAGTCTTTTATCCTCTTCTTTTTCAGGAGGCGCTTCAAGACCTAAAAGGTTAGCCATTTTAAGAAGTGCCGCCATAAATACGCCGAACTCTTTAATATAGTTTACACCGCGCATTTTCGGGAGTGTTGCGGGACCGATTTTGCCTTTAAAGAAAGCGTTCATTGCTTCAACGCTCTTAAATTCAAGCTCAACAAATTTTTGCTTTTTAACTCTGTAAGCAACTTTGTTTGCATGAACAAGCCATTCGTCACCATTTACCATAAAGTGGGTAGCCCATTTTCCTTCGGGTGCATCCGGGTCAAGGCAGCTAACCTGGTAAATACAATGCACTTTTTCAAAACTTTTTTTGAGAGAAGGAACATCGGCAACGATTGTCTTTAAAAGCGGTAAGGCACCGCAAAGGAATATTTTATTAGTATATAATGCTTCTTGTGTATTTGACAAGAAATATCATTCCTTTCTTTTAGTTAGGAGTTAGGAATTAGGAGTGAGGAGTTTCGGGGCTAAAGCCGATTATAAAGCTTCGCAAACCGAAACAGATATCCTACTCACCTTTTTTGAGGAGAAGTGTGCAGATTTGGTTTTTTGACCCCGTAGCGTACAAAGGTACGCGAGTTTGAGGAGGTAAAACACAAAAACCGCCGCTTATAATTTTCACTTTCCTTTTTTGAGGAGAAGTGGTGGGGTTTGTGGCTTTGCCGACCCCGTAGCGTACAAAGGTACGCGAGTTTGGGGAGGTAAAACACAAAAACCGCCGCTTATACCTCAAAAAACATTAAAATTCGTCGTCCCAATCATTATCTTCTTCAAAATCAGCCTTCATAACTTCACGAACTGCTTCGATAATACCGTTGGAGTCGATACCGAGAGTGCTCATGATGTCTTCATGAAGTCCGATAGGTGCAAATGCATCCTGAATACCAAGTTTCTTGAAAGCGCAACCCTTACCGGATTCAACAACAACTTCTGCAACTGCAGAGCCAAGTCCACCAATAACTGTATGGTCTTCAACAGTGATGATACGGCGAGTATCCATAACCGCTTTAAGAACAGCTTCTTTATCAAGAGGTTTGATGGTGTGCATATCAAGAACTCTGATTTTAAGACCGTCTGCCTTCTCAAGGAATTCAGCTGCCTGGAAAGCCTGGAATACACAAGAACCACAAGCAATAATTGTAAGGTCTGTACCCTCGTGTACTTCTACTGCTTTACCAAGCTCGAAACCATAATCTGCGTCTTTGTAAAGAACACGGTCAAAGCCACGGTTAATTCTGATATAGAAAGGACCGGGTGTATTGTATGCTGCCATAACTGCGTTATAGGTTTCATAACCATCAGCGGGGCAGATAACTGTAAGATTGGGAATAGAACGTGTAACGGCAAGGTCACAGATAGCGTGGTGAGTTGAACCTGCCTGACCGAAAGATGTACCTGAATGAGTTGCGATAACTTTTGCGTTAACATTCTGGTAGCAAAGGTCTGTATGAAGCTGGTCTGCAGAACGTAAAGATGCAAACTGAGAGAAGGTTGAAAGGAAAGGAACAAGACCTGCCTTTGCCATACCTGCAGCAACACCGAACATATTCTGTTCTGCGATACCTACATTAAAGAAACGATCGGGGAACTTCTTCTGGAAATCACCGATTTTAGTTGATTTTGCAAGGTCAGCAGTAAGAGCTACGACCTCGGGATGAGCCTCTGCTAATTCAACAAGAGCCTGACCATAAATTTCAGCAGTTGAGAGAGAGGTTGACTGTTCAGCTGTATAACTTAATCCGCCTGCCATAATTATTCTGCCTCCTTTTCAACTCGTGCAATTCTTGCAGCATAAGATTTTTCAAGAGCCTTTTTGCCGTTTTCATATTTTTCATCATCAAATGCACCATAGTGCCATCTGAAATCGCCTTCGATGAAGTCGATACCGCAACCCTTAACTGTATCACAAAGAATAAGAACAGGTTTATCGGTTTCATTTTCATAAGCAAAGTCAATAGCTTCACAAAGTTCTTTAATGTTGTTACCGTCGATTTTCTTAACGATAAAACCGAAAGCTTCCCACTTATCTGCAAGGGGTTCAAGAGCCATAACTTCCTCTGTAGGACCGTCAATCATATTGTGGTTACGGTCAACAAAAGTGATAAGGTTTGTAAGTTTATAGTGGGCAGCACTCATTGCTGCTTCCCAGTTTGAACCTTCGTCAAGTTCACCGTCACCGAGAACAACGAAAGTCTTGAAATCTTTCTTAAGAAGACGTGCAGCAAGAGCTGTACCGACACCGATTGAAAGACCGTGACCGAGAGAGCCTGTTGAAGCATCAACACCTACAACTTTGTTTGAGTCAAGGTGCATACCCATCTTTGAACCTGAAAGGTTGAAAGTTTTGAGCATTTCTTTATCATTGAAACCAAGGTCGCAAAGTACAGGTGCATAAGCAATACCTGCATGACCTTTACTGAGAATAAATCTGTCGCGGTCTTCCCAGTTGGGATCCTCAACTTTAATGTGCATATATTTGTGGTAGCACACTGTCATAATATCCATAACGCTCATACCGCCGCCGATATGGCCGCTGCCTGCCCAATAGGTAGTATCAAGACAGAGATTACGGAGCTCATTTGCTTTCTTTTCAAGAGCAAGCCACTCCTGTTTTGAAAGTGCCATTGTTAATATTCCTCCTATTTTGTATTTTTACCGATAAACATCGGTTAATTTACTTAGATTTCGGGATGAAGCTTCTTAACCGCCTTAAATGCATCCTCAGCGATTTCGATAGTTCTGTTAATATCTTCGTGAGTGAGAGCCGCATTGATAAAGTGGTTATGGTGAGATGCAAAGAACACACCTCTGTTTACACACTCTGCAATCCAATCCTGATGAAGAAGGAGTGAATCATCGTTAGCAATTCTTAAATAGAAGAGTGCGGGTGCGCCTGAAACTACTAAATCGAAGCCGTGCTCTGCACCTGCTTTTTTAAGACCTTCTGTAAGCTCTGTTCCCATTTGATGGAAAAGTTTGGGAGCGTCAATTGCTTTAAGTTTATTGATACAAGCAATACAAGCTGCAAAAGGAACTGCGCTCATCCAGTAAGAACCTGTGTAAGAAAGGCTGGAAGCAGCATTTTTAAGGAACTCTTTACCGCAGAATGCAGACATATTATAACCATTTGCAAGAGCTTTACAGAAACAGATAATATCTGCTTCAAAACCGAAGAAATGGTCACTACCTGCAAGGTCAAGACGGAAACCGCAACGAACGTCGTCAACGATAAGAACGATGCCGTGTTTTGTGCAAAGTTCTCGAACTTCCTTCCAGAAGCCTTCATCAGGGAAGTAGTTATCAAGGAAGTTACCGTGGTTATAAGGCTGAGCGATAAGAGCTGCAATTTCTCCGTCGTTTTCAGCGATAATTTGTTTGAGTCCTTCGATATCGTTCCAACGGGCATAGAGGTTGTTAGCAACATCTTCGGGAGTAACACCGGGATAGTCAATCTTCTGCACCATGGGAGAAACACCGTGGTAGAAGTTATTAAAGAAAATAAGTTTCTTTCTGTGGGTGTGAGCACGAGCTGTAAGGATAGCGCCCTGTGTAGCATCGTTACCATTCTTTGCAAAGAATGCCCAATCTGCAGAAGCAACAGTATCTACAAGAAGTTCTGCACATTCAACCATAATTTTTGAAGGTGATGTTGTGCAGTTACCAAGTTTAATCTGCTCAATTGCAGCTGCGTCAACATCCTCATCACAATAACCGAGAATGTTAGGACCATATGCACACATATAGTCTATATACTGATTTCCGTCAACATCCCAGAAATATGTGCCCTGTGCTTTTTCGGAAAAACGAGGCCATCTGTTAACGGGAATGAACTGACCCTCAGCAGGGCCGAGATGACCGTAAACGCCTGCAGGAATTACCTTGGTTGCTCTGTCATACCATTCATCCGACTTGGCGTTGTTATATAAAGGGAATTTATTACTCATTTTGGTACCTCCTTCGCCCTGTTATGCAAGATACAATGCAACTCTGTCAAGAATGCGGTTGATATTATCAAGCATGCTGACAAGTCCATGCATTTCGATTTTTCCCGTACCGATGCAAGCAAGTGAATTCACCTTGCCGTCGAAAAGAGCTCGTGCTGTTTCGATCGATTCAAAAATCATGGATGCACGGTATTTTTCGGGGACTTTCTTAATGGTAATCAAACGATGGTCTTTACAAACAACTTCAAGACCGGGACCGTTCTTAATACCCATATAAACGCTACCGTCTTCAATAGCCTTTGCGCTGAACTTACCTACCTGGTCGTTATTACCTATCTGAGCAATAGCCACACCGATAGTATAAAGCATAAGCTGAGTACTTCTTTCAAAGAAAACGGGATCTTCCAGATCTTCTTCAGTAGCTCTCATATATTTTGAAAGCATATCGGTAAGAGGTGTGAAAGTTTTAAGAAGAAAATTGATGTGTGTGAATCCTTTTGAAGGTATAGGTGTTACAGTACCGTCAATAAGACCATTGAATTTTTCGCAACTTGAAAACGGAAGTTTTACATCGCAATTGTTGCAACCTTGTTCCATACGGCATTTGCCGTTTTTGAAATAAATTGTTGCAGAAGGTCCACCTTTTACATCGAAGCCAATGGAAATCGGTTTTGTTCCCTGGAGAAGCTCTGATGCTTCAGGGACGATTTCACAAAGATTTTCCAATGTTCCGAGTACGGCGTACATATTTATGTATGCGAGTGTTTTGGAATCCATTAAGTTTTGCAAATTAAACAACCTCCTTTGTTGTTACATTGATAGTCTATTCTATTCTAGCAGAATTATTGTGCTATGTCAACAAAGAGAGCCAAATAAAATCATATTCTTTTGTTATTTTCGCCTTATTCTTAAAATATTAATGAACATCCTTTTTTTCACCTCAAACCTGCATAAAATACTTGTTAATTTTTTGTTAAATATTCACACTATTTCAATGAGTGGTCTGTTTTTTCTTGACTTTTTATTATGGTATAGTATAATAAAAGTGAACGTAAATTCACTCCCAAGGAGGTAACATTTTATGGATACAAGATTCGCAATCAGTGAGTACCACGACGCTGCTGCCGTTACAAGACAGCTCGACGAACTCATCAAAAAACCTATTTACACAATTAAGCCCGAAGTGCTTAAGCAGTACGAAGAAGAATACTTCGACACAAAATGCGCAAAAAGTAAGGAAATGATCGAAGAAGCAAAGCAGGTTATTCCCGGCGGTGTTCAGCATAACCTTGCTTTCAACTATCCCTTCCCTCTCGTTTTCACAAAAGCTGACGGTATGATGCTTTACGACGTAGATGGTAACGAATACTTCGACTTCCTCCAGGCAGGCGGTCCCACAGTTCTCGGTTCTAACCCAAAAATCGTCAGAGATCAGGTTATCGATCTTCTTAATACTTGTGGTCCTTCAACAGGTCTTTTCCACGAGTTTGAATATAAACTTGCAAAGAAGATTTGTGACAGCGTTGAAACCTGCGATATGTTCCGTATGCTCGGTTCAGGTACTGAGGCTTGTATGGCAGCTGTTCGTGTTGCAAGACTTGCTACAAAGAAAAAGAACATCGTAAAAATGGGTGGCGCATACCACGGCTGGAGCGATCAGCTCGGTTACAGTATCCGTGTTCCCGGCTCCAAGTTTACACAGGCTCACGGTGTTCCTCTTTACCTCTTCAAACATACTCAGGAATTCTTCCCCAATGACCTTGATTCTCTTGAAAGAGTTCTTCGTCTTAACCAGTTCCGTGGCGGTACAGCTGCTGTATTTATGGAGCCCATCGGTCCCGAAAGCGGTACAAGACCTCTTGATAAAGACTTCAACAAGGGTGTTGAAAGACTTTGCCGTAAATATGGTGCACTCCTTATCTTCGATGAGGTTGTTACAGGCTTCCGTATCGGTATGGCAGGTGCTCAGGGTTACTTCGGTGTTTCTCCTGACCTTACTATCTTCGGTAAAGTTATTGCCGGTGGTTATCCCGGTGCAGGCGGTATCGGTGGTAAGAGAGAATATATGAAATACCTGGGTGCAGGTCTTGATGCTAGCGGCGAAAAAGTTAAGAAAGCATTTATGGGCGGTACAATGGCTGCTACTCCTCTTTCTTGCGTTGCCGGTTACTATACTCTTGAAGAAATCGATAAACAGAATGCTTGCCAAAAAGCCGGCGAAATGGGTGACAGACTCACAAAAGGTCTTCAGGAACTCATTAAGAAATATAACCTTCCCTTCGTTGCATTCAACCAGGGTTCAGTTTGCCACATTGACACAGTAGGTACAATGCACTACTCAATCAACTGGTCCAAACCTTGGGAAATCCCCGGTGTTCTTTCCGCAACAAGCGAAAGAAAGAAAGAAATGCAGCACATG
>JAZNLH010000018.1:0-24713 GCA_045578985.1 Acutalibacteraceae bacterium | reverse complement strand
AGTTAATCCTGTACGAAAACCACCGATACCTGCAAACATATCAAAAAATCGGATTGCCATACGGCATCCGACCATTCTGATTATTTAGTTTTTAACACCTCTTTTTACATTGTTTGTTCAAAATTTTCTGATTCTTCTTCGGTTTCAGATTCTTCTGCCAATTCTTCATCGGTGAGCTTTCTGAAATCGTCTTCACTGGGAACGATTGCAAGTGTTCTACCGTTATCCCATTTCATATGAATTTGCCCAGCATCATCTACAAAGTCAACTGTACCTCTTGTACCGGGTGGAACAGGAGCGTAAGGATCATTCATGCTGTTCAATAAAAGGCGAGTACCTTCGGGATACTGATTCTGCATTCGTTCTGCATATCGTGATATATTCTCAAATGAGCTCATAAAATTCACCTCTTTTACATATTGATTCCCATATCTTCAGAGTCATCGGGATCTCCAAAATCCTCTGTGCCGTCCAATGCTTTCTGCATAGGAATAAGGACTTTTAATAATTCTGAACGGTAGTCCATATCGGAAATTTTATCAATATATATTCCGAATGTATTCAAGAATGGAGTTCCGTCTTCGTATGTAATTGTTACATCGCTTGAAACACCTTTTTCGCAAATATATTTAGCAACTTCCTCAATAGAGTTTAGTTCCCTTTCGTCATGATGGGACATGCCGATTAATTTCGGATGCTTTTTACTTGTATTCATTAAAATCAACTCCTTTTTTATTGTTTGGTTTTATGGGCGATTCATAT
The DNA here is from genome assembly GCA_045578985.1 of Acutalibacteraceae bacterium. Lineage (GTDB taxonomy): Bacteria > Bacillota > Clostridia > Oscillospirales > Acutalibacteraceae > DTU089. The sequence continues at coordinate 23,951 of JAZNLH010000018.1, read as the reverse complement.
TTATCACCAACTCCTTTCATATGGGTATATATAAAAAAACACCGTGTTGTCGTAGTTGTACGAAACACGGTGTCGTTTTTTGTCGATTTTCACGATTTTAAATATTTTTGAAAATTTTTGTGAAGTATTTTGAAATTTTAGTCATATATATATGGAGGTGCATTTAAGATGTTAAAAAAACTTGTATTTTCATTTGCTGCTTTTGTTTTGAAAAAAGCAACTGTTATGCGGATGAATGAAAACCCATTACATAAAGAGAATATAGAATTGCTGTTTTATGCATCTAAAGCGGCAAAGATATTGCGTAAACCACTCGGAGAATTAACTCCTGAAGATAAAGAAGAGTGGGTTAAGCATATTGAGAGTTATAGAATAGATATTGGTGATAGTGATTGAATATTTTAGTGGATAATAACAATGAGAGTAACCTTTTTATATCCAAATCAACAAATGAATTAATATAAATGGGTTCATAGATATATTGCAAAAACGGAGGTATATTCTGTATGAAAAAAATGACTTTTAAAATCAGAAAAATCATTTTAACCGTAACAAGTGGTTTATGCTCTGGAGTATTAAAGCTCAATATTGATTGGCCTGATTTTATAAACAAAATAGATTTTATTATAGACCATTTGTTGCTAAAAGAACTTATTTATGATATATCAATTGGCGTGTTTACTTCTATGATACTGATATGGTTCGTTGATGAACTTAGTGATAAAATAATAAAAGAAAAGCAAAAAAAATATGAATATGAAACCATTGCTCGTATCAATTCATTGATTCAATTATACATTTCGCAATATGAAAAAGCATTATATTTATTAGTTACTCCGGTGTCTATAAGAAACACAGGTACGATAAAAATACCTGAAACAATTACGATAAAAAGTATTGTTGATTTATATAAGCCTACTTTTTCTGTAGATGCTGGATTAACCGAAACAACAATAGCTTCTTTTTTTCGAGTAGAAAAAGAAGTTTTTGAAGAGTTTAAAAGTCTTACCAAACATTATATCTTTGAGTACTATCCAGGGTTCTTAAACCCAATTGATGAATTCTTAAAAATTTTCATTGCTTTTGAATATAGAGAAACTATTTTAAATGCAACAAATACAGGAAATGAAAAAATTCTTAATATGATAAATAGCGAATTGATAACAGTTGATGACGATTTTAAGAATTCTTTAGAAGATAACGGTAATAACAATAATATACTGTATCCATATATTGCATTATCAAAGTTACTGACAGATGAATATAATGTATTATTAAAGTACGAAAAAAACATTCAAAATTTTTTTTGAAAATAACTCAAAAACTGATTTTTTTATTTGATATTAAATATCAAATTATTAAAAAGGACAAGAACAGTTTATGTTCTTGTCCTTTTTTTAACCAATTAAATTTATTTCAAATATTTTCTAGGTACATCACAATTTCCACCGTTATGAGGATCATGTACTCCGATTTTATACTTTTTTCCTTTTTTGTCAGGATTGGTAACTGCAAATATTTGACCCTTACGATAATTTTGGTAATCTTTTGTGAGTATTACCAAATCGCCCACATTATACCGTGATTTCTTTACCTTCTTCATATTGTCACACTCCTTATTGAAGTTTTTATTTCCAAAAATTAACAACCACGAACTCCAAGGGTATGATATCATACTTTACATAAAAAAGCAACCCACATTTTTGTTTATTGCGTTTATTTAATATAACAAAATTTTATAAAAACAAAAATAATTTTGTGAACTTTACACAAAAGATAGCCGCATCGCATTTTCGGATGAGTACAAAGAACTAATTTTTGAAAAATTAGTTTATTTTTTTATTACTTTTTGGTGTTATATGGAAAATATCAGCATTTCTTAACCTTGTTTTCTAAAAGTTTAAACATTATCAAATAGTACAAATTAATATTATTTTGATTTTTATTGTTCAAAATATATATTGTATCAGTAAATACATAAACACTTGCTATTCATTAATGTTGTTTTAGTCTCAGAAACATATGAACAATTGCCTTCTGTAATATCCTATTATATAGGAGTAAAAATAAAAAATTTATACAGGTGAGTTTATCTCTGTGTATTTTGAATTTTATTTAGAAGGAGGCATATTAAATAAAATTTATATTAGATAATAATCTTTATTTTAAGTACACTTGGAATTTATAATATAAAATTGGGAATTATTTTTGTGAATACAATTCTTTGAATATCCATTTTTTATTGTGGGAATTATGTTTACTTTCAGCTACTTTTAGTATAGGTAATTATATGAAAAACATCATGTTGTCTTTGCGTTATGAATACAAAGATTTTTGTTTTCTGCGTTCTGGCTTCTTTAAAAAACTTCAGTGTATACTATAACAATAACACTTATAAACGCCAATTTAGGATTAGCAATTGAGAATAAAAAAGACGACCGACACATTTCGAAAAGTGTCGGTCGTTTTGTTGTGGTGGAGCATAGGGGGATCGAACCCCTGACCTCTTGACTGCCAGTCAAGCGCTCATCCCAGCTGAGCTAATGCCCCGTATGTTTTATTGTGTTTTTATTGTTTGGGGGTGTTTACCCGTTAACTCGCTCTCCCAGCTGAGCTACGCCCCCATATTTCGAAGTAATAAGCAAGAGTGAATGGTGGAAAAGTTTGCAAATATCATCTCTGCAAATCACTGTATGAGTATAGCATCTAAAATCTATTTAGTCAAGTAAAAATACTGCATTTTGTTTTCGTTTTATGTTTTATTGCCCAAAAAAGCTGTTAACTTTTTGTTAATATTATTGTACAAATTTTATTGTAAATTCTTTACAAATTATTTCTGATTGTGATATACTTAATTATGTCTAAATCAAATCTTTTCGAAAGGATTGTTTTTATGAAAAAATTCAAAAAATTGATCGCGTTACTTCTCGCTGTTGTAATGCTGTCGACCACTCTTTGCGCAAGCGCAAGCGCTATTAACTGGGGCGGTCATACTCCCTATGTTCCCGTAGATGATGATGTGCTTCCCACAATCATCGTTCCCGGTTTGTTCCAGAGCGAAACCAAATATTACGAAAACGGCGTAGAAGCTGTTGATATGAACGGCGAACCCTATAAAATGCCCTTCTTTATGGACACAACTGCGGAAATCGTAGGTGCTGCTGTTACAGAAGCTCTTGTTCCCATTGCCAATCTTTTAATTAAACAGGAAGATAAAGATCAGATGGCAGCAAACGCTGTTGCAGACGTTCTTTGTGAAACTTTAATGGGTAAGCAGAAACTCGACGAAACAGGTCACTTTATCAATGACATTCGTGCTACTGAGTACAACGATTCTTTTGCTGATCTGTCAGACCACGATCAGGAAACAGTTCTTGATCACTTCCCCATGGAATATTACATTGAGCATGCAGGTGCAGATAAGCTCTATGTTTTCTCTTACGCTTCATTAGATAACATGATTGACATTGCTAACAGACTTTATGATTACATTCAGTTTGTTAAAGAAGATTCCGGTTATGATAAAGTCAATATCGTTCCCATCAGCCAAGGCGGTTCAGTTGCAAACGCTCTTATGGAAATTTACAACGAAAATGATCGTTCTCTTGCTGAAGATATCAACAAAATGGTATTCGCAGTTCCTGCACTTAACGGTTCAACACTCGTAGGTGAAATCTTAGAATTCGGTCTTATTGATGAGGATAACGAGCTCTATTGCGAAATGCTTCCTGCTCTTTTAGGTGAAGACAATATTGTCAGCTATATTGTCAACATCGTTTTACGCTTAATGCCAAATGCCGATTTACACACAATTCTTGATGTTGTATTTGACACATTTATTGCAGATTATGCAGGTTATTCAACTGCTCTTTGGGGTCTCTGCCCCACAGAAAACTATCCCGGTGCCCGTGATAGATATCTTATGGCTGAAGGTATGGAAAAAATCAGAGAACAGACTGACTGGTATTATCAGTCTCAACTTAATTCTGATGCAAACATTCTTAAAGCTCAGGCAGACGGCGTTCAGGTTTATGATATAGTAGACTATAACAAACCCCTTGTTCACATTGTTGATTCTTGGGATATCCCCGCAGACGGCATTATTCAGGTTGATTCAACATCAATGGGTGCTTACGCCGTAGGTAACGGTGTTAAGCTTCCTGCTGACTATGTTCCTACCCACTCAAATTGTACTGACCCGGAAAATCACGATCACACAGACCCCAATGGTCTTCTCGATCCTTGCACAGGTCTTCTCCCCGAAACAACATTCTACTTTGTTAACCAATCTCACGAAAGTTCAGCATCCAACGACGTATTTATGAAACTTGCTTCTGCAATTCTTATGGACGCTAACTTTACAAGCGTTCATTCATATCCCGATGTATTCCCTCAGTTCAACACCGGAAGAGATACAAAGGGCATTGCAAAAGATGTTGACGAATACAGAGATTATGACACAAGCAAGCTTTCAGCAGAAGACAAAATTGAATTTGAAGAGGCAATTGCTCAGGTTGAAATAATGCTTGACAACACAGTAGTTGATACTAAAGAAGTTGAAGCTGCTAAAGTGAGATTCTATGATATCCGCGACAAAATTGAATGGTTGGAAGAAAATAACGGAAATTATGATGCTCCCGTTCCCGAAAAAGAAAACACCGCTTACCTTGACTTCAGCTATCTTCTCAAAGATATCCTCGAAATCCTCAGCGATCTTCTCTATCGTTTCTTCGGTGGTAGCGGATTCAGTGACATGTAATAATTAATTATCTGACACAAAAAAAATCAGAACCGCTTTTGCGGTTCTGATTTTTATTATATTCTTATTTTACAAGTAACATATTTATCATACCAGGACTATCAGTAATAATACCATCAACACCTGCAGCGATAAGTCTTTTTGCTGTTGATTCTTTATTAATAGTCCAAGGATTAACTTGTATACCTGCATTGTGTGCTTTTTCCACATAACGCTTTGTTACGCATATATGGAAAGGATGTAAAGCATCTGCACCGATTTCACGGGCAAACGATATAGGTCTTACGGCTATTTTAATACCAATAGATTTATCAGGAGCGTAAAGAAGACCTGTTTTGCAGTTTTTGTCTATTTTTTTACAAACCACAAGAATCGCGGGATCAAAACTTGAAATAAGAAGTTTATCAAAAAGACCGTGTTCCTTTACTGCATCAATGGTTTTTTGTGCAAGTTCTGTACCGGCCTCTCCAAAATGTTCGCTCTTAAGTTCAATATCAAGAACTTTCATTTTGTCGCCCATTTCCTCGCTGAGCGATAAAAACTCATCAAGGGTCGGGATTTTAGTTCCTTCAAACTCAGGACCTCTATATTTACCGAAATCGTAAGATCGAAGTTCTTCCAATGTCATATCCTTTATAGCGCCAACGCCATCAGAAGTTTCGTCTATGGTAAAGTTATGGCATACAACCGGGATTCCGTCTTTAGTAAGATGGATATCCGTTTCAAAACCGTCACAACCGATTTCCATTGATTTTTTGAATGCTTCAATAGTATTCTGTGGCGCAACAAGGTTTGCACCTCTGTGAGAAATAACGTTACAATCGATCATAAATTAACCTCACTTCAATAATAAAGCTAAGCCTACACCCAATGCCGCCAAGCCTGCAACACCGCCGGCAATAAGGCCCACTTTCTTTTTCCACATATCATCTGCATCCCAGATATAACAGAGTTCGTTCCGGATTGATTTTCCCACGATATCCTCGTATGTCAAGAAAAATGTTTCGTAATCGCCGGTCTTTTCATCTATATCAAAAACTCTTACGCCACGGCTTCTGTTACCGTAGCAACGGAAAGATGCACAAGATGTCTGAACAAAGTCAATGCCGTCCACTACACCTGTAAAACAGTTCTGATGGTCGTGACCGAAAACAACAGCTCTGACATCGCCACATTCTTTAATAGCTTCCATCTGACCTGTTTTTTTCTCGACAGCCGAAATATACTCGCCCATCTCGCCATCGCATTCAGCTTTCAGTTTATAATATTTGTTCTCAGGGCCTCTTACGGCACCATCATCATTTTCGCCACATTCCTCAATAAGTTCGAAAGTTTCGATCATAGGAATATGTTGAAACATAAGCGACGGAACGGGTTTACCGCCATTTTGCTTTTTAAGTTCCGCGCTTGTCTTTTTATACCATTCAATAGCCTCGGGCTTTATATATTCAAAGCACTTATCCTGTTCTTTATCATGCCAGGCTGAATCAAGCATCCAGATGTTGAATTTTATCTCTTTGCCGTCTTCGGAATAAATGGGGATGTTATAAGTATCGCAATCCCCACTTTCAGTACCGTCAAGACCAATATTACAACTATACTGTCTGTAAAATTCAGCTTGTTCATCCTTTGTCATACGATTTCGGTCATCATGATTGCCGTAAATCATGGCAAAGGGTATTTTACGTTCTTCTATTGGTGCAACAAGTTTATCAATAGCAACACCCATAGCCTTCATTTCGCTCTCTTTATCTTTGACGAAAAGAGGTGTCCACAACTCACAATCGTAAAGATGGTTGCCCAAAATATTGTCACCCGTAAGAACTATTAAATCAGGTTTTGTATCGTCATACGCCTTGTTGAGCATACGCATCATAGTATGACGTACATGCTGTAAATCTTGTGCGTCACTTACCTGCAATATTCTGAATTTACCGTTTTTGAATTTTAATTGCATATAAATCTCTCCTACGCTAATGCGGGAATCAATGATTTTGCTACACCGAAGTAAACAAGCAATGATACAGCATCAACAATGGTTGTAATAAAAGGACTTGCCATAACTGCAGGGTCGAGTTTCATAATCTTTGCAACTATGGGAAGAACACAACCTATTATTTTAGCGCATATAACCGTTGCACAAAGAGTTAGTGCAACAACGAGCGCTACAAGTTTATCAACACCTTCAGTATGAAGAATCATACCATCAAGTACCACAATCTTAAAGAAACACGCGACAGCAAGCGAAACACCGCACAGAACGGATACACGTATTTCTTTCCACAAAACTCTTAAAATATCTTTTGATTCAACTTCGCCTAAGGAAAGACCACGAATTACCGTAACCGAAGCCTGACTGCCCGAGTTACCGCCTGTACCCATAAGCATAGGGATATATGCAGTAAGCACAACCAGTTTTGAAAGAGCATCTTCAAAAGAAGAAATAATTATACCTGTAAATGTTGCAGAAAGCATAAGAAGTAAAAGCCAGGGAATACGTACTTTCCACAAATTCCAAGCAGATGTTTTAAGGTATGGCTTATCCGTAGGTGCGATAGCTGCCATTTTCTGGAAGTCCTCTTCAGCTTCTTCCTGGATAACGTCAATAGCATCATCAACGGTTACGATACCTACCATACACTTTTCATTATCCAATACAGGAATTGTAAGAACGTCATACTTATTGAATAATTGAGCAACTTCTTCTTTATCCGCTAAAGTAGTAACTGTTATGGGATTATCCTCCATAACATCACTCACCAGTTCATCATCATCACAAGTCAAAAGGTCCATTGCGCTGACCGTACCGAGAAGTTTATGTTTCTCAACAACATAACAAGTGTTGACCGTTTCCGAATGAATTCCTCGAGATTTAATTTTTTTGAGCGCATCACCTATGGTCATAGTGGGATAAAGGCTGATATACTCAAGTGTCATAATGCTTCCCGCACTGTCATCCGGGTAATTCAGCACCGCGTTTATAGCGTTACGCTTATCCCCTGCAGCTGCAAGCATTCTTTCAACTACGTTTGCAGGCATCTCTTCGATAACGTCAACAGTATCGTCAATGAACATATCATCCATAATGTTTTTAAGTTCGTTGTCCGTAAACGCTTCGAGAAGCACCTGTTCTTCCTCCGGCTCAAGATAGGTGAAAACCATTGCAGCACTCTCTTTAGGAATGAGTCTGAACAGAAGCACTAACTGTTTATCCTCAAATTCCGGAAGCAAAACTGCTATATCAACCGGATTCATTGTATCAAATATGCTTTTTATGGCTTTATATTGTTTTTCATCCAAAAGCCTTTCAAAAACTTCTTTTGTCATTATCCGTTCCTCCTTTGTTTGTGGCGTAACTGAGAATAAGCGCCAACTTTCGCAGAATCAGGTAACGGGGAAATGCAAACAAAAACTATGTGCGATACAAATAAATTTATTTGTATATTCTTTGCGTAACAGCACTGTAAATACAGGCATTACGCTCCGCTGTTTTCATATAAATGCTACTTCGCCCATGTCCGCTACTGCCTGAATCCATTTCACTGTCACACTCCTTGTTTTTTAAATCAGACTAAAAAAAGCCTACACTTTAATATAAACCAACTGCAACCCTTTGTCAAGAAAATAAGGGCAATTGTAAACACAAAAAAATAAAAGCGGAGCTCTTTTAAGAACTCCGCTTGCAATATTAATTAACCAATAAGTGAAGTGATAAGTGCCATAATCCAACCGAAGAAAGCTTTAAGTCCTGTCCACTGAGGAGTACGCTGAGCACCGCAAACTTTACAAATATTGTCAGCTGCATCTGTCATTGATTCACCGAGTGTTGTATGAGCACCTTTGTCAGTCTGACCGCCACAGTCAGCACATTCACGCCAGTGATTCAAACCATCGTGCTTGTAATTGCCGGCAGGATTATGAGCAACAATTACAGTAGCTTCGTTAGAGTAAGCGTAACCGCCTACAGCATTAGCAGCAAAATATCTGATAGAAGCACCATCATCATATTTGTCAAGGGGCTCACCATCATAAGGAATCCAGTCGCCACCTATAATTTTAATTTCCCAACCTTGAGAATAAATGTTGCCGTTAACTTCGGGAGCCTCGATGTCAATAACCTGACCGGGGCAAATTCTTACCTTAACAGGAATTTCACTGTCAACAGTGGGAATTGCCGCTGCAGATGCGAAACAAGAAAATACACCGAAAAGAAGGCAAACACTTAAGATTACAGATAAAACTTTCTTTGTCATATCTAAAAGCATCCTTTCAATACTACATTTTTTTATATAATACCATTTTTGTATAAAAAATGCAAGTGTTTTGGCGAAAAACAATTATTAAATTCGAACATACTTTCTTATATATACCTCAAACCGATATTTTGCATTTTGCACTTTGTATTTTGCATTCTGCATTCTGCATTTTGCATTCTGCATTTATATGGTACGCGAGTTCGGGTGAGTAAATCGGAAAAGGCACGTGCAATAACGCCACCACCTTGATTTAAGGCTTTAGTGTGCGTGGATTTTTCGATTTAGGAATCCCCGAAGCGTACATAAGTACGCGAGTTCGGGTGAGTAAATCGGAAAAGGCGCGTGCAATAATGCCTTAAATCCACCAGGCAGCTGCAAGACCTTCTTTAATTATGCATTTTTTAAGAAGTTCAACGGCTTTTTCAAGACCTTCATTCTGACTCATAAGAGAATCTTCGTGTTCAATAGAAATAGCGTAATCATAACCAACCATACGGAGATTGCTGATAACATCTCTCCAATAGGATTCATCATTACCGAAGCCTACTGACCGGAATATCCAGGAACGATTAATTTCATCTGCATAGGATTTAGTATCAAGAACACCATTAACCGCTGTATTTATAGCATCTATTTTTGTATCTTTTGCATGGAAATGGAAAATAGCATTTTCTTTACCTAATGCGCGGATAACTGCGATGGGGTCCATACCCTGCCAGATAAGGTGGGAAAGGTCAAGATTTGCACCAATCTCTTTGCCTACCGCAGCACGAAGTTTAAGAAGACTTTCGGTATTATAAACACAAAAACCGGGGTGGAGTTCAAGAGCAATTTTATCTACACCATGAGCAGTGCTGAATTTAACAAATTCTTTCCAATAAGGAATAAGAACTTCATTCCATTGATAATCAAGAATTTCGCCAAAATCATTGGGCCAGGGACATGTTACCCAGTTGGGATATTTAGAATTTTCGCAGTCACCGGGACAACCGGAGAATGTATTTATCTGATGAACTCCGAGTTTTTCAGCAAGAAGAACCGCTTTTCTCATATCCTCATCAAAACTTTTTGCAATCTCTTTATTAGGATGAACAGGGTTTCCGTGGCAACTTAAAGCGCTGATTTCCACATTGTATTTTTGAAGAAGAGCTTTAAAATCTTCAAGAGCTTTTTCATCGTTAAGAAGAATGTCAGGGTCTGCATGATCCTTTCCGGGAAAACCGCCACAACCTATTTCAACCATCTCAAGACCCAGGGATGAGAAATATTTTAATGCTTCTTCCAACGAAACTGTTCCAAGTAAATTTGTTAATACACCGAGTTTCATTATAATACCTCTATTTCAAAAATTTTCTTTAAGCCATTTATAGCTTCTTGTAATATCATCAAGACCGCAAGGTACAGGATCATCATTTTCAAGAATAACCCACTGGAGTCCGATAGCCTTTACACCATCCACAACTTTTTTGAGGTCGTTTTCGCCTTCGCCTAATGCCTTAGGCTTATGGTCAACACCGTCTTTGATGTGGACAAGAACAATTTTTTCTTTATTTTCTTTCAGATACTCCACGTTATCGATACCTGCGCAGAAGCTCCAATAAGTATCCACTTCAAGTTTGCAGCCATCTTCGGAAATAATATCCATAGCATTTTTGCCGTCTTTTAAATCTTCGAACTCTTCGGTATGGTTGTGGTAATATGTATCCATACCAAGTTCACGAGCTTTTACACCGGCTGCACTTAAAATAGAGCCTGTTTCGGATGCTTCTTCAAAAGTGCTGTGGGGAGCACCGCCTACACCCAGGTATTTTGCACCTAAAGCCTTACCGTAAGCAAGAGTTTTTTCAAGATTTTCAGGACGGAAATCATCAAGCCCCATATGAGAGCCCACAACCTCGAGCCCCAGTTCTTCACATCTTTTGCGAAGCACTTCCGCTTCAAGGTCAAAATACCCTGCAAACTCAACACCGTCAAAGCCGATTTCTTTAACTTTGCCAAGTATTTCTAACATATCTTCACCGTTCTGAATATGGTCACGAACGGAATATAACTGTACTGCAAATTTCATTTATTTTCTCCTTGTTATATAATATGGGATACTGCCCCGAGCAAAAAACGGTACTACGGGCAATTTTAATCTACCTATATTACTTCGAATTAAAATTGTTCAGAGTGACGTTTGAAGCGCGCGGTGCTGTATATAGATACTGCCCCGAGCAAAAAACGGTGCTATGGGCAATTTTAATCGAAGTAAACAGGTTTACCTGTTTTGGCAGATTCATATATTGCTTCAAGAATTCTTGTTACGCAAAGTGCCTGACGAGGAAGAACAACAGGGTCTTTATCATTTCTGATAGCATCTATCCATCTTGCTGCTTCAAGTTCCGCAGGAGAACCGTCTCTATGGCCTTCAAAGAATGCAGCACCGCCTGCTCTGAGATTGGGCTTTTCGATGCATTGACGCTGATTTCTTATGTAATTAAGACGTGCTTCATCATTAAGTGTGTCTGCGCCACCTTTGTCACCGCAAATCATATAACAAGCCTCATTGGGTTCAGCGATATTAAGTGCCCAGCTTGATTCAAGATTGATAACTGCACCGTTTTTCATTTTGATAAAACCGAACGCAGAATCTTCAACAGTGAATTTTTCAGGATCCCAGGGTCCCCAGGCATTACCCTGCTCTGTCTGATCAGCAAGTTTTCTGAATGTCTGACCAACAACCATCTCGGGTTCGTAGTTGTTCATAACCCAAAGCGTCATATCAAGAGCATGTGTACCGATATCTATAAGAGGACCGCCACCCTGTTCATACTCATTAAGGAAAACGCCCCATGTAGGAACTGCACGACGACGGATAGCGAGAGCCTTGCCATAGTAAATCTCACCGAATTCACCATTATCTGCACACTGTTTAACATAAAGGTTTTCGGGAGTCTGACGATTCTGATAACCGATAGAAAGTTTTTTACCTGTTCTTTCTGCTGCCTCGCACATAGCTTTTGCTTCTTCATAAGTTTTTGCCATAGGCTTCTCGCACATTACGTGCTTACCTGCTTCAAGAGCATCAATAGTTATAAAACTATGTGAACGATTAGGAGTGCAAACATGAATTATATCAATGCTTTCATCCTTAAGAAGTTCTTTGTAATCTGTATAAACCTTTGCATCCGGTGTACCGAATTTTTCAGCAGCTTTTTCTGCACGTTCAAGAACGATATCACAAAACGCAACCATTTCAACACCATCAACTTTTGAAAGTGCAGGCATATGTTTGCCGTTAGCAATACCGCCGCAACCAATAATACCTATTCTATAAACATTGTCCATAAAATGAACCTCCTTTTTAGTATATAAATATAACTTTATACAATATTTATTATATAATTTTTGACATTTATTTCAATAGAAAAAGCCCATAAAACAAGGCTTTAAAAGCAACAAAAATGGAGTCGGATATTTAGGAAAAACACACAAAAAAAGACCTCTCTGTCAAGAGAGGTCTAATTTTTTAATTATCAGAACAAACCAGCGATTAACTGGGGAAGAAGTTTTCCGATATAAGTGAAGATGAGGCCGAAGATTTCTGTAAAGAAGTTAGCAACTGTACCATCAAGAGAACCGATGAAGTCTGTGGGAAGTTTTGTATCTTCAATATCATCATCTTTTACAGTTTTCTTAATAGCATATTCGTCAACCATTGTAACTTTCTGAGTATCGTCGTTTACAACGTATGCTCTGTATACAAGGTAGTCACCATCAACTTCAACATTAGCGAAACAACCACCTGCATAAGGATTGGTTTCAACACCATTTTCATTCTTTTCAGATCTTGTTGAGAAGCATGCATCTGCACAATCCATAATAGGATTCATAGCGTTTTCGTTTACGCCATATCTCTTTGTACCTGCGGTTGAAGGAAGAATATAAACAGCACCATCGGGGTTAACAGCAAATGTTGTATCAACACCGTTGTGTTTTTCTGTAATATAAACTGTATCTTCGCAAACTGCATCGCCTGCTACCTGCCATGTTCTCATATACATGTGGTCATGACCGGAAAGAACCATATCAACGCCTGTTTCGTCAACAATTTCAATAATTGTTTCTCTCATTGCAACAGTGTCAGGTTTGTTGATATTCTTACCTGCAGAATATGCGGGTCTGTGGAGAAGAAGAACCTTCCAATGAGCATCGGAACCTGTGATATCGTTATAGATCCAGTTTCTCTGAGCCTCTGTCATGGGATACATATCATTTGAGTTAAGAACGGTAAAGTGAGTGTTACCGTAATCATATGAGTAATATGTACCGTTAACGCCGTTAGTTGTGCCTTCACCGGGGAGAAGATTGAACATTGTATCAAACCAACCAACGTTAAGCTTATTGGTGATGTTACCTTCGTGGTTACCTGCAACAGGAACAAGTGTAAGATTTGTGTTAGCATTTTCAAATGCCTGACCATACCAGTTCCACTCGTCATTTGTACAATCATTAACAAAGTCGCCAAGGTTAATAACAAACTCAGCATCTTTATCCTTCTTCATAGCAGCATCCATAACAAGGGCTGCCTGTTCGAAGTTTTCAAGGCTGCTTGCCTGAACGTCAGCAATAGCGATGAATGAGAAGTTCTTATCGCCATCGTCAGTAACGAACTTACCAGCTTTGCTCCATACATCTCTGATTTCGCTACCTACGCGATAACGATACTCTGTGCCTGCTTTAAGGTCTGTAGCAACTACCTTATGGCAATAATAACCATTCCATTCGGAAACAGTGCCATTAAATGTAATAGCGTCATCAAAACCGTTTGCAGCATAATCAGCCGCAGAAACTATCTGGATTGTAGTGTCACATTTTTTCTCTGTAAACCATGTGAAACCACGCTGTGTCTGTGAATCACCGTACATTGTGCAATTGATACGAATTGCTTCAAAACCTGTTTCGCCTTCTGCAGAAACGCTGATACCAATGCAACTGAAGAGCATGATAACTGCGAGTAAAACTGCAAGAGATCTTTTTGCTGTCATCTTCATAACTACCTCCGTAATTATTAAAAATAGATTTCCACGGGAAGCATTTATACTACTACCCATTTTTATTCTTTTTCATTATACACACAATTTACAATTATTTCAATAGCATTTTTAAATTTTGCCAATTTAACTATTGCAGAGTGTAAATTTTGTTGAAAACATAAAATTTCATGGAAAGCTTTGCGTACATCTGCTTTATAGTTTAACGCTTGTGTTGCAAAACTCCTAGTTGTATATACAGTTGTATTGTACCTTCCACCACCCCGATCAACGATATAATAAAACTGAGTTATATCCACGAATTAACTTATCCAAAAAAGAAATTAATCTATGGGTGGTCCCCCTCCCTACAAGTAGGGAGGATAGGCTTCGCATAAATCTTATTTTTCGTTTTTACGAAACTATATAATTGTAACGCAGTTCCTATAATTCCGAATTACGCATTACGAATCCCGAATTACAGGAAACCCCCGGCGAGGGTTTCCTACGGTAAAACAGTCACACAGGACTGTTTTACCTACCTTCCTGCGCTACCAAAATAAAAAAAGTTTCGCATTCTGCGGAATGCGCCAATGGGTTTCACCCCTTGACCTCACAACCTTTTGAAAAAGCTTGACCAAAACTTAATATATTCGGCGCTTGCGCCCCGAAATTCCGAATTCCGAATTACGCACTCCGAATTAAAAAAGGACGGCTTTCGCCGTCCTTAATAAATTATTTCATTTTAATCTTGTAGCACTTGATTTCGAAAGGATTGATTTCGAAGTTAAGTGTATCGCCATCAGCAATATCAACTGCAACATCATTTCTTTCAAGAAGGTCACATTCATAAACTGACTCGATTTCTGCAAAGAGTTTAGCAGAAACTTTTGTACGGCTACCTGCCTTTTCTACGAAACGTACGATGTAAGCTTCTTCATCCTCGCACTTTTTAACTGCTTCAAGTGTAACGTTCTTTCCATCAACGCTGATGAATGACTTAGCATCAGCACCGCTTGCGTTACCGCTGATTTCAACAGGAACTGCGGGGTTGTTGATTTCAAGACCTCTTACAAGAGTTTCAGCATCCTTCCAATTACCTGCGTGAGGATAAATTGAATATGTGAAGTAGTGATCACCACGGTCTGATTTGGGATCGGGGTTCATGGGAGCTTTAAGAAGAGTAATAATCATTCTCTGCTTGTCAACCTCGTAACCATATTTGCAATCGTTAAGGATTGAAACACCATAGCTATCTTCACTCATATCAATGAAGTTGTGAGCAGAAACCTCGAACTTAGCCTTATCGTAAGGATTGTGACGATAGTTTGAGCTTTCAATTGTTGCATAAGCAATATCACGAGTAAATTTCTGAGCCTTAACATCAACATCAAAGCCGACTTTAAGAAGCTTTTCCTGTTCGTTCCAGTTGATGAAGGTATCGAAGTCGATTCTGTCAAGCTCATTGTAGATAATGATGTTCTGCTTAACGAGTGACTTATTTATAACTTTTTCTATTGAAACAACTGTAAATACATCGCCTGTTGCAATTCCTGTTACCTTGCCGGGTTCTGTGTCGAACTGACGGTCAACGTAAGAAGCAACAATGTCCCATGCATCATATTTACCGGGAAGATCTTCATAAAGTCTGAATACGTTACCTTTACCGGAAAGAACTTCTCTGTTGTTTTTCTTGTCAAAGATAGAAACAAGTTCAGCACTTTCATCAAGAACAACTTTGAAGTTATCGTTTTCAACTGCACTACCGGAAAGAGCCTTTGCCTCAGCAACTTCACCGTCTTTAGTGTAGTAAACTTTGTAACCTACTGCAGGGATATCCTTAGCAACGAATACGAGAACCTTTGTGCCGTCAAGCTTTGTGTAAGCCTGAGTAGCAACTTTATTGCCCTCTGCATCGTAGATTTCTACATCCTTGTAGGGAAGTTCAACTTTCTGTGTAGCATTAACGCCGAGAGAGTTGAAAAGTGCGAAAGGTTTGCCGTATTTTTCGGCACCGTTGACATTACCTGCGATAACATTAAGTGCTTCGTCACGAACACTTTCACCGATAGCGATAATATCATCGTAAATAGCGCAAAGATCGCCGAATACTTCGGTAATGTGAGAGCCGGGAAGTGAATCGTGGAACTGGTTTGTAAGGATTGCCTGCCAGCCTTCGTTAAGCTTCTCAAGAGGATACTTATAACCGTATCTCATAGCGATACTTGCGAACATTTCTGCCTGGCGGTAGAGATTTTCTGAGTATCTGTTAAGCTTCTTAAGAAGAGCCTTTGTTGTATGAACACCACGATGCTCTTCAAGGTAAAGTTCATCTTTCCATGTGGGGATATTATCTTCTGTAGCATTAGCTCTCATACGAGCAAGTGAATCTTCAATCTTGCTTGTCTGAGTTTTGGGAAGACCGGGGAAGTTTTTGTAACGTTTAACGTACTCAAGCATTTCGGTGTCAACACCACCGCCACCGTCACCCCAGCCGTAGCAGTACATAGATTCGCCGATAGTTTCTTTATCGGTATATTTTTTCCAGTTAACTTTAAGGGAGTCTGCCTCAACAGTACCGATAAAGTGTGTGGGAGGAACGATAGAGAAAACCTTTGAGCCGTCGGGACCTTCCCACCAGAAAGTATTATACTGCCAGGGGTTAGTGTCGTTCCAGATACCCATTTTATGAGTTACGAAATATTCAACACCTGCTTTTTTAAGAATCTGAGGCATTGCATAGCCGTTACCGAAAACGTCGGGAACCCAGCAGGTTTTGGGTGTGATACCAAATGTCTTTTCAGCAAAACGAACACCGTGAAGAAGCTGACGTACAAAAGATTCACCTGAAACAAGGTTACAGTCGGGTTCAACCCACATTGCACCGATGTATTCCCATCTGCCCTCTTTAATACGTTCTTTAACCTGTTTGTAAAGAGCAGGATATCTCTTTTCCATTTCAATATATGTAGGTGCAGTACTCTGAGAGAAAATGAAATCGTCATACTGCTCCATAAGACGAAGCATTGTAGCATGAGTTCTGCCGAGTTTACGGATGTACTCTTTGTATGCCCACATAAATACAATATCAAGGTGTGAGTTACCTACAAGAGCAAGTGTACCCTCTGATTTGTATGAAGTGTTGTTATAAACTTTATCTTTAAGGATCTTTTGTGCCTTACGAAGACCTTCCTTAAATTCTTCACCGTCAAGGTCGAAGTTTACATAAGTAAACGCCTCTTTAAGAGCTGCTCTGATAAGTTCCTGAAGACCTGTATCGTGAACAGGCATGAAGAGTGCATTGAAAACAGCCTTGAAATCCCAATAAATTTCTTCAATTTCGGGGTCAACAACGCCGATAAATGAGCAGGAAAGAGTTTTTATTGTTGATTCGTTTGAGTGCCATACATAATATGACTCAATATCAACATCGTAGTGCTCGTCACCCTTAGCGCAATCTGTAAGAAGAACAGAGTTTCTGAATGGGTCAAGACCCTGGTATGGCTCACCGTTAAGAGTAAGAAGTGAGTCACCACCAAAGTAAACGTTAAGAGTTACCTTTTTACCTTTAAAACGTTCAGGCATATCAAAGGAGTTTTTGAAGAATGCGCTCCAACCGTTGTTACCCCAACGGTCACCAACGTTAAGCTCCTTCCATTCGTCATAAAGAAATTCGTAATCATCAACACCTTTATAAATACATTCCTTCATTTTCCATGCAGGAATAGATTCGATATCAGTGTAAATTCTTTTTTTAAGGTTTTTGATTTTAAGCGCCGCAACATCGTCAAATGAGAAAATACCTCTCTGTTTGCCTTTTGTGGCATCGCGCCAATCGTCAACATGGGCATCCATAGCATCAAGAGCTGCTACTGCATCCATATTTTTAATCTCTGCCAAAGCCATCGTCCTTTCTTGAACCGAAAATTAAAACAAGACATAACTTCCGATTTTATTTCTAAATAAGTATAGCACCAGAAATTGCAAGTTGCAAGTGGCAAAAGGCAAATTTATGGGCAAACCATGCATTTCACGTTTTGCGTAAGCAAAACATATCGCATCCACAGATATAGCGACTATTATAAATTCAATCAGGAATTTCTGAACGAAAATGTTGATTATAAGAATGACCACCTATCGTTTCGTATTTTAGGTACATTTACAATCGAAGTGATATAGCATAAAAAAGCGAACGGTTATTCAGAAAAGCGAAAAAAGCCGATAATGATAATGACACTGATAATGATAATGATAATGATAATGACACTGACACTGATAATGATATATAGTGATGATATTAACAAAAATCTACATCATCTTTTTCTGCGAAAAAGGCGCGAGAATTTTTCTGCATTTCTTTACTTTAAAAATCATTGCAGGGAGCAGTTTTGCAAATTTTAACGTTTGAAAGCACTGAATTTCCATTCCAAAATCCTGATTTAAATTAACTATTGCTTTACACAGCACTAATACTGTATAATCGAAGTATAATTTTATCAGAAAAAGGTGAAATGTATGAAATACATTGACAAAAAGGAAAAACTAAACTTTTATGTTGGTCTTTCAGGTCAAAATATAGTTTACTCATTTATAGGTGCAGGTTTCTTCACCTATTTTATGACGGATATTGCACTGTTTCCTGCGGCAGTTGTATCGGTTTTGCTGATTCTTATGAAGGTTTGGGACGGCATCAACGATCCGCTTATTGGCTCAATTGTTGATAAGCACTCCTTCAAAAACGGCGAAAAGCTTCGTCCGCTTCTTCGCTATACACCCTTGCCTGTCGGTATATTCACAGTGCTTATTTTCCTTGTTTTTTCCACAAAGGAAGATCTGCTCTGGTTACGTATTGCATACTTTGTAATTATGTACATAGGTTGGGATATAAGCTACACCATCCAGGACGTAGCTATGTGGGGCATTACCGCATCTGTATCCCCCAATAGCGATGAGCGTGATAATTTTGTAAAATGGGCTCGTACAATAGGCTCTTGCGTCTACGGAATATTCAGTGCTCTCATCCCCATGGCAATTGAAATGGTAGCAAATGCAACAAAAAGCAAAATGGCGGTTGTCACACTTGTTTTCGCGGTAATATTAGGTATGGGCGGAGCAATGCTCAGTGCAAGAGCATATAAAGCTCAGGAACGCGTTCTTGTTAAGCCCGAAAATCAGCAAAAATCAATTCTGGAAAGCTTTTCACTTCTTTTCAAAAACAAGATGCTTATGCTTGTAACCTTATCAAACCTTTTCGGTGCTTTAGGTTTCGGCGGTCAGCTTACAGTTTATTTTTTCAAATACAAGGTCCCCACAGACTTCCTTGGTGCAAACAGTATCATAGGCGCCTTAGGACTTACCACCATTTATGGTGCAATTACATACGGACCCCAATTTATTGGTATGATATTTGCAGACAAAATCAAAAAGCTTTTCAAGGGTTACGTAAATGCCCTCATATTTATGCAGGCGTTAAACATTGTAACAAGGGTGATTGCTTTTGCTATCGGTTTCGAAGGCATAAACCTTTGGATAGGTATGATTCTTATGGCTATCGGCTGTATTCCTATGGGTGCTGCAAGTATTGCGCAAACCTCTATATTCTGCGACAGTATAGATTATATGGAATGGAAAACAGGCAAGCGTATGGAGGGTGTTACATTCTCAATGCAGACATTCTTCACAAAAGTTTCAAGCGGCATTACCGCAGGTCTTGCAACCCTTGCACTTTCCGCATTAGGATACGTGGCAATCGACGACTCTGCCGCAACATTTATCGGCACACAGTCACAGGCTTTTGATACATGGATTTGGCCTTTATTTATGCTTACTCCTGCTATTGCAAGTCTTCTTTACATAATTCCCTTGCTCTTTATAAGGTACACCCCTGAAAAGAGAGCGCAGGTTGAAAAAGAGCTTGCTGAGAGAAGAGCAACAGTAAATTAAATGCGTAATTCGTAATGCGTAATTCGAAATTGTTCGGATTACGCATTATTTTTTAAAAATATGATTTACTTAATGAAAACCTTGTGTTAATATATGTATAATTATGTAATTCGGAAAGGATTTTCTATATGTTACTTGACAAAACACTTTATATCCCCGACTTGGGCGAAGTTGGTGTAGACAGCGGTTTCCACCTTCTTCCTGCTACCGAGGACGGAAAATTTGTTGCAGGAAAAAACGGCGTTGAATTCGTTGTTGCAACAGGCGACCAGAAAGTTGAATTCGTAAGTTTCGGCACTCACACCCTGGCTTGCGTTAAGTCTGCAATTGCGTACCCCGTTTATTATCCCGTATACCCTGTTAAAACAGAGTATCCCTTAAACGCAGTTCTTATGGACCTTGACGGCACCACCGTAAGAAGCGAAGAATTCTGGATCTGGATAATCGAAATGACAACAGCAAGTATGCTCGGTAATCCTAAATTCCAGCTTGAAGAAGCGGATATCCCCTTTGTTTCAGGTCACTCAGTTTCAGAGCATCTTCAGTATTGCATCGACAAATACTGCCCCGGTGAATCACTTGAAAAAGCAAGAAATTTCTATTTTGAACACACCCACAGAGAAATGGAAGAAATTATGGCAGGCAGAGGTAAAGACGGAGCTTTTACTCCTACTGAAGGTGTTAAGGACTTCCTTTACGAATTAAAGGATATGGGCATTAAGATAGGTCTTGTAACATCAGGACTTTATGAAAAAGCATGGCCCGAGATTCTTTCTGCATTCAAAACACTGGGTATGGGCGACCCCAAAGATTTCTACGATGCAATTATTTCCGCAGGTTTCCCCTTAAGAAAAGGCAGTGTAGGTACTCTTGGTGAACTTTCACCCAAGCCCCATCCGTGGCTTTACAGCGAAACTTCAATTGTAGGTTTAGGTGAAGCTTTTGCTGACAGAAACCGCGTTGTCGGTATTGAGGACAGCGGTGCAGGTGCTTGTTCAGTAAGACTTGCAGGTTACACCACAATCGGTATTGCAGGCGGTAACATTGAGTCAAGCGGTACAAAGGCAGTATGCACTCACTTCTGCCAGAACTTTGAAGAAATAATGAAAATAATTAAAGGTTAAGGTGATACATATGGAAAACAAAGATAAAATTCAATGTCATTTTATATCCAACACCCACTGGGACAGAGAATGGCGTTTTAGTGCACGAAGAACTCAGTATATGCTCGGTTATATGCTCGATATGCTTCTTGATATTTTAGACAAAAACCCCGACTACAAGCATTTCCATTTAGACTCACAAACAATGCCTGTTCAGGATTACCTTGAGGTTTACCCCGAGAAAAAGGAAAAGCTTCAAAAATACATAAAGGAAGGCAGAATTGCAGTAGGTCCTTGGTTCTGTCTCCCTGATGAATTCACAGTAGGCAGCGAAGCACTCGTAAGAAACCTGCTTTTAGGTCACAAAATCGGTAAGGAAATGGGCGGCATAAGCAAAACAGGCTACTCAACCTTCGGTTGGGGTCAAATTTCTCAGCTTCCTCAAATTTATTCAGGCTTTGGTATTAACTTTGCTTCCTTCTACCGTGGTATAAACGAGTACAAGGCACCAAAATCAGAATTCTTCTGGGAAAGCCCTGACGGCACTCGCATTTATGCTTCACGTCTTGCAAAAAGACCAAGATACAACATTTGGTACGTTGTTCAAAGACCTGTTTACTTTAATCAGACAGATGAAAACAACAGAGATATGGTCTGGAACGACAACAACGGTGTATTCAAGTTCATTGACGGTGACTGGAAGTTAGACTACCAGTATACTCACCCATTCTATGAATACCACAAGGAAAACGTAAAGGCTCGCGCAGAGCAGGCTATGAAAGAACAAGACAACGACTGGACAACAAATCACCGCTTCTGGTCAACTGGGCACGACTTCCCCTGCTCGAACGAAAGAGAGGTACAGTTAGTTAAGGACTTAAACGATTCTCTCCCGGATGCTAACGTATTCCACAGCACCTTAAAGGAAATGGAACAAGGCATTATTGACAATTTCAAGGCAGATTCTCCTGTATTAAAGGGTGAAATGCGCGACCCATATACAAAGGGTAGCGTTAGTGAGCTTTGCGGTTGGATTCTTTCTGCAAGAACATACATCAAACAAGAAAACTTTGACACAGAAAGAAGACTTATAAACTACGCTGAGCCACTTGCAGTATTCTCTGCTCTTTGTGGTGCACCTTATCAGCAGAATTTCATTGACCTTTCATATAACTATCTTCTTCAGAACCACGGTCACGATAGTATCGGCGCTTGTGGTCGTGATGTTGTTTACGAGGATGTTATGTCTCGTTACAGACAGTCACGTGAGCTTTCAATGTGCGTTTACGAAAGAGCATTTATGGACGTTGCTGGTGACATTGACCTTTCAAAATGGGATAGAAACGACGTTGCAGTTGTTCTCTTTAACCCTGCACCATTCAAACGTAATGAAACAGTTAATTTAAGAGTTGAAATCCCTGCTGAATGGAAAGCAGATTCTTTCCAGATTCTTGATGATGAAAACAATGTTCTTAAATATCAGGTTATTTCTACAAACAAAGCAAATGCACAAATCATTCAGAATCCTAACGATACTGCAAACGTACTTCACACAGAACAATATTATATTGCAGTTGAAGTAAGTGGCGTACCAGCAATGGGTTACAAAACACTTAAAATTCAACCTCTTTACAACGTTCGTGCTACAACTCCTGTAACACTTGTTAAAACAACAAACGTTATGGAAAATGAATTCTTAAAAGTTTCATTTAACCACAACGGTACTTACAACGTAATTGATAAAGAAACAGGTAAAGAATATAAAAACTTAGGCTACTTCAAAGACAGTGGTGAAATCGGCAACCCTTGGCAACACATTGCCCCTGAAATTGACGAGGTTTACACTACTCTCGGTGAACAGGCAACTGTTTCTCGTATTTACGAAGGCGAATTTGAAACAAGCTACAGAATTAAAATGCGTTGGCTTCTTCCTGAAAAGAAAGCAGACGACGAAAAAACAAGAAGTGAGCACAAGCTTCCTGTTGATATTGAGTCAATTGTTACATTAAGAAAAGGCTCAAGATATTTAGAGATTGAAACAACTATTAACAACCGTTGCGAAGACCACTACTTACAGGTTGGTTTCCCAACAGGTATTAAAGCAACTCACGCTGATTCACAAGGTCAGTTTGACGTAGTTAGTAGACCAATCGCTGCTCCTGACTACTCACTTTATGACGAGCCACCAATGACAGAGCACCCAATGAATTCATTTGTAAGCATTACAGATGGCAAAAACGGTGTTGCACTTCTTAACACTGGTCTTAAGGCTTATGAAGCAGCAGACGATGAAGAAAACACAGTATTCCTTTCACTTCTTCGTGCTTACCCACTTCGTATCTGCGTTACTAAAGATATGCAGAACTACAACGATTGGGATAAAGGCTCACAATGCATTGGTAAAAACACATTCCGTTATGCATTTATGCCACACAAGGGCAACTGGGAAGAAGGCAACGTATGGCAAGAAAGTGAACGCTTTAACCTTTACCTTGCAGCTGGTCAGATTGCTCCTACTGCTCACGGTAAAAACCCAACAACTCACTCATTCATTGAACTCAAAAATGAAAATCTTAACATTTCTGCTGTTAAAAAGAGTGAAGACGGCGAAGGCTACATTGTTCGTCTCTTTAACCCATCTGATAAGACAGTTAAAAACTCAATTCGTCTTAACGGTGGTATTGCACCAATTACTGAAGTTCAATCTCCAGTAGAAAGACAAAAAGCAGAGTTCGAATTACCACAGTATTCAGGTAAAAACTGGTCACAGGTTAAGCTTGTTACACTTGAAGAGCTTGACGAAAAAGAACTCACAATGTCAAACGATGGCTTTGTTGATTTTGAAATCACAGGCAAAAAGATTCTTACATTAAAA
>JAZNLH010000017.1:0-92373 GCA_045578985.1 Acutalibacteraceae bacterium | reverse complement strand
GTCAATGTTCTTCGGAGGACGAACAGTTCTTCGCAGTCGGTGTTGATGGCGTTGAGGGTCCACCCGTTCCCATCCCGAACACGGTAGTTAAGCTCAACAGCGCCGAAGATACTTAGTGGGAAGCCGCTTGGGAAAATAGGGCGATGCCGACACTAACAAAAACAGCCACCCAAAAGGGTGGTTGTTTTTTTATTAAAATCTCGCAAAAAAAAACGCTTGAATCGGGGAACAAATCTCCTCATTCAAACGGTTTTTATTTTTTCTTTTGGTGCGGTTTTCTTTTTCTATGCACCGGTTTTCTTCTTTCCTCAGGTTTCGAAAATTTCAAAGGACAATGTTGTTTTAAAAGTTCTGTTGTTTTCTTGGTTTTCGTTATACGTAACCCGTAATGAGTTTTAAATTTTTCCTCGCATGGACCGTACAATTCATAATACTGTGTCAACTCAGATAAAATCCACGAATCTCCAAACCACTCCCAGTGTACTAAAAGGGTGTAAATGTGTCCATATTTTATATAAGCAAGTTGCCACATAACCCCTTTAAAATTTATGCCGTCATCGGCAAACTCGTACTTAACAGGCTCAAAAAAAACCGTAATCATCAAAAAGGCTATGCCTATAACGAAGAACAACATACTGATCCATTCCGGAAGAAACACAACACCTAATGCCAGCATAAATACACCTATCAAAAAATAAATTATCCATGCTCTGTTTATCACAACATCAACATTTTTCTGTTTTTCCTTCATTAAGTTATCAAATCTCCTGTTTTTACATCAATTAAAATAACC
This sequence comes from Acutalibacteraceae bacterium, assembly GCA_045578985.1. GTDB lineage: Bacteria > Bacillota > Clostridia > Oscillospirales > Acutalibacteraceae > DTU089. Next base: position 91,580 of record JAZNLH010000017.1, on the reverse strand, counting down.
CTCTACTCTATTTATCGGCACACCCATTGATGAAAAACGTCTTTCATATTCTGTCATCACATTACCCTCCATATACTCAGAATTGTGGAGATCGAAAGTAAGCTTTTCAAGGCGCATACCGAATTCTTTAAATTCTTCTAAAGAAAAATCAAAGAGTCCGCGGTTATCTGTTTTAAAATATACCGCACCATCAGGTTTTAATATTTTTTTATAAATTTCAAGGAATGTTCTGTATGTAAGTCTTCTTTTTTCATGTCTTGATTTAGGCCATGGATCAGAGAAATTAAGATAAATCCTGTCTATACTACCTTCTGCAAAAATCTCTGCAAGTTCTTTTGCATCAACACAACAAACTCTTATATTAGGAAGCTCGGATTTCTTTACTTTTTCAGCCGCAAGCATAAGCACGTCTGAAACTTTTTCAACCGCAAGGAAATTCACATCCGGCTCTTTAGCCGCTGTACCTACAATAAAATCGCCTTTGCCACAACCTATTTCAATACGGATAGGATTATCATTCCCAAAAAGTTGTTGAGAAGTATTACCCTCTGCCCTTAAATCCTTAATCACAATTTCACCGCAAGCATCAAGTCTTTCGGCACCGTGTTTTTTCTTTTTTATTCTCATATTACACCTTAAACCTTATGTATGTTCTGTCATCAAATGAAGACCATTCTTTTTTTATTCCTTTTGTTGAACGGTAATCGCCGTCACACAAGGGATTATTTTTTATTTCTTCTTTTAATCTTTCTTCGCTTTCTGCAAGAGTCCTCAAAAGTTTCGGATAACCGTCACTTGCAAGAATTATTTCATCGCCCTTTTTCACCTTATGAACAACAATATCTTTCTGATGAACAGTGGCCCCGTTTATTACACCATATGAAAACTTTCCGCCGGCATTTGCAAAAATCTCTTGTTTTTTAATAACTGGTAAAATAAATTCTCTGCCTATATCTTTTTCAGCAAGTTCTTCATCAGTTTTGCCATCTCGCCTGCCCATTTCCAGAACAAGTGCACGCATATCAGACACAATACCGTCTATTTCTTTTTCGTGGGAGAAAAAATCGTCGTTTATAAAACATTGGCAGTCACCGATACTCCAGATTTCATTTTTGAATTTGCTGAATATAATAACGCCCACCGATGCAGCCCCTAAAGGCTTTTCCGCAGTATAAAGAGAAGCAACCCTCTCCGTCATAAGCTTCACCGCATCATAAACATTTATATCTTTAGGAAATCCGGCTACCGCCTCGCACACTTTCTCAGCTGCAGCTCTTCCACCTGTTTTACCATGAAACTTGGTATCACTTTTGGCAGTAACACCATCAGCAACCAAAATAAAATCATCATTTATAAAAAGCATATCTTCGCAAAGTGTCTGATCTTCTCTTTTGCCTTTTATAAAACTTTCTGCAATTTCCATCTTTCTCCCCCCAATATGAGATATTATATTTATAAAAACAACCTTTGTCAATCAAAAAAGCACCACATTTATCTTGTGTTTACACAATGTGTTGTGTATAATACTTTAATATAATTTAGTGTTTAAGAGGTACAGAATGGAAAACAAGAATATAGATATGGGTTTACAGTTAAATAAAAAAACTATGATTGCGCTGACACTTGTGCTGTTGGTTATATTAACATTCATAGGTGTCCTGACGCAAGTAATGCCACGGGGCGAATATGAAGTTGCCGTTCAAAACGGTCACGAAGTTATAGTTGACGGAACTTACACTGTTCTTGAAGATTATAAGATGCCTATCTGGAAAATTGCACTTTCTCCCATTTTGTGCTTCGGAAGCAGTCAAGCAGGTACAGGTATCACCATAATTCTGATGATAGTCCTTATAGGCGGTTCATTCCTCATACTGGACAAATGCGGAATATTAAAATACATTATGGCAACGCTTATAAAAAAGTTCAGCCACAAAAAATACGTTCTTATGGCTGTTGTTGTTTTTGTATGTATGCTTCTGAGTTCCACTGCAGGTATCCTTGAAGAGTCTATTACCCTTGTCCCCATAGCAGTGGCAATTTCACTTGCTCTAGGTTGGGATTCTCTTGTGGGATTAGGTCTCAGCCTTGTATCAATTGCCTGGGGATTTACAGCCGCAACATTTAATCCTTTTAATGTAGTAACAGTACAAAAATTAGCGGGACTCGAAGTTTTTTCGGGACTTTGGCTTCGCCTTATAGTCTTTGTTGGTGTTTATCTTATTCTTTTCTTATTCCTTTTCTCTTACGCTAAGAAAATCGAGAAAGATCCAACGAAATCTTTAGTATATGAATCCGACAAAGTTTTACGCGAAAAATACGATTTAACAGATGCAGATACAGTTTTAGAAGATAAAAATATCCGCAAAGGTGCAAGAGCATTTTTAATCTGTATTCTCATAGATATTTTTTTCATTTTTCTTGATTTCATTGTAAATGCAGGTGGTGTACTTTCACTTCCTGCAATGGCAATCCTTTTCACCACAGGCGGAATTCTTGCCGGATATTTCACAGGGCTTAAAGGCAAAAATTTAGGTTTGAGTTTTTTACAGGGTGCTAAAAGCATTGCCCCTGCGATACCTCTTATAATCTTCGTTATTGCCATTTCCTATGTGTTAAGCGAAGGGAAAATAATGCATACAATTCTTTATGAATTAAATAACATTATGCAAGGTCTTTCACCCTATGCGGCTATCCTTTTACTATTCTGCGTAATTGCGATACTTGAATTTTTCATTGGTAGCGGAACCGCAAAAGCTTTTCTTATAATGCCTCTTATAGCACCGCTTTCAGATTTAGTCGGCATTACACGACAAAGTGTTGTAACCACATTCTGTATGGCAGATGGTTTTACAAACCTCTTGTATCCTACAAGCGGCATTATGGTAATAGCCATCGGACTTGTAGGCGTGTCCTACGGCAAATGGATTAAATGGTCCTGGAAACTATTTGTTGGAGAGTTTATTTTCTCCGCAGCAATCATGATTTTAATGGTTGCAATAAATTATGCTTGAGGCAATATTATGAAAACTGTAAATGAAATTCACAAAAGACAAACTAAACGGCCCGAAAAAATCCTCCAATTCGGTGAAGGCAATTTCTTAAGAGCCTTCGCAGATTACCTTGTGGACATAATGAACGAAAAGGAGCTTTTTGACGGAAATGTTGTTATATGCCAACCTATTGAAAACGGTCTTTGTGATTTAATAAATTCACAAAACGGTATTTATACCTTAGTTCTTCGAGGAAGAGAAAACGGTGAAGCAGTTGAAAAATCAAGGATAATTGAAAGTGTTTCCAGGTGCATTAACCCTTATCGTGATTTTGAAAGTTTTTTAGAAATTGCAAGAAGCGAAGATTTAAAAATAATTATTTCAAATACCACAGAAGCAGGTATTGCTTTTTGCAAAACAGATAAATTCAATGCCAATCCCCCATCTTCATATCCCGCTAAGCTTACAAGATTTTTATATGAGCGTTTCAAACATTTTGGCGGAAGTGATAAAAGCACAATGTACATACTTCCGGTTGAACTTATTGATAATAATGGTTCGGAATTATATGAATGTGTAAAAAAGTACGCAGAAATCTGGAATCTTTCCGAAAAATTTTCACTATGGCTGGATAAATGTCATTTTTCCAACACTCTTGTTGACAGAATAGTTACAGGTTACCCCAAAAAAGATATCGACGTAATTTCCGAAAATTTAGGATATACAGATAAGCTTCTCGACACAGCTGAGCCGTTTTTCTTCTGGGCAATTGAAGATAAAGACGGTTTAAAAGATATCTTCCCTGCGCACAAAGCGGGAGTTGGTGCGATTTTCTGCGATGATATATCCGGATATAAAATGAGGAAAGTAAGAATCCTTAACGGTGCTCACACAGTGAGTGTTCTTGGTGCATATCTCAGCGGTTTTAACATTGTAAGAGACATGATGAATGACGATATTTTTTCAAACTTCATTATATCCACACTCAAAAAAGAAATTATCCCTTACATTCCTTTATCCGAACAAGAAAAAGAATCTTTTGCTGAATCGGTACTTGAAAGATTCAACAACCCATTCATTGACCACAGACTTCTTGATATTTCCCTTAACTCCGTTTCAAAATTCAAAGCAAGATGTTTACCTTCTCTGCTTGATAATATAAAAAACGGAAATTTCCCAAAAGGTTTGTTTTTTGGTCTTGCTTGCCTGATTGAGTTTTACAACGGCAAGTATGATGAAAACGGTAAATTTATTGGACAAAGAAATGAGAATACATACGAAATACGCGATAATAAAGAGGTTCTTGATTTCTTTGATAAAATTTCAAATACTCCGGACAATGTTGAGGCGATTCTCGGAAATGTTGATTTTTGGGGTTGCGACCTCACAGAAATTAACGGAGCCGTTACATTTGTTAAAAACATACTCGATACAGTAAAAAAACAAGGCGTAAAAGCCGCTATGGAGCATTTATAATGGATAAAGCAATTATCATAAATGAAAAAGATAATGTTGCAGTAGCTCTTTGTGACTTAAAAAAAGGTGATACTTTCGGAAATGTAACTTTAAAACATGATATACCCGAAAAACACAAATTTGCACTCACAGACATATCAGCAGGTGAAAAAATAATAAAATACGGTTTCCCCATAGGCATTGCTATAAAAAGCATTAAAGCCGGTGAACATGTTCACTCTCACAATTTGAAAACAGCACTTACCGAAAAAGAAGAATATGTTTTCAATGGAAATTTCAACTTCACCCCACACAAATCAAAACTAACTTTTAATGGTTTCTTACGCAAAAACGGAAAAGTCGGTATCCGAAATCGTATTTTTGTTATACCTACTGTAGGATGTGCAAACAAAACCGCTATAAATATCGCAGAAAAAGCGAATGCTGCGTTAGGTTTTTCTGATAATACAGTATGCGCATTCACCCACCCATATGGTTGCTCTCAACTTGGGAATGATGCTGAAAACACCGCAAAATGTCTTGCGGCATTATGCAAACATCCTAATGCCGGCGGTGCACTTTTAGTTTCCCTGGGTTGCGAAAACAACAACTTAGATAATATGGAAGTTTTTTTAGGTGATTATGACACCGACAGAATCCGCACATTAAATATGCAAGAATGTGAGGACGAAATTTCAGAAGGTATTAAAATAATACAAAACATTTATGAAATAACCAAAACCGATGAACGGACCGAGCAGCCTATTGAAAAATTAACAATAGGGTTTAAATGCGGTGGTTCCGATGGTTTTTCCGGAATTACCGCAAACCCGTTATGCGGTAGAGTATGCGACACACTCACTTCACACGGTACAAAAGCCATATTAACAGAAGTGCCCGAAATGTTCGGAGCTGAAACTCATCTTATGGAACGTGCCATAAACGAAGACGTTTTCAACGCATCCGTAACAATGATAAACAATTTCAAAAAATACTTCACAGACCGCGGTCAGGTTGTATATGAAAACCCTTCACCGGGCAACAAAGAAGGAGGTATAACAACACTGGAAGAAAAATCCTTAGGTTGTATTACAAAAGGCGGTCTTTCGGCGATTACAGATGTAATAAGCATATATGAACCTTGTAAAAAAAGTGGCTTATCGCTCCTCTGGGGACCCGGAAACGACATAGTTTCAACCACCAACCTCACCTGTTCCGATGCAGTGATTATACTTTTCACCACAGGCAGAGGCACACCTTTAGGGGCACCGGTGCCTACTGTAAAAATAAGCACTAATTCTACCCTGGCAAAAACTAAAAAGTCCTGGATAGATTTCAATGCAGGAACGCTTTTAGAGGGTGAACGTTTTGAAACTGCAGAAGAAGAGTTACTATCATTAATTTTAAAAGTAGCAAACGGGCAAAAAACCCTTAACGAGTTAAATGGATATGAAGAAATTGCTATTTTCAAAGACGGTGTAATATTATAATTTAAAAAGAACTTCCGAACAAAGTTTTCGGAAGTTCTTTTATTTTAGTCATCGTTATTTTCTTCAACTTCTCCATAATCCGGTTGAACGTTTTCCCTGACTTTTTTACCGTTAGCAAAACCGTCTTCGATAACTATTGATTCATCTATCCAACCATCATCGTCGTCATCGTCTATAATAAGAGCACCATTTTCATCAAATTCAGCCTGATTCAAATCTGCTCTTCTTTTTGCAATCATATGTGCTATAATAACACCCGCAAGCACAACAACTGCTGCAGCAATAAAGAATGGAGTACGTGACTCATCCTCTTCTTCAGTAAGTTCACCGGCAGGAATATCTTCAAATTTAGCATTGATTACAACATTGTGTGCCGGCATTTCAAAACTGAAAACATCACTTGCCTTGCCATCAATTTTAAGACTTCCTGCAACAAGACGTTTACCTTCATCCGGCAAAACAGTGATAATAACCGGTTCGCCTTCGCTCGCTGACATCGGGTTAACCTGAACAGTACCGCCCTTCATAGGACTAACCTTAATATTGTAAAACACTGTACTTGCATCCGCTATCCATTTGGCATAAATAACAGTCTTTTCGTCAGCTATGGAAGTAGAGAAGTCCCATATTTTTGTGAGCTTTGCATCTGCATACCAGCCAGCAAATGTATAGCCCTGACGAACAGGTTCATTCGGCTTGGGCACAAGACCGGGTTCAGTAAGAATTCTCTTTAAACGGGGTTGTCCGTTATTAAGTTCAAGATATACATAGAAAGAACCCTGTGGCAATGTAGTTTCAGGCGTTGTGGTAGTAGTTGCATTTGCAACAACACTTGTCGCCTTTTCAGTTGTTGTCTTGCTTTGAGTAGTCTGTTGTGTATTGTTGCTCGGTTTTTTCGAGGTTGTTGTCTGCTCCGCCTCTGTTACTACAATTTCTTTTGTAGTCGGTTCAGAAGTAGTAGCCTCTGTTGTAGGTTGCCCTATAACAAGTCCACCCGTTTTTTCAGTAGTATCTTCAACAGTAACATCAGGTTCAGTAAAAGAACCGGTTTCTATTTCTGTTGTTACTTCAGATTCATCCGGAACAGCCATAACCATAATCAAAGAACTACAGCATACACATAAAATTACAGCTATTGATAATATAAATTTCAAATATTTATTAGTCATAATTTCCCCTTAATATGTTGAATCCATGTCTTCGTTAATTATTTCTTTTACTTCTTTTACAAATCTGGAATTTTTGATTTTTTCTTGAAGCAATTCATAAAAAAGATTTTCGTCAATGGGAAGTGTAACAGTTTTACCAAGCCAGGAGGAAAGGAATGCGGCATTAGATATCATAAGACCGTTTATGCCCTCTTGGCCGGCTGCTGTAAGAGGCTCATCGCGAAGAATAGCAGCTGCAAACTTATTCATAACCTCCGGATGTTGAACATTTCTTCCATCAAGTTCTGCATCGAATATTTCACAATCAATTCTACCAAAGCCATCCGGTGCATTCTTAGTGAATTCACTAACGCTCTCAGCCACTTCGCAAACTGTAAGTTTTCCGTCTTCGCAAATGAGTTTTGCCCTATCGAGAGTAATTTCAAGGCGGTTTGTGCCCGGGAAATCACCGGTTGTTGTAATGAATGTACCTGTTGCTCCATTGGGATATTCGGCGTAAATCATAACATCATCTTCGACTTCAATATTATGCCATTTGCCTTCATGGCAAACCGCAGTTATTTTTTCAGGCATACCGCATATCCACTGCCAAAGGTCAAGTTGGTGAGGGCACTGGTTAAGCAATACGCCACCGCCTTCGCCTGACCATGTAGCACGCCATCCGCCAGAATTGTAATAAGACTGAGTTCTGTACCAATCAGTAATTATCCAGGTTACACGCTTTAACTCGCCATATTTACCGCTGTGAACTATTTCATGTGCTTTTCTGTAAAGGCAGTTAGTACGCTGATTAAACATAATAGCAAACTTTTTATCACTCTTATCAGCCACGGCATTCATTTCGCGAACCTGCTTAGTATAAACACCTGCAGGTTTTTCACTCATAACGTGAAGTCCTTTTTCTAATGCTTCAATAACAAGAGGCGGATGATCGTAGTGAGGTGTAGCAATAAGTACAGCATCAACATCACCGGAATCCATAAGTTCCGAGGCTGTATTGTATGTTTTTACGCCTTCGAGTTGCTCTTTTGCCCATTCAAGTCTTGCAGGATTTATGTCTGCAACAGCGGTAATTTCTATCTCAGGCATTGTGCCTTTGAGAGAATTCTTAATATGGCTTGAACCCATATTACCTACGCCTATAATACCCAAACGAATTTTTTCCATTTTATATTTTCCTCTCTTTTTATTCATTAAAACATAAAAGTTTAAAATATTTTATTGCAATCTTCCTGCCTATGTATAGAAAATAAAACTTTCGTAAAAATATTTACGAGGTGATAATATTTTGGATAACAAAGAAAAAAACAAAGTACAGGAAGTAATAGAAACCGACAACAACATCGACAAAACAATAATAAGCGATATAAACGGCTCTTACACAGGTCGTCCTTTAAATGGTGAACATCCCATTCAGGATGCCGATGATTTATGATTTTTTCTTACTGCTACGGGATTTATTTTTCTTAACACGTTTCGCTTTAGTAGTCTTTTTTTCACGATTACGGATAGCATAGCCACCGGAAACCGTGAACACGGACACACCCATAAAGAAAAGTTGGGTAAATACAAGCTGAACGCAATTAAGGTGTTCAAGTCCTGATACTAACGAAAGTGCTGCAACAAGCGCAACGCCTATGCCCATAGCACAAATCTGGAACGTATTGAGAATCTGTTTAAAAGAGCCTAATGAAAGTGCACTTTTTATAGAATACAGGAAACTATGCGCTTTGCCGTCATGCATAAGAAGTGCATCGGCGGCAGAGGTTGTTTCTGCAACGTAAGATTTGTATAAATCACCCGAAACAGCAGAAAGAACTTTCACTCCGCTATTAGGAAGATCAAGATTTTCCGATACCATTTCATCTGTTATATTTGCATCATCTGTGCAAACTAAAAGTGAAATACTGTTGCTTTCAATCTTTTTAAGAATACGGGCATTTGCACCGTTAACGTCATAAGACACTATAAATACCGCCGCTGCTTTGCCGTCAACAGCAAGGTATAAAGGATATCTGCCCTCTGAAAGATGACGTTCAATAAGTGCGGTATCAGGAATATCCACATTATGATTTTTAAGCAAATCAGCATTACCAACAAGAATACGTCTGTTAAATATCCACGCAGATAGGCCTAATTTATCTTCATAGGCTAATGTATCAACGGGCGGTAGTAACGAAACCTCGCCAACAATAACACGTTTAAAAAGATTTCCTAATGGACCACCGGAAGAAATCAAAAGCGCCGCTGTATAGATAATTGCCTCATCAATTTGCATATCATAAAACTTATGAATACCAAAAACATTGCCGCCGTCTTCATCGAAAACATCTGCCGAATCAACAGCAATTGCATTAGCATTTTCGCAAACTCTATAAGCATCCCAGCCGGATATCATACCGCCTTTTTGTCTGACTTTTTTTGAAACTCTCGCCATAGAAATACTATCGGCAATAAATGAAAAATACGGAATGCTGATACATATACAAGCACTAAAAGCGGTAACACCGCTAAAAATATTCTTAGTTAAAATTAAAGCTAAAACACCTATAATTAAAGATGCCAGACATCCGATAGGAACAAGTTTTTTACTTATATCATCAGAAGGATAATACCTTCTCGACAGTTCAATAAATCTACGTGGAAAAAGTGTTTTTTGTGATGCTAACACTGATGGGTCTTCAAGAAGAAGTCCTCTGCCTATTTCAAAAGCTATTTCCGATTTTTCAATAGGTCTTATTGAATATAGGTCTTCTTTATCAACAATAAAAGAAAAGTTTTCAGAAATACGCTTCAACTCAAAATACTCACCGGTTTGATTAAATGCAAGAGCCAACACTGCTGAAGCCGCAAACAAACTCAAGCCATTTTCAAAGGGTGCATCTGAAGTTAAAAACACAATTTGTTGAATCAGTGTCACTAAGATAGCTAAAAAGGAACCTGTGTTTTTATTAAACTTAAATCCCTTAATAGCCTTTATACCATCAATAATCATGTTGATATTAATAACTGATGGTATTATAGTGAAAATCAACGAAATTATAATAAATAATATTCCGCCATCAACTATATTTTTTGCAACTACTGAAATAATGGCAAGAACAATAAAACATATATATGATATAGCTGCGCTGACTAAAGCGGTGTTCTTTTTCTTTTTAAGATAATACGCAACTTTAAATTTATCCTCTGCAGTACGGTACTCATCCGTACCATATTTTTTCACCGATTCACCTTGTTCAGTTTCGGGAGTTTCACTGGTAACGGTAAAAGTACTGGCTTTTTCCTTGCGTCTTCGCTGAAGCGCTTCCTCAACTTCTCTTTCGTCAACTATCTCGGCTTCATCGCTATGAAAGCCTTCGAATGTAAGTTGAATGTCACCCTCTTCATCAGGAAGTTCGTAATCGTGTGCATCGCCATCTGTAACCGCCAATGAACGAAGGCCTATAGTTTTTGTATGTGCCTTATCATCAAAAACTATCGTTTTATCTGTTACCTCATCATCGCCGGCTTTATCATCCGGTACGAGAGTGGGCACAGGAGAAAGATCCGAAGTGCTTTCAAAATTACTTTTCTTTCTTACAAAACCGCCACGCTCATATCTTTGTTCCTCAGGAGGTACAATTTGGTGCTCTGCAGTTCTTTCAATATTTTGAATAGGTTTATTAAAAAAGCGAGTCCGGTACTTTTCGCTGACAAAAGTGCCGTAAACCTGAGGTTCTGCAACGCTGTCAGAACGCTCAACCGTATCTGTTTTTATTTGGTGCACAATATTATCATTACGTGCAGGTCTGGGGTTAAAAGAAACAGCTTTCGGAGCATAAGAGATTTCCTCAACATACTCAAGAGCATCACCATCACTCGGGATCATACCGCTGTCCTGCAACAGCTCGTCTATTTCTTCCAAAGACCATTTCCTTGGGGTTTTTCGTTCGTCAGCCATTTTTAATCCTCATTAACACTTATTTTTGAACGTCACGTTGCTTGGAAATCTCATACATAAGAATACCCGCAGCAACAGACGCGTTAAGAGAGTTTATTTTACCTTTCATAGGCATAGAAAGAACAACATCGCATTTTTCCTTTACAAGTCTTCCCACGCCTTTTCCTTCAGAGCCTATTACAAGTGCTGCCGCACCTTTAAGGTTGGCGTTATAAAATGTTTCGCCATCCATATCCGCACAGTACACCCAGACACCGCGACTTTTAAGCTCGTCAAGTGTTTGCGGTATATTGGTTACCCTGGCAACGTGCATAAACTCAACCGCACCGGCAGATGTTTTTGAAACAGCAAAACTCAACGGTGCGCTACGTCTTTTCGGTACAATCACACCATGAGCTCCTGCCGCCTCAGCAGTTCTTATAATAGCTCCCAAATTATGCGGGTCCTCAATTTCATCACAAACAACTATAAAAGGCGGTTCACCTTTTTCTTCAGCCAAAGCGAAGATATCATCAACTGAGGAATATGCCTTTACGGCACCTACCGCAATAATTCCCTGATGGTTCGCGTGACCGCACATGAAATCAAGTTTTTTTCGGTCAACTTCTTTTATGGGGATGCCTGCATTTTTGGCATCTGCGAGAATTTTCGGAACCGAACCTGAACGCTCACCCTTAGCCACAAGAACACTATCAAGAGGACGTCCTGCTTTTATCGCTTCTGACACGGAATTGCGACCGAAAATTATATCTTTTTCATTTTGGTTTTCAGTTGTATCAAAACTATCTTTGCGACCGTCAAAATCTCTTTTGCGATCATTGAATTTACCATCTTTTTTATCTCTATACATAAATATCCTGACTTATACTCGGATGCGAAGCATCCCCTTAATTTTGCATTTTGAATTTCGCTCTCAAAGACTTATGCCTTAGGAATAAGTTTTTCTTTTCCGCCCATATAAGGTCTTAATGCTTCAGGAATATTTACGCTGCCATCCGCATTAAGGTTATTTTCAAGGAATGCAATAAGCATTCTGGGAGGAGCAACAACTGTGTTGTTGAGTGTATGGGGAAAGTATTTTTTATCCTTACCGCCTGCACGGATTTTAAGACGTCTTGCCTGTGCATCGGAAAGATTTGAACAACTACCCACTTCAAAGTATTTCTGTTGTCTGGGGCTCCAAGCCTCAACGTCTACTGATTTTACTTTAAGGTCTGCAAGGTCGCCGGAGCAACACTCAAGAGTTCTTACGGGAATATCCAGTGAACGGAAAAGGTCAACTGTATTTTTCCAGAGTTGATCAAACCAATAAGGACTTTCTTCGGGTTTACAAACAACTATCATTTCCTGTTTTTCAAACTGATGAATACGATAAACGCCACGTTCTTCAATACCGTGAGCACCTTTTTCTTTACGGAAGCAGGGTGAATAACTTGTAAGTGTCTGCGGAAGTTTTTCTTCGGGCACGATTGTATCGATAAATTTACCTATCATCGAGTGTTCACTTGTACCGATAAGATAAAGATCTTCTCCCTCGATTTTATACATCATAGCATCCATTTCAGCAAAGCTCATAACACCTGTTACAACATTGCTTCTGATCATAAAGGGAGGAATGTAGTATGTGAAACCACGATCGATCATAAAGTCCCTTGCATAGGAAATAACTGCAGAATGAAGGCGGGCAATATCACCACAAAGATAATAGAAGCCATTACCTGCAACTCTTGCTGCACTATCAAGGTCGATACCCTCAAAACTTTCCATAATTTCTCTATGATAAGGAATTTCAAAATCAGGAACAACGGGATCACCGAAACGCTCAATTTCAACGTTTTCAGAATCATCTTTACCGATGGGAACAGAAGGATCAATGATATTAGGAATAACCATCATAATATCATTAACTTTCTTTGAAAGTTCTGCTTCCTGTTCTTCGAGTTCCGCAAGACGAGCAGCATCTTCAGAAACTTGTTTTTTCATAGCTTCTGCTTCATCTTTTTTACCCTGTGCCATAAGAGCACCTATCATTTTGCTGTTTTTGTTTCTTGATGCGCGAAGACTATCTGCTTCACCTTTTACTCTACGGCTTTGTGCATCAAGTTCAATAACTTCATCAACAAGAGCAATTTTTTTATCTTGGAATTTGTTTCTGATATTCTGTTTAACTATTTCAGGGTTTTCTCTTAAAAATTTAATATCTATCATTTTTATTCCTTCTTCCTATTTCTTTTATTATTCCTCATCAAATATTTTCAAAAGCTTTTTAAGGTCATCATCGTCAAAGAATTCAATTTCAAGTGAACCTTTTTTGCTTGATTTTGTAACCTTAACCTTTCTTCCCAAAACATCGGAAAGAGCAAGTTCAACTTCATCATAGTAAGGATTACGTTTTTTCGCTTTTTTTCCTTTCGATTCTGTTTTCACGGAATTTCTTGCAAGGCGTTCTGTTTCTCTTACAGAAAGGTCTTCCTTTATTACAAGTTTTGCAAGTTCTGCCTGATATTCTTTGTCGGAAGCGGTTAAAATCGCTCTTGCGTGCCCTGCGGAAATTTCACCGTTGCTGACAAGTTCCTGCAATTCTGAAGCAAGCGAAAGCAACCTCAGCGCATTTGTGATTGCAGAACGCGAACAACCTACAAGGTTTGAAATTTCTTCTTGAGTATATCCGTATTTATCCGCAAGTTCTTTAAATCCGTTTGCTTCTTCAATAGGGTTTAAGTCCTCACGCTGTAAATTCTCAACAAGGGCAAGCTCAGCTACCTGAGCATCTGTCAAATCACGTATAACCACGGGAACTTCAGTAAGCCCTGCCATACGTGATGCACGCCAACGACGCTCACCGGCCACAAGTTGATAACTACCATCGGGCATCGGTCTTACAAGAAGCGGTTGAAGAACACCATGCTGAGCAATACTATTTGAAAGTTCTGCCAAGGCTTTTTCGTCAAACTGTTTTCTCGGCTGATCACGATTTGGCTCAATATCCATAAGCTTTACCTTAACTGCACTTGCACTTGAGGAAAGCTCCTCAACAGAATTATCGTGCATAATTGCATCAAAGCCTCTGCCGAGTCCTGATTTTTTTGCTGCCATTTATATTCTCCTTAATTCATTTTCAAAAATTCTTCAGCTAAAGCACTATAACTTTCGCTACCTCTGGAAGCCCTGTCATAATAAATTACCGGTTCGCCAAAGGAAGGGGCTTCAGAAAGTCTTACATTTCGCGGAATTACTGTAGCATAAACCTTTTTAGGGAAAAAGTTTTTAACCTCTGCTACAACCTGTTGTGTGAGATTAAGTCTTCCGTCATACATTGTAAGAAGTACACCTTCAAGTTCTATGTAAGGGTTATAAAGTCTTTTTATTGTTCGTACCGTAGCCATGAGCTGTGAAAGCCCTTCTAACGCGTAGTATTCACACTGTATAGGAACTATAAAACTATCTGACGCTGTTAAAGCATTAAGAGTTATAAGACCCAAAGACGGCGGACAATCGAAGAAAATGAAATCATAATTTTCCTGAATAGTAGCAAGGGCATTTTTAAGGAGTGCCTCACGCTTGTCCATAACCGCAAGTTCAAGTTCCGCACCTGCAAGATTTATGTTAGAGGGAATTATATCAACTCCCTGAAATTTAGTTTTAATAACCGCCTCGCTCGCAGTACAAGAGCCGATTAAAATTTCATATGACGTGGCGGTAAGATTTTTACGGGATATACCATATCCACTTGTTGTATTACCTTGGGGGTCAATATCAACAAGAAGTATCTTTTTACCCATAGCACCTAAAGCCGCGGCAAGATTAACCGCACTTGTAGTTTTGCCTACTCCGCCTTTCTGATTAACTACTGAAATTATTTTAGCCATCAAAAGCTTCCTTCCGTACTTTCGATACATAAGTACCCAATTTTCCTATTATATATACATATTAGAGTATATCATACATATAGAAAAAATGGAATACTTAATATCAAAAAATCCTGCCAACTTTTTGACAGGATTTTTAATGAATATTGAATGCTGATTATTGAATAATGAATAATTTTGTGACTGCGTCAGCATTATAATCGGCTTTGCTCCGAAATTTTGCTTTTTTGAATTTTGCATTACTTTATCCTAAGACCTTTTGGATAGTGGTTTTTTGCCCTGCCGTTTACTACTTTAACTCCACCAACGGCGCAGCCATCCACGGTAACAACCGCCCAACCATTATCACAATCGGTTTCAAACTCTTCACCATGAAGATATTTTTTAATTTCAGTGCTGTCGCAGTGAAGTTCAATTTTCCTTTTAAACTTATCTCCCAAGCCCATAAAAAACTGGTGATGTGGCTGTATGTAGTTTTTTCTTACCTCGCCTATTGTAACACCGCAAGAAAACACAGTTGCATTGCATACCGGAAAGTCAGGAACGAAATAAACAGGCAAATCCTTGTGCATTACAACCTTTTCTTTATCATAGAAATCAAGTGTAGAGTCAAGAAAATCATATACTACTTTATCAATTTTAGGGTTATTTTTTCTTTGAGCCTTGTATACGTTAGAGCTTGAAATTTTATTATGAAGAACTGCCATAAACTGACCTTCGCCTCTGCTTTTATGGGGATAAAATCTTCGTGCAAAGTTTATGTTTTCGCACTCACAGCCATCAAAAAATATGCCATCACAAGTGTTTTCTTCGACACATTTTTTTACTCTCACCAACTCAAAATCCGGGTGATTTTTCAAAAACCAATCTATTACCATTTCATTTTCTTCCAAAGAAAATGTGCAGGTAGCATATATAATATAACCGCCGTTTTTTAAGGTTTTAATAGCATTCTCTAAAATTTCTTTTTGCCTTTCGGCGCAGTTTTTTACATTATCCTCGCTCCACTCGGAAACCGCAATTTCTTCTTTACGGAACATTCCCTCACCGGAGCAAGGAGCATCAACCATTACTAAATCAAAGGTTTCGGGAAACACTTTTGCAAGTTTTCCCGTGTCCATACAGGTTGTAACAACATTTTTAAGACCTAATCTTTCAACATTGCCGGTTAGAATTTTACATCTTGAAGGAATGATTTCGTTAGAAACAAGAACACCATTATTGCCCAACTTATTTTTCAGTTGACTGCTTTTACCACCCGGTGCAGAACACATATCAAGCACACACCAATCGGGTTCTAAATCAATACATTCCGCAGGCGCCATAGCACCCGGCTCTTGAACGTAAATCATACCGGCGTGATGATATGGATGATTGCCGATTTTTTCATCGGTAAAATAAAATCCATTTTCAACATAGGGTATTTTTTCGGTAGAAAACGGATTGATTTTTTCAAATTCCGAAAGAGATATTTTATCTGTATTAACTCGAAAAGCCCTTACAGGCGAAGCATTTAAAGCTTCAACATAACTTTCGTATTCATTACCCAAAAGAACTTTCATTCTCTCGGCAAATTGTTGGGGTAATTGTATCATTTTATTCGACCTCAATATTCATTTCTGCATGGAGCATACACATTGAAAGGGCTGTTATAGCCGCCGTTTCGGTACGCAAAATTCGTTTTCCTAATGAAACAATAACGCCGCCTGCCGCTTCGGCTTCTTGCACTTCTTTTTCTTCAAATCCGCCTTCGGGGCCTATAAGAATACCCACAGACATACCTTTTTTCATTTTTGAAAGTGCCTCTTTTGTTGATTTCATACCATTTTTACTTTCATAAGGCACAATAAAAAGGTCCATTTTTCTCGCTATTTCCATAGCTTTTTTATATGTAGAAATCTCGAACACCTCGGGTATTACGGTGCGTTTACTTTGCTTTGCGGCACTTTCGGATATAGCCTGCCAACGGGATTGTTTACTTTTCTTTTTCTTATCATCTATCTTTACAACACACCTGTTCATTTCAACGGGAATTATACCTTCTGCGCCAAGCTCGACTGCCTTTTGTATAACAAGCTCCATCTTGTCGCTTTTAGGTAAGCCTTGGAAAAGATACAGTTTCACAGGTAAACTTGTGTCCTGATAATTTTCTTCTGTAATCTTTGCAACGGCAGAATCGCCGGTAAGTTCTTCCAGTACACACAAATTACTTTTACCTTCTGAACTTACAAGAAAAGTGTCGCCCACTTTCATACGCAAAACATTTTTTATATGGTTAAAGTCGGAATCGGTTATATAATAAAAATCGCCTTGACGTTTATTATCATCCACGAAAAAATTATGCATTTTAACACATCCTTTATTTCCAATTATACCAAACGCAAAGCACTATTACAACGTCATAGAAAAATTATTTTTACTGTAAAAACCTTGACAATAAACGAAAGTATATGTATAATATCATTTGCTTATTGAATAAGTATTTGCTGATATGGCTCAGGAGGTAGAGCGCATCCTTGGTAAGGATGAGGTCACCGGTTCGACTCCGGTTATCAGCTCCAGAAAAGTTCTGTTCGAAAGAACAGGACTTTTTTAACTAAATCCGTCCTCGAAAGAGGATGGATTTTTGTTTTCTTATTATTTATAATACTATTCATTTGTGCAATATTGACTAGAGCAAAAGGTAAACAATATCACTATCGCACATTGATATCTGTCTTGTTTTATGCTAATATGGAAATATAAAGCAATACTATATTTTTAAGTGCTTTATATGGGATGATGATATTTCTGTCAGCTCAGAAAAATTTTATTCAAAGGAGATTTATTTATGAAAAAAGTTTTATCCTTATTGCTAGTAGCTGTTTTCGTTTTGGTTATGTTCACAGGCTGTAGCAAAACTGATTACAATGAAGCCGTTAAATTAATGGAAAGTGGCGATTACGAACAAGCCATTACACTTTTCACAGAATTGGGCGACTACAACGATTCACAAGAAAAATTAGTTCAGGCACAGAAATTCCTTAGTGTTAAAAAAGCACTCAATGAAGGTACATGGTTCTTTGAAGCTACATCTGTAAACGCTGTTTATTGCTTGCAGTTTGCTGATGGTAGTGCCACTATTTCTAACCCTTGGTTTGACGGAAACGGTTACCACGAAGGAGCAGACACTACTCAACATACATATAAAATCACAGACACAGAAATCAAACTTATCAATGAAGATGGAACTGAAAAAGTTATCCCCTACACCTTTGAAAATGACACATTAAAATTAGCAGATGACTATTTCACTCCTGAAATGGTTAAAGAAGCACTTCAGGGTCATTGGTCAGTAAGAAGAAGTCAATACCTTTTAGGTTCTCTTACAGTTGACGAACATCACATCCTCTTCGAGGACGACAAAGCTACTTACGAAAACGCATCTAAAGCAAGGGGCTACTATGACGGCACTTACTACTATTATGGTCCCTATACAGGCACCTATGAAATCGGTTTAGGTAAGTTTGAAACAGATATGGACCACGGTGACAGATGGTTCTTCCGTATTGCTGACGGCGAAGTACAGCTTATGTATTATGGTAATGCTTGTATAAAAGCCGACACCAATGAACTTCCCGGTGAGGACGGTTATTCATTTTAATTTAACTTTAGTCACCTAAAAATCGAAAGTGATATTAAATCACACAATTGAAATTTACTGAATAAAAAACAGAAACCCCGACTCGAAAAATTCCTTTTTCGGTCGGGGTTAATCTATTATGAAATTTTTATATTATTTTCCCAATGATTCCTTTACGTCTACTGTAACCTCTTTATTGTAGCAATCAAAGATTTCATCAACTTTTGCACTATCAGGTTTCTTTGTAATAACACTTACTACAGGAACGATTACTAAAGATGCGAGCATCATTACCGCACCTAAATTAATAGGACTTTGCCAGAATGCAGGGAGTGAAGTAAGCACATCGGGTGCAGCAAATTTGAGTACAAGGTAGCCAACCATAAGAGTTGTACTGATTGCAAAGTTCACAAAGCAAGCAGCCTTTGTAGTCTTTTTCCAATACAAACCGTAAAGGAATGGCGCAAGGAAAGCACCTGCAAGAGCACCCCAGGAAACACCCATAAACTGAGCAATAAATGCAAGACCGTATTCATTCTGAACAATTGCTATAACTGCTGAAATTGCAATAAACACAAGAATAAGCACACGAATAACAGAAAGCTGTGATTTTTTTGAAGATTTCTTCATACATGTTTCGCAGAGCATATCGAGTGTAAGTGTTGAACTTGATGTGAGCACAAGTGAAGAAAGTGTGGACATTGACGCTGAGAGTACAAGAATCAAAACAAGACCTATAACAATTGCAGGAAGATTATTGAGCATTGTGGGAATAATACTGTCAAAATCAACACTGCCGTCCAACTTGTAAATATCGCTGTCTGCATAAAGTCTTGAAAAACCACCTAAGAAATAGCAACCACCCGCAACGATAATCGCAAAAAGTGTTGAAACTACCGTACCTGTATTTATAGCCTTTTCATTCTTGATTGCGTAGAATTTGCCGACCATCTGCGGAAGTCCCCACGTACCTAAAGATGTGAGAATAACAACCCATAAAAGTGAGAACGGGTCATTTCCGAAGAACGAAGCAAAAGCACCATTGAAGTTTGCACCCTCTGTTATCGCACCCAAGGAAGCAACTGCTTCCGAGAAACCGCCGTTTGATTTGAGCACAAGTGCTATAACAAGCACAATGCCGAAAAGCATTATAATACCTTGAACAAAATCGTTTATAGCCGTTGCCATATAACCGCCGATTATAACATAAACTGCAGTAAGGGCTGCCATAACTATTACACATGTTGTAAATCCGCCGGGTATTTCGGGGAATGCCATATCAATAAGTTTTGAAAGTCCGTTGTAAAGTGATGCGGTATAAGGGATAAGAAAAACGAATATAATTGCAGAAGCCACTATTTTCATGGCTTTTGAATCGTAACGTTTTTCAAAAAATTCCGGCATAGTTGCACTTGACAGTTTTTGTGTCATAAGTCGGGTACGTCTACCAAGAACCACCCACGCAAGAAGTGAGCCTAAAAGCGCATTGCCTATACCAATCCACGTGGAAGCAAGTCCGAATTTCCAACCGAACTGACCTGCATAACCGATGAATATAACTGCTGAAAAATACGAAGTTCCGTATGCAAAAGCAGAAAGCCACGGACCAACCGAACGCCCTCCCAAAACGAAACCGTTAACATCCGATGATTGTTTTCTGCAATAGATACCAATGATTATCATTACTGCAAAAAACACAACCATCATAATTACTTTAATTAGTGTGTCTGTCATAAAAAATCCACCTTTCCGGAGGAAAATAAAAAACACCCTCCGATTATAATAATCAGAGGGCGATAGAAATCGCGGTACCACCTCAGTTCGCTGATTGTTTCACAACAACCAGCCTCGCCGGGCACAAACATGCCCTGTCGCTGTAACGGGCGCTCCCGCCGTGCCTTTGCAACACGGAACTCACAAAGTGTATTCACTGTAAAAATTCCCTCCGCCTTACACCAACCGACGGTTCTCTTTGCGTACTAAATCACAGTTACTTTTCTTCGGTCTCAGTTTTTATGTGGCTTATTTTATTATCATTCTTAGGATTTGTCAATACTTTTTTTATTTTTATACAAGAAATTTGTATATTTATGTCACAAACCATTTATGTGATTTCTGCACATTGTTGACCTATGCTTTAAAAAAATGTATAATTAATACAACTTAACATCTGGAGGTTTATTAATGAAACTTTCTGAAAAAATCAAACGAAAAACATTTAATGCAATCGGTTTACTAATAAACCGACTGGGTCAAAACGAAGCTGCAGGCACCGATGGGCTATCTAAAGAAATTACCGAAGGTATGCCCGAGCTTTTAAGAGAAGCTGCCGCAGAAGGCACTATTCTTTTAAGGAATGACAATATTCTGCCCTTAACCGAAAATGATGTAATATCCGTTTTCGGCAGAGTTCAAAACGACTATATATTTGTAGGATATGGCTCAGGCGGTGACGTTATAAAACCTTATACAGTAAACCTTATGGAAGGTCTTCGCAACAACGGTGCGAAACTGAACGAAGAACTTGCAAACATTTACAATGAATGGTGCAAAAACAATCCTCCCGACCACGGTTTTTGGGGACATTGGCCTCATTATTACGAAGAAATGCCTATTGATTCTTCGGCAATAAAATCTGCTTCGGAAAAATCTGATTGCGCGGTTATTGTAATCGGCAGAGCAGCCGGTGAAGACCGAGAGAACACATTAACCGCAGGTAGCTATTTCTTAACTGAAGATGAAAAATCGCTTATTTCAAGAGTTAGTTCCACATTTAAAAAAACAGTTATTCTCCTCGATATCGGCGGTATTATTGATATGAGTTGGGAAAAGGAGCTACTGACAGGCGATTCTGCAATACTCATTCCCTGGCAAGGCGGTATGGAAAGTGGCAACGCCGTAGCCGAAGTCCTTTTAGGCAAAAAAGAACCATCCGGCAGACTTACCGACACTATTGCCGAAAATTATTTGGATTATCCCTGTTCTGATGATTTTGGCGATAAAGAGTATTGTAATTATACCGAAGATATATTCGTAGGTTACCGTTTCTTTGAAACCTTCAAAAAGGATTCAGTTCTCTACCCGTTCGGTTTTGGTCTTGGATACTCTGAATTCGAACGAAAGCTTACAACTTGCAACATTCACGATAATGCAGTAACTTTAAAGATTTCTGCAAAAAACATTTCAAATTATCGTGGCAAGGATGTTATTCAGATATATGTAGAAGCTCCGCAAGGAGTTTTAGGAAAACCTGCGAGAGTCCTTTGCGCTTTTGAAAAGACCCGATATCTTTCAGAAAATGAAACTCAGGATATTGAGTTCAATATACCATTCTATTCATTCGCATCTTACGACGACAGCGGAGCAAGCGGTTATAAATCTTCTTACATTATCGAAAACGGTGAATATAATATTTATCTTGGCGGTGATGTTCGTTCGGCTGAAAAAATCCATAGTTTCACAGTTAGTGAAACTATCGTTTTAGAGACTTTAAAAGAAGTGTCTGCACCTAAGAAGACCTTTGAAAAACTTGTTGCCGAAACAGATGAAACCGGAAATATTACTTATAATTTTAAAAACACACCGGTTTCAACAAATGATTTAAGAAAAATCATTCTTGAAAATCTTCCTGAAGATTATGGCTACATAGGTGATATTGGTATCACGCTCGCTGACGTCAAAAACGGCAAAGAAACTCTTGAAAAATTTATTGCTCAACTTTCTCCCAAAGAACTCGAGGCAATCAGCCGCGGCGATTATATTATGAACAGTCCTTTAGGTGCTAAAGGTAACGCAGGTGTTATGGGTGGTGTTCTTCCCTCTTTAAGAGAAAAAGGCGTTTCACCTATCACAACTACTGACGGCCCCTCAGGTATCAGAATAATGGCTTGTTGCTCTCTTCTCCCCAACGGAACTTCAATAGCTTCTATGTGGAATACCGATTTAGCTTATAGTGTGTATAAAAAAGTCGGGAAGGAAATGAAGGTAAAAGGTTCTGATATTTTATTAGCTCCGGGTATGAATATTCACCGCAGTCCCCTTTGCGGAAGAAACTTTGAATATTATTCGGAAGACCCGTTTTTAACCGGCAAAACAGCAGCTGCTGTTGTCAATGGTTTACAAAGCGAAGGTGTTGCAGCTTGTCCTAAACATTTTGCTTGCAACAACCAAGAAACAAACCGAAACAGCAATGACTCAAGACTTTCCGAACGAGCTTTAAGAGAAATATACCTTAAAGGTTTTGAAATATGTGTTAAGGAAGCATCACCTTTAACAATTATGACATCTTACAATAAAGTGAATGGTGTCTGGAGTCACTACAATTACGATCTCTGTATCCGTGTTTTAAGAGATGAATGGAATTTCCAAGGTCTTGTTATGACAGACTGGTGGATGCAATACACAAGTAGCCCTGAATTCCCCAATCTTAAAGATAATGCATACCGTGTAAGAGCCGGTGTCGATGTGCTTATGCCCGGTGGCAAACGAGTAGGTCCTAAAAAAAGTGACGGTACGTTGCTCAAAACCTACGGAAACTCCGATGGTATAACCTTAGGTGAAATGCAACGAACCGCAAAAAATGTATTGAATCTTGTTCTGAAATTAAAATGAAATTGAAACAATAAGAAAGCCCGACATATAACATGTCGGGCTTTTGTTTTTGATTCAATTCGATTAGAAGGGAATACCAGCTGCAATGCAAAGAATTGCTCTTGAGTCAGCAGTTGTAATTTCGCCATCCTCATCAATATCGCCGAAGAGGAAGTGCTCTTCTGTAGCTTTAACCTGACCTGATGCAATCTTAAGAGCAAGTTTAGCATCAAGTGTGTTTACAGCACCACTTCCATCAACGTCACCAAGAAGACCATCAATAACAATAGGAGTTACTTTTCTCTTGTATGTGTTGTAAAGAGAGAACTGAGGATGATTCTCTTTATCGGTATGAACTGTATAAGCAGTTTTGCTTGTGTTGTTAAGAAGCCAGATGATAGTATCTAAAGTACCATTATCTGCGTTATAATCGCTATGGCTCATATTCTTGATAAGCCAGGTCTGTTCAGGGAACATAGCTGTTGAAGCATCAACCTTATAGTCCCAAGAAATATGGTTATGACCATCTTTGATCTTCTGAGTGTAGATCTGAGCCCAGTCATCATGTGCCTGGAGATAAAGTGCACATGTTGCGCCACCGGTCATATATTTAACGTCTATAACCTCGTCGCTCTGCTCGTATTCTTCATTAAGCGGAATCATCTGACGGTTATAACCACAAACGATACCGAACTTCATACCCTGTTTCTGAGCATCTTCGATGACATTTTTTGCATTTACCTGAATTTTATGGTAAGCATCTACTGTTTTTTCAAGATTGGGGTCAATGCCTTCGGGGAAGAGGAATGTTTTAGCATTTTCAAAATCCTCTGCGGGAAGGAGGCTCCATAAACCGGGCATACCTGCCATAAGGGGAATCAAGCTATCCTCGTAAACATAGGGAAGAACGCCCTGGATGTTTTTGTTGATATCACCGAAGTATTCGTGGGAAAGGCCCTCATAACTTGCGATGAAAGAAATGATGTAAGCAGCGATATGAGTTGTTGCACTTACGTCAGCAGATTTTACAAGGAAGTTTTCAACTGCGAAAATATCAAGCTCAATGTTACCTGTAAAGAGGTTGCCGACAATACTTGTGCCCTGCCATGCGGGAGAAGCAAATACAACATTATCAACACTTCTGCCACCATATTGACTTAAGTATGAAAGCATCATTACAGAACCCATACTCATAGCTACAACATTAACCTTCTTTGAGTTGGTCTGAACTTTAACATGTGAGATAAACTTATTAAGTTCTTTTGCAGTTTCAACAGGATCAGCAGTCCAGTCATAGCTGAAACTGTATGTGTTATCTTCGCCGTAAACCTTTGCAGTTTCTAAAACGAAGGATGTAAAAAGAGTTGCCTTTTCTTCATCTGTATATGCAGAAATAGGATCCTTTGTTTCATAGAAACCTAACTCATTCTTAGGAGTACCATCGGTATTATATGCGACGGGCTCAAAATACTTATTGAGTGTAGGAATAAAACTATCTGCAAATTTCTCGTAGTTCTTATCAGCAAGACCAAATTGGATACAGCCACTGATAAATGCTGCGCCCACTTCTTCAATCATTGCACCTACGTCAGTATCACTGCCGAAGAATGCTTCTTTCTGGTCTTCTGTACCGAAATTTGTGTAAAGCCTTGTTGAATTGATGCCGTCAACGATAACAAGAGGTGTTGTTTTAGCAGCTGAAACGGGCATAACTAAAGCAAGACCTGCAAGCACGATAGCGAGAGCAAGGCAAACAATTTTCTTGGTTGCTTTCATAATAATCCTCCTATTAGATACTAATAGCATTATATACTACCATATATACAAACTGATTTTACCATACAATTCTTGTAAATGCAATAGTAATAATAAAATTTTAACCATTGAGTTTGACGATTTTAGGGGTGTATTTATTGTTGAAAATGAATAATTTTTATTCATTGACCCTGACAGATATTTCGCCCGAATTAATAACAGCATTTTCGCCATCATCAAAACGCACAACAAGTCCGCAATTTTCATCAATTGATATGGCTTTTGCCTTTCTTATATCATCTCCGGAAATAACATTTATTTCCTTACCGATAACAAAACATCTCTCAGCGTATAACTTGCAATGTTTCTTGCTTTCAAGTTCTTTATAATACATCATAAAGGAGTTGATAAAACACGCTATAAATTTATTACGTAAATCTTCGGATTTCTCTGCAAAAACCGCGCCTGCAATGGCGCTTAGTTCTTCCGGAAAACCATTTTGGGGTTCATACATATTTACGCCAATTCCGAGAACAGCATAATCAAGTGTGCCTTTTTCTGTATTAAAACTTGCTTCAGTCAAAATTCCGCAAACTTTTTTATTGTTTACAAAAATATCATTAACCCATTTTATTTGCGGATTGTCTACGCCCAATTTCTCAAAGGCTTCACAAACGCTCACCGCCGCCGCGGTTGTAATCAGAACCGCATCTGCAGGTTTTATTTTTGGTCTTAAAAGCAGACTCATATAGACACCTGTGTCTCCGGGAGAAAAAAAGTTTCTGCCCATCCTGCCCTTACCATTTGTCTGTTCACCCGAAACCAAAAGAAAACCTTCTTTTTCGCCATTCGCTGCATATTCTTTTATGATATCATTTGTAGATGTAGTTTTATCTATGATTTTCGCTTTTATAAATTTATTAGCCCTATCATCAAGGAACTTCGCGATTCCTGCAAAACTTATTGTATCTTGCGGTTGTTCTTTTACAGTTGCCATAAAAACCTCCTGTAAATTATGCAAACAAAATCTTTTAGCAATAATCGTAAAGAAAACACCGTCCGAAGACGGTGTTTTAATTATGTATTAACCAAATCAATATGCGATGGTATATTCATCGTAACATTCAATACCTACTTCTGCATTAACGCCCATTGCAGTAAGTTTAAGAATGCAAGGAGCATTTACAGAAAGAGCGATAAGATTACCTGAACCATCAATAGTAGCGATAATTGTGCAAGGATCATAATCGAGGTGAATGTTTGAGATATCAATAGCACCATTAACTGCATCAGTGATAGTTTTTTCTTCGATTATTGAAACTGCTGAACCTAAGCCGCTACCCGCTTTAGGATCGCTTGCACCTTTAAGAACCAATGTTACAACTGTATTACCGCCGGAAGTTTCAGTTTTTACACTTTCAACATCAGCCTGTGTAAGTGTGCACTGAATATTCTGAGGAGGAAGTGCATTTTTATCGATAGTTTCGTTGGGTTCAGAAGCTTTCATGAATGTACCCATAAGGCTCTTACCGATAGGTTCAAGAGTTGCTTTGATAATAGCATTACCATCAATTACAAGGTGCTCTTTATAGTGTGAAGCACTTGTTTTTGTTTTAACAACGCTGGTAGCTGATGATTTTGCCTTGTTGATAGCTTCAACATACATCTTAACGCCGTCTTTCTGAGCTGTGCCGGCATTGCTGTTTGAACCGGCATCAGACGCGTTGTTGCCGGGTTTATTGGAATCACCGGAGGAACTGCTGTTTGTGGAACCTGCATTTGTGCCACTATTGGCAGAAGTGTTGCTGCCTGCAGAACCGGTATTTGTAGAACCGTTGTTTGTAGAACTGTTGTTTGTGGAACCGCTGTTTGATGATCCGCTGTTTGATGAAACATTCTGATCCTGCTGTTGCTGAACAACAACATTACCCTTATTTGCTTCATTGTTTTTTGCTGCCTTAAGCATCATAATAGCAGACAAGTTGTTGGCAGTAATTACTGTAATGGCAACACAAACCGCTGCGAGACCGATAAGCATTTTTGTAAAAGGTGACATATTCATAAAATGCACACTCCATTCCTTTATTCGCATTTTGTCCACATTATTATAAAATAACTTCCCTAAAATGTCAACACTTTAAAAGACTATCATATTTTTTTCTTTTTATGCTATTGTTTATTTCGTATAAATATTGTAAAATATCAAATCATAAAAAGAAATCATTCAAGGAACTTGTATGAAGAAAGATATTTCCAACAACAATTTATTAAAACAAACAGGCTTTGGACTTACTGCCGCGGCAATTATCATATCTTATTGTGTATGTGCCGGTGCGGCTTTAAATCAAGGTCTTTTAACTGTTTTTTTGTGTTGTGTTGTCTGTATTTTTTCTTCTTTAAAATTAAGAGATGGCATTTTTGCACCCGATGCATTTTTATTAGTTCCTATGTTCTCCATTTTTGCGGTTCAATCATGCATATCAGCATGTATCTCTGTTTTATTGGGTTCTTTTGTTTTCATAGGTTTAAAGAAATTTCTCAAAGACCGCAAACTCCCTGATGCCGTTCTTATCGGTGGTGCATTCAGTCTTGCCATAGGTGCCACAATACTTCTTACCAACCACTATTTTGGTATCGGTGCAACGGGTGAAACTCCATTACAAATGCTGAAATCATTTCGTTCATTAGGTTTTCATCCCAATTTCAGAGGGTTGTTATATGGAACAATCACCCTTTTCACCATGATAACTTATCCCTTCAAATTCCGCAAACTTAACCGTTATATTCCTGCAGAGTTTATTACTATTCTTATTCCTTTCATACTCAATTTATTTTTAAATCCCGAAAAAGAACTTACTACAATAAACGAAGCTGAATTTTTATCAATTGCAGACTCCGTAAAAAATATTCCGTCGTATTTCGCCGAATTTTCAGCAAAAGAAATTCCTGATACAATAAAAAATGCATTTGCGATAGGTATTATTCTTTTTGGATACACATCTTTCAACGATGCGCCAAAAAGCACCGACACTCTTTGTGCCAATGCATTAAGCGGTAGCTTTTCGGGTATGCCTGTAAGAAAGCATCCTGTAAGAGGCTACGGTATTTTCTCTGCTTTGGTTGCATTTGCTGTTACATCACTCTTGCTTTTTGTTTTTCCCGAAATTCTTTCAAGATTACCATTACACTGTGTGGGCTCTATGCTTATAGTTTCTGCGTGGCAAAGCATTCCTTACAAAAAATTGGCTGAAATCTTCAAGGAAAAAAATATAATCGATATTCTGACATTTGCTATCTGCGTTGTTCTTTTTATAATGGTTGATATTTTTACTGCCACAATAGCATACCTTTTGATTATGTTTATTCATAATAAAGCCACTCTTTCAGGAGAAAGGAGTGCGAAATATGATAATTAAAGACAAGAAAAAATTAGCGCGAGTAATTGCCACATGGCTTGTAACAGGAATAATGCTTTCAGTATTTATACTTGATATCTTAACTCTTGTTTTGGATAACCGTTACGTTTCCCGGGTTGCTATAAGCGACGAAGCTTTTTTGTATGAGTCGGGAGATGACAGAATTCATTTTCTAAATACAGCAAACTCTGACTGTATTCTTATTGAAAGCAACGGTCATTTTGCTCTTGTTGATTCAGGCGAAGGAAACGAAAATCCAAGAAGAAAAACAGAGTATAAAGGTTACCGCGATGAAGTGATAAGTTATATAAAAAAGATTGCATCCGATAAAAACGGTAAGACAAATCTAGATTTCATTGTAGCTACACACATGCATTATGATCACGCAGGTAATTTTACAGAAATAATAAATGATGCTGATATAAAAATCGGACGTGCATACATCAAGGAATACGATGCCGCAACAGTTACCGAGCTTGAAAATGAAGGTTGGGGTAACGGAAAAATGTACACTGATATTATATCTGCACTCAACAGCAAAGCTATCCCGATTATAAGTGATATTCCTGACAAAGAATTCACCTTCGGCGACTTCGTCTTGAAGTTTTTTAACACTGTAACTCCCGAAGAATTAAAAGGCAATGGTGAAAACGCCAACAGTCTGGGTATGAAAGTTGTAAAAGGTGAAAAATCCGCCTTTCTTGCCGCAGACTTTACCGATGGAACAGGTTTAGAAGATTTATTTGCCGACAGCATAGGTGATATCGACCTTTTAAAAATAGGTCACCATGGTTACTTTGGTTCTTCTTCCGCGGATTTTCTTAAAGTTTTGAAGCCGGAAATTGCAATTTGCACTAACCAAATCGGTAAAATTTACCCTAATGTAAAGTGGAATCTCACTATGGTTGCAAAAGTCCCTGTTTTTTCCACTGCACACAGAAACGGAATTATCGCAACATTTACTGACGAGAATGAAATTATACTTACTCAAAATATCCACTAAAAAAGGTCTTTCGAATTATCCGAAAGACCTTTTTGTTTATTAAGTTATTTTTTATACTTCAATAAAAAGCTCAAACACTCTGAAAATCACATTGAAAACATCAGGGAAAAATACTGCAAATCCAATTGAAAGTAAAAATGTCAAAGAATACTTCTCCAAACAAGCACCTGCACATATAACCGCAAAAAACGGAGCAAAAATAATTTTGAGAAAAACATTTTTACCGCCATACACACAGTCCTTAAAAGCAAGCATATCTTCAAAAGACGGCATACAGTTTGCGGCACAGGAAATTCCCAGCCAAAGGAAAATATATGGTTGGTATGCGGTGGTATCACCAAGATAAAAAATTCTATAAGCGCCTGTAAGCAAGAAACAACAGCTCAAAAAGAAATTTATAGCAAAAGGCAAAAAACATATCAAAAAAACGTGACTTGTTTTATAGATGATATGATGTTCAACATGTCCGCAAAGTTCTGAATTTTTAAAGGGTCTTACATCCTCGGTAGGAATTTTACAAATTCTGCAAACAACATGCTCCCAAAAGGTTCTGAGTAAAGTTCCGAAATATGTTAAAAAACGAGTAACTACATATACTGTTGTCATTCTACTTCACCGTTCCCCTCTGTAAACATCTGCTTTGCCGTAATTTTTCCACTCAGGTAATCATTAAGTTTGTCCGAAAGTTTCAATCCGTTATTTTCAAGTAACATTATCATGTTGTTGACTGTTTCTGTATTGCCAAGCTCATTTTCAATTACTATAGCGGTGTAATAGAGAATTCCGTACTCACTATAAGAAAGCGCATTATCAATAACTGTTTTCGCTTCTTCAAGATCACCTTCAACAACATAAGCCATCGCTTTTATTCTTAAAAGTTCTGAATCCTGAGGACAATACTTAAGACCTGTATCTGCCCATTCAATAGCCTTT
Source organism: Acutalibacteraceae bacterium (assembly GCA_045578985.1). GTDB lineage: Bacteria > Bacillota > Clostridia > Oscillospirales > Acutalibacteraceae > DTU089. Next base: position 61,345 of record JAZNLH010000017.1, on the reverse strand, counting down.
TTAGTATCGCCGTTCATTCTTGCAACTGAAGAATATACACAATAGCCATCAGACTCTTCTTTATTATTCTCTAGTATAATATTTGCAAGTTCCTCAGCTTTTTCAGGTTCACCGTTTTTAATGTTAACTATCGCAAGTTCATATCCGTAAAGCCATACATAATCGGGCTCAAGTTCATAAACTTTTTTTAAATATTCATTAGCTTCATCAAATCTTTCAGAGGTATAGGCAAACATATACTGACAAAAACGGACCATACCTTCGCTCACAACAACAGTTTCTGTGGATTGACCGTCAATCGTCTTTATAGAAAGTTCTGTACCTACTAAAGACTCAACCTCAGCCATAATATCATTGTACATTTCAGTATTATCAGCAGTGTAATTTGCATATTCCGGTTTGTTTACAATACCATAAAAACTTTCCATTACACCATATAACATAAGGCTCTCGTTACGTAAAGCCAAACTTTTATTATATATAGGTAATTTGGAAGAATTTCCACTAAGAGCCTCAGCAATCCTATTGGAAACCTGACTCATTGAAGCAGTTCCCTGGGGCATTGTTTTGAAAATTATTTCTGCACTTTCCAAATATAAGTTTTTGGTATTGATTTTTTTACCTTCAAAATAGTTAATCGCTGTATCATAATACAAAATCGCAGAGTCAAGCATTTTGTTTTCTTTATTCTTTTTAGCGTTAAAAACACAGTAGTACCCATCAATATCATTGGAAAAAGTTATTACCGAAAGAACCGCCATAACCCCTATAAGCACAGCTATCAGAACATTTGAAAAACCTAGCGGAACACGTTTCATTTCTTCGCGGCATTCCTCGCAATATTCGTAATTTTCACCGAATTCTTTGTCTTTTAAACGCTCTGCACAACGGATACATAAATCCTCCTCAGAGATGGGCTCGGATTCTTCAGTTTCCTCAACGATTCCGGTTTCTTCAGAAGCTTCGTCTGTTTCTTCGGAAGTTTCGTCCGCTTTTCCAGAATCCGCCTGTTCTTTCATAGCCTTAGCCAACTCCTCGCGCAAAGTAGCGGCAATTTGTTCAAGTTCCTCGTTAAGAGCATCCGTAGATAAATCCGTTTGATTTCCAGCGTCATTATTATCTTTTAATAAATCTTTGTTGTCTTCCAAGGAAAAACCTCCTTTGAAAAATGTATTTTCATTCTACCACTAAATAGTTAAAAATTCAAATAAAAATACAAATTTAAAGGAGGTTTACAAATTATTTACTTTTTATGCTTTAAAGTTTTGATTTCAGGTGATGATAAATCGAATATAGATGCAACAATTACCGCACCTATAGCTGTAATTATTAATTCAGGAATCATATAGCTTCCGTTGTATGTAAGTGAATATTCCCAAACAGATGCACCTTCCGCGTAACTGCTCCAAATAGTAATACCGCTGATAAAATGGCATAAATATCTGACAAGAGAAACAACAACGCTACCCGCTGCCAAAGCAACCGCTTGATTCTTGATTTTATTTTTAAACATACCACCAAGGCCTAAAACACCGAACGCAACAATGTAATCAGCAAAAATGAGTATGATGTAAGCAAGAATTCCGCTGACCCAGGTGAAATTCTCAAGACCGAAAAGCATTTGAATAACCGCCATTACAAGTCCTGTAAAAGCGCCCCATTTAACACCATAGCGATATGAAATAATGACCATTGGTAACTGACTGAATAAAGTAACGCTGCCGCCATACGGAAGTTTGAACACTGCAAATTCCGCAAGAATTGTTGATAATGCAAGCATTATTGCACTTTCCGCAAGGCGTCTTGTTTTTTGTTTTTTTGTAAGTTTTTCCATAAATTTTTCCTCCGAATAAAAAAGCTCCCTACGGCGGTAACACAACCATAGGGAGATACACTCAGAGTTATTTTTCCTACGGCGGCATTATCCGCATCAGGTTATTAGGGTCAGAAAAGGAATGTTTTCTTTCTCAGCCGACGTCCGTCAGCTCCCCTGTTTAATTTTCGGCGCGAAGTGTAGCTACTTTTCTTCGAGCAAAATTATTATACAACCAAAATTAAAAAAGTCAATAAATATTACATATTTTTTGTCCTGAAAGGAACATTCTCCCCGCAAATACGTTTTGAAATGCGCAAAAACGCTTGGCTACCCTTGCTGTCATATGGTATTTTTTGACCATTTACTGAGCCATATATTTCAACAGAATCCGGAACAATACCCAAAAGACGTGCACCCACAGAGTCAATAATATCATCAACGTTTATTGATTTGTGTATTTTTTTATTAAATCTGTTAATAACAAGTCTTACATTCGAAATTCCTGATTTACGGACATTTTCTGCTGCATAGGATGCCGCTCTGATACTTATAGCATCAGGAGTCGATAAAACAATGCAAGTGTCAGCAGCCTCAACCGCAAGATTAAAACCACTTTCAAGACCTGCCGGTGCATCCAGAAAAATATAATCGAAATCTTTTTCAAATGCTTTAAGCATTGTTTTGAAAGAATCCGGGGTATATTCAGAACTAAAATCAATAGGAGCCGGTAAAAGATATAACTCTTTCGATGTTTCTATAAGTGCTTTTCTGTATTCACAATTGCCTTTAATTACATCGCCCCAGTTATAAACAGTTTTTTCAGATACACCCAGAAGTATATCAAGACTTCTTACGCCTATATCCATATCCACAAGAAGTATCCTTTTGTTATGTACCGAAAGCATCTTTCCTACGCCACAACAAAAAGTGGATTTTCCAACTCCGCCTTTCGCGGATGCAACTGCAATTATTTTCATCGTTATCACTCACTTTACGGAACAAGTGTATTAGGAGCCTGTTCAGTATAGAAACTTGTTTTTTGACCAAAGTAGTAATTATACACAGGAACTGCCGCCTGTGAAGTTTTACTACCTGTCAAAGCATTTTCGGCGACAATCGCAATAGCAATTTCCGGATCATCATAAGGAGCAAAAGAAATAAAGAAACCGTTATTGCAAACCATTGTTACACCTGATTTTGTTGTTCTTTTTAACTGCGAAGTACCCGTTTTACCTGCCGCATCCACTATACAATCTTTAAAATAATTGTTACACGAACTGTAAAGCACTACTTCGCGCATACCTTCTTTAACAATATTGAGATTTTTCTCACTTACATTAAGTGTGTTTATAACAGTAGGCTCTGTTTCATATATAACCTCAGACATATCCGAGGATAAAACTGACTTAATAATATATGGCTTGTAACGTGTTCCGCCGTTTGCAATAGTAGCACAATAGTTGGCAAGTTGCAAAGGTGTAAACAGGTTATCAGACTGACCGATAGCTGCCTGCACAGTATCACCGGGCAACCATACTTGACCTGCAGCCTCCTTGTTGGCAACGCTTGCAAGCATACCTTCAGCCTCAGGAAGTTCTATTCCTGTTTCCTGACCAAGCCCCAGAAGATTACTGTACTTATTCATTTTATCTATACCCAATGCCTTGCCCATTTCAAAAAAGAAAATATTGCAGGATTTTTGAAGGGCTGTTGTAACATTTATTGAACCATGGTTAGACAAGCATTTAAACGTCTGGTCTTCCAATACATAAGTACCTCCGCAATAGCAAGTACTGTTAAGTTCTATTTCGCCCTCTTCCAATGCAGCAAGAGCAACCGCCGGTTTCATTGTAGAGCCAGGAGCATATGCACTCTGAAGTCCTCTGTTCCATAACGGACTTTCGGTATCCGCAACAAGTTTGTCATAATCAAGATAATAGCGGGTTATATCGTATGTAGGAAGTGACACATTAGCAAGCACCGCACCTGTTTTACAGTTAATAACAACCATAGCGCCTGCTGTTCCGAAATAGGATGAATTTTTATTATCCTTAAGCATTTCAGCCAATGCCTGAGCAGCAATTTTTTGAAGTTCTGCATCAATGGTTGTAACGACACTATTACCTTGAGCAGGTTTAATTAAATAATCTTCTGTAACAGTACCATCGGAAGCGGTGGTGGTTGTTTTTATTCCGTTAGTTCCGCGAAGATACCTTTCCATAGCGGCTTCAATACCACTCTTACCGTAACTGTCATCGAGAGTATACGCATTGTTCTTTATATTAGTAATTTCAGTTGCGGTAAGCGAATCATCGTTTAGTTTTTCATTAAGCAAATTGGATTCTGCTTCATACTCTTCGGAGCTGATTGAACCCACAACACCCAGTATATGAGAAAAACTTGTTTTATCGTTATATTCACGATAACTTACAGTTTCCGCAGCTACGCCCGGATATGTTTCGCTTTGCTCCATAATAACAGATACAATTTCGGTAGGAACATCCTCAGCAAAAGTATACGGAGATGAAACTGAAAATGAAAGATATTTCATTCCGAAACAAACTGATGCAATTTTTCTGGCATCGGGTCTCGAATATGCCGTAAGACCATATCTTTCAATAAGCGCATCAAGACATTCATCTGCAGTAGCGTTTGTACCACTTTCCAATTCAAGCATATTATCTGATACCATATACTCGAATTCTTTGTTTTTTTCTTTATCAACCACTAGTGTATTCCCTACATACACAAGCGGTAATCTGTCAATCCACTCTAATCCGTTTTTTTCAAAAAGCTGAATAAGGGAATAAATGAGTTCATTTCTGTCCGCTTGATTTTTAGCCGCAGGAAAACTTGCGTATTTAAAAACAACTGAATTCCCCTGCCTGTTAGTAACAAGAGGATTACCGTTACAGTCGAGAATTTCACCACGTGAAGCCCTGACTGTACTGCTGGAAACAGCAAGACTTTTAGCAGCTGCTTTATATTCATCGCCGTTAATCAGCTGAGTCTTTATAAGAGAAAAAACCAGCAAAACGAAGCAAGCGGCAATAATTACAGTTCCCACTATTCTTCTTTTTTTTCTTAACTCAATAGACATAAAACATACCTCTGTTAAAACTTTTGTTCATCCGCGGTTTTATAGGAACTGTATATCCAAGATGTAAGAAAATAAGAAACCGGAACGAAAACAAGTGTGTAAATACTTGACGGAAGATAGAAAACAAACAACTGTTTAATTGAAAGCCCGGCACCATCGGCAACAAGATTTACAATAACATAAAAAATGTTATAAATTACAACCGAGCCTGAACCAAGAACTAAAGCAGTTAATATATTGTTTCTCATAAAATGACTGATAAGCAAACTGCAAGTTGCGCAAATAAGCAGTAACATCAATGCATTAAACCCATCGTTACCCGAACTGATATCCCACAAAATACCGGAAATCACTCCGAATATTGCTGCCGCAACTTCTCGCTCGAACATAGCAATACTTACACATACCGACAAAAGAAGAAACGCCCTTGCACCGAAAATTTCAGGAATTCCGCCCGGAGAGTTCTGAAGGATTGCGGCAAACACAATCAAAGCCACATATATGGCATAACGTATATACTTTGGTTTATTATTGTCGTAATGCAAGGGTTTCACCTCTTTTCAAACAGTTTTATAAAATTATTCTATTACTTCACCTTGTCCTTCAAAAGATGTAATGACAAAAACATCACTTATTTTTGAAGGCTCCGAAAATGGTTTTACTTCAGCATAGTAAGATGCTGAAACATCATCATTTTTAACTGCGGTAACTTCACCGATTATAAGACCATCGGGGAACACACCGCCTGCACCGGATGTGCAGACAATACCACCGCTGACAATGGATGTAGACGAATCAAGACCGTAAAGTTTGCACAACCCATCATTATAAAGGTCCTCATCACCGCTGACATAACCATACTCACGCGTACCTGACTCAAACGCACCGATATTAACTCGCGGATCGAGTACAGAATACACAACACAAGTAGAAAAATTAACTTTTTTAACAATGCCGACTACATATTCACCATATATGACAGGGTCGCCAACTGCAACTCCATCCTTTGAACCTATGTTTAACACGAATGATTTATAAGCATCTGCCGCATCTTTTGAAATTACAGAACCATAACTGAATTCAAAATCGGGATTTTTCTGTTTTATACCATAAAAATTCTCGTAGGCATCTACTTTCTTTTTCATATCGTCATATTCTGCCAGTTTTTTTCTGCTCTCTTCCAATTCTTTACGAAGTGCATCATTTTCCTCTTTATATACGGAAGAAGAAGTGAAAGCCGCCTCAACATCGTCAAATCTGTCTGCTATTGCAGCAGATAACTTTTGAAGAGGTGAAAATACCGTACCCACCGCAGATGTAAACGGCGAAGATGCATTATGACTTACAGATGCACAAATCACACCAAGAAAGACTACAACAGCAATAACTACAAGAGTTTTAAAACTACTGCTTTGTAAAAACCTTTTCATTATCTCAATCCTTTAATATGATAGAAAATCAAAGTCAAAAATATTATTTTCTGTTAAATCCCAAAAGGTCTTTCTCAAGACAAATACCGGTACCGCGTACTACACAATCAAGCGGATTTTCCGCAACGTTTACAGGCATACCTGTTTCAGTTGAAATAAGTTTATCAAGACCTCGAAGAAGTGCTCCGCCACCGGTAAGTGTAATACCTCGTTCAATTATATCTGCAGCAAGTTCAGGAGGAGTTCTGTCGAGTGTGTAGCGAATGGAATCAAGAATTTCATCCACAGGGTCAGCAAGAGCCTGGCGAACCTGTTCGCTTGTAATTTCAACAGATTTGGGAAGACCATCAATAAGATTTCTACCCTTTATTTCCATTGCTGCTTCGCCTTCATAAGGATATGCGGAACCGAGTTTAAGTTTTATATCTTCTGCGGAGCGTTCACCTATAAGAAGATTGAATGTTCTTTTTACATAGGAAATAATAGCCTCATCAAAATTGTCGCCTGCTACCCTTACAGATTTGGATGTAACTATATCACCAAGGGAGATAACCGCAACTTCCGATGTACCGCCACCGATATCGACAATCATACTACCTGTGGCTTCGAGTACCGGAAGACCTGCACCTATTGCCGCTGCCATAGGTTCTTCAATAAGACTTACATATCTTGCACCCGCACTCTTTGCAGCATCGTGAACGGCTCTGCGTTCAACTTCGGTAACACCTGAAGGAATACAAATCATAACTCTTGCTCTGTTAAAAGGCGAACCGCTGATTGCTCTTTTTATAAAAGCCTTAAGCATATCCGAAGTCATATCGAAGTCTGCAATAACGCCATCCTTAAGAGGTCTTACTGCAGTAATGGAACCGGGAGTTCTGCCTATCATTCTTTTTGCATCTGCACCAACAGCTACAACTGTTTTGGGGTTAGTTCTTTCATCTACCGCCACAACAGATGGTTCTCTGATAACTATTCCTTTGCCCTTTACGAACACCAATGTATTGGCTGTTCCGAGGTCAACGCCTATGTCCTGTGAAAACAACATATATATACATTCCTTTCGGGATTATTTTTTTCTGAATAAATAAGTGATAAAGAATATTACCGCGGTAACGGTAACTATTGTAGCACCTGCCGAAGTATCAGCATAGAAAGAAATCAAAAGACCTGATACCGCCGAAACAAGCGAAATAATCACTGAAATTACAAGATATTGACGGGAGTTTTTCGCCACATTTCTTGCTGCTGCTGCAGGTAATATAAGAAGGGAGTTTATAAGAAGAATACCCACCCATTTTATGGAAATCATTACAACAACAGCAACAACTACTACAAAAATATTCTCGTATAGATTTGTTCTTATTCCCCTGCTTGCCGCAAGTTCACGGTTAACAGAAATAATAAGAAGTTTGTTGAATATAAAAATCCAAAGAACTATTACTGCAATAAGTGTAATAAACAAACAAAGAAGTTCTGTTTTTGAAATACTTAAAATATCACCTACAAGGTATGAACTGTATTTCGAAAAAGTTCCGCCATAAGAAAGAACAAGAAGTCCTATTGCAACACTTGTGGATGAAAAAACACTTATAACCGTATCCGAAGATGAATTACCTTTGTTTTTTACACGCGTTATTACAAGAGCTACAAATACACCAAAGGCAATAAGTGAAATCAACTCATTTTTTATTCCCAGAAGTACGCCCAACGCAATACCCGTAAACGCACTATGTCCTAAAGCATCTGAGAAAAAAGCCATTTTGTTGTTGACTGCCATAGTGCCGAGAATACCCATTAAAGGTGCAATCAAAACAACCGCAATCAACGCATTTATCATGAATTTATAATCAGCCCAAGCAAAAGGAAGCAATGAACCCAGAGCATCATAAACTACGCTCATACTTTCTCCTCCTTATCGGATACGCGGAAGAAAACCTTTTTAAATTCATCTGATTCAAAAACCTCTTCAGCAGTACCGCCCTTAAGAACCGTTTTATTTATCAGGACCACATTATCCGCAAATTCTCTTACAATACCTAAATCGTGAGTTACCATAGCAATTGCAATATGATAGTTCTGTTTAAGATTCAGAATTGCCTGATAAAAACTCTCACTTCCTGTTGCATCCACACCTGAAACAGGTTCATCCAGAATAAGAAGCTCCGGAAGCGGATATAACGCGTTAACAAGCATCACCCTTTGAAGCTCGCCACCGGAGAGTTCGCCGAGTTTACGCTTTTTCAGATCCAGGCAACCCACTGTTTCAAGAGCAACATCTATATCTTTTAAAATCTTTTTATTTCTCATAAAACAAACAGGTGAACTTGTCCTGCCTAAAAGGAGAAAATCCTCAACACTAACCGGTGCCGAACGATCGAAATCAAGATGCTGAGGCACATAACCGACAGTAATTTTACTTATCTCATCACCGTCGTGAGATTTATAACTGACACTACCCTCGTGATGTATTTCACCCAGAATAGATTTAACGAGTGTAGTTTTACCTGCACCATTTACACCTATCACCGCAGTCAGTTCGCCACAGTGGAGTTCAAATGAAACGTCCGAAATAAGAACGTCTGCGCCCTTTTTGACGCTTATATTATTAATCGATATTTTGCAAAGACCGCATCCGTTTTCAGAAGCCATTACCCCACCGCCTTTTTAATAATTTCAAAATTCTGTCGCATTATATCTTCATAAGCGGTTAACTTATTTTCACCGCTGATAACAGGGTTAAGAACATAAATCTCTACACCTGTTTCATTTGATATCACTTGTGCTGCACTGCCGTTATATTCAGGTTCAATGAAAAGTGCTCTGACTCCTTGCTCCTCGATTTCATCACACAGGTGCACTATTTTTTTTGCAGAGGGTTCTCCGCCTTCATCACTCTCTACCGTGGCAACGATATCAAAACCAATATCCTTTGCCATATATTCGTACGCACCATGGAAGGTTATAACTTTTCTGTTTTTCACAGAATCTCCCATTGACGAAAGCTCATAGCTTAAATGATTTAACCTTTGTAGGTATCTGTCACAATTTTCATTGATTTCACTTTCGTACTGAGGCATATTTTTTATTAGTCCGTTTTTTATGTTAACAACTTGTTTTTTAGCGTTTTCTACTGACATCCAGATATGGGAGTTAGTCAGGTGATTATGAGAATGAGCCTCATTTTCTTCATGATGGTGTGAATCATTACAAATCAACTCAATTCCGGATGAAGAATCAATTACGGGAAGATTTTCCACCGTTTCATATAAATCATCAAGAAAAGTTTCCATTCCTGCGCCGTTTATAACAAACACATCTGCATCGCTTAAAAGTCGTGCATCCCGGGCAGTTAAAGTATAATCGTGAAGACAACCGGTATTTTGTTCCGCCATACAACAAACCTCAACACCATCGATGCCGTCAACAAGATTCAACGTAAATATATACACCGGATAGAACGATACGGCAATAACCGTACCGTCCCCGTGTTTTTCATCATTTATACCGCAACCGGTTAACATCAACAATGAGACGACAAGCAATAATGCAAGAAATTTTTTCAATGTTTTCTCACCTTACCAGTCTGAAGTAATAGGGTATTTCTGAACCGTAAACACCCGTTTCGATTTTCACGTAATATGTGCCTGCCGGAACTTCTATAACACCGGAGGAAGCAAGTGTTTCATTAAGCGTTGATTCAACTGTTGTTATTTCATTGCAGTTCTCATCAACAATACTTGCAATCCAACAGATGTCACCACTGTTAACTCTGTCGTGACCGAACTCAAGGCAGATATTGGTTGACTCGCTTAATTCAAACTTGTAGTAATCTTCGTCAAACGTCATATCCGTTGAAATAATCGCACCATGATAATACTTACCGAACTGAACATTTTCAGCACTCGTCAACGTATTGTTAGGTTCTTTCTCAAAGTTCTCTTTTTCATTGAATGTCCACTTACAACTATATGTTGCACTGTTATATGAAACGGAGTCACCATCTATGCATACGTAGTAATCACCTGCTGCAAGTCCAAGATTTTCAATGATGTAGCTATCTTCGTTCCACATCGAAATCTTTCTTACTATCTCGAAGTAAGTGCCATCTTCCATAGGTTTAATAATTCTGATGTTCCAGCCCTTTTTGTGGCCTTCAAGTAACTCGTGAGTAAACTCAAAGTCAATATAACCATCTGCAGGAACCGTAAACTTGTAATAGTCCTTATCAAGACCGAGCAAACGGTCTGAAAGGCTACCGTTCATTACAAGCTCACAGGGAAGATTTATTGCCGTTTCAGGTGTATCGTTAAGTTCAAACTCGTTATTTATAGCTTTGTCAGCGCCTATAAGCAATGTATAGGTGTCCGTAACAGCTGTCTGAGAGTCAACTTTCACGTAATATGTACCGCTTTTAAGACCTATTACACCTGTTTTGATAACTGTTTCATTGAGTCTTGAAGTGAACTGAGTTATTGTCTCTTTCTCACTGTTCATCAAGGTTACATTCCAACCAACTGTGGGGAATGTACTGTCTGCATGAGTAAATGAAATATTTATGCAACTATCCTCATAAAGATTAAACACATACCAGTCTACGTCTGCGCTTTGTTCGCGACCTTGAGATGAACCGTATTTACCATATTTCACTTGCATTAACGTTGCCTCATCGGCTGTATCATTAGGCTCTTTTTCATAAACATCAGTTTGCGTAAACATGGTAACGAGTTTAAACTCGCTTTCAAGGAAAAATGCACCTGCACTTACCACCACGCAATACGTGCCCTTGCTTACACCGATTTCACCCCAGTTAGATGTAGCATCGCTCCAAAAAACTTCGGTATATGATAATTCTCTGTATGAACGATTTCCTTCTTCGTTAATTTTATAAAGTGTAACTTTCCAGGCTGTTTTCGTATTATCAACAAAATCTTCATGGTCAAGCCTTACAACAAGCACACCATCGGCAGGTACTTCGAAAACATAAGCCTCGTAATCGTCCTCGCTTTTAATTATTCCCTTTGTCTGTGAATTGGGAGTAATGTATGTAGGAGTGTTATTTTTAAACATGCTGTCTTCTATAACAAGCGATGCCGCACCGGCACAAAAAGCAATCAGCAAAATAACAACAACTGTTATTGCGGTTGTAATTTTAAACTTTCTTTTATTCATCCTTTAAACTCCTTTTTAATTTTTCGAGAGTTTCTTCATATGTGGAATTTGAATCTGTGTATGCACATAAAAAAGCACTGTCAAGTTCAACATTCAAAATAGAAAATGCACATTCAAGTTGGGACTTCATATAATCAAAACTTACTTTACCATCACGACCGGAAGCAACAATCAACATAGCTTTACGGTGTTTTTTTATCTGCTGTTTTTTACCACTTGCATAAAATCCTGTATAATAAATCTGAAATCTGTCAATGAGCGACTTCATGGGAGTAGAAAAAGTGCCGTTGTATACAGGACTTGCAAACACAATTAAATCTGCGTTTTCAAATTTATTGTAAAACACGTCCAGATCTCTTTTTACGCATTTACCGTTTTTTTCACAGTAATTGCATCCGTTACACGGAAGAAAATCTTCTTTAAAGGTGTCAAAAACATCCACCTCATGTTCTTGAAAAAACGCAGCTACCTCATCACATAAACGATTTGAAAAGCCTTCGTTTCGTCCGGAACCTTTTATTATCAAAATTTTCTTTTTATCCATAATTTTCATCCGTTACAAAATAGTTATGTGTTTTCGCTTGAAATTTAATGGCAAAAATCCATTATCGGTTAATTATAACATATATTTATATAAAAACAAATACTTTCTTATAATTTTACGGATTTTTTACATTTTTATTTTACAGAAAGGTAATCATTTAATCGCAAAAAATAAAATGGTTTAATCTCATCGAGATTAAACCATTTATCTTTTAAACTATGCAAAAAGCTATGCTTATTCAGCAACAGGAGCACCAACAGGGCAACTACCTTCGCAAGCACCGCAATCGATGCACTTATCAGCGTCGATAACATAGATGCCATCGCCTTCTGAAATTGCTTCTACGGGGCAATCTGCAGCACAAGCACCGCAAGAAATACATGCGTCTGTAATTTTGTATGCCATTTGTCTTACCTCCTTGTTTATTTATGTGCCTACATTGTAACACATATTTTGCAGAAATCAATAGAAAAATATAAAATTATAGGGATATTTTGGTCTATATTCCCTTAAAAAATCATTCTTCCGAAGAATTTTCGTCTGCTGCTTCAACTGTATTTTTAGGACGTTTAACAAGTTTAACTTCTTTTCTTGAAAATTCAGTAGGAATTGCTTCAGGACGTCTTTCAAGCGAAACTTTAAGTTTGCCTGTAAGAAGGTTGCTTTCAACAACTGTGCCCCTACCTTCTTTAGTATCAACCAAAGAGCCTACTCTGGGAGTGACTTTTGCAAGATATTCGTAAGATTCCTGTTCATATTTAAGGCAACAAAGAAGTCTGCCGCAAGTGCCGCTGATTTTGCTGGGGTTAAGAGAAAGTCCTTGTTCTTTAGCCATTTTTATTGATACCGGGTGAAAATCATCAAGGAACTGAGAACAGCAGAAAGGTCTTCCACAGATACCCAATCCACCTATCATTTTAGAAACATCCCGGACACCTATCTGTCGCATTTCGATACGTGTTCTGTATTGAGAAGCGAGGATTTTAACAAGTTCTCTGAAATCTACTCTATCGTCAGAGGTGAAATAGAATAACATCTTGCTGCCGTCAAAAGTACATTCAACTTCAACAAGTTTCATATCAAGACCCAACTGTTGAACTTTCTTTTCACAAAATTCAAATGCCTCATTTTCTCTTTTGCGATTAGCTTCAACAATAGTCAAATCTTCACTGTTAGCCGCCCTTATTATCTTTTTAAGAGGATGAACTATTTCTTCATCGCTGATGTTATGATTTGGTGTAACAATTTCGCCGCACTCAATACCGCGAACAGTTTCGACAATTACTTTTTCGCTCTTTGAAAATGTTTTTGAATCAGGATCAAAATAATAAATTTTCCCGTTCTCTTTAAAGCGAATTCCAACAACTTCTGCCATAATATAACTCCGTTTTTTATTTTTTAAAGTCTTGCACAAAGCACCGCCGAAAGCAATGTGTAATTCGGGTTATTATCCAACGAACGGTATAAACCACAAACAACATCATACATATCCAAAAGATTCTTCAATGCATTTTTATCAGCAAGTTCTGCGCTTTGGTTTTTAAAGTTTTCAAGCAATACTTTGCCACCTGATTTTAAGGCGATGGCGTCACGAAGCACCGCAACGAAAAGTTCTAAAACTTCTGTTGTAAGTTTTTTATTGCCATCCATAGGTGCAGTTGCTTGAATTTTATCGTACTCATAAGGGGATGAAACTGCCTTTGCAAGTTTGGTTGCAACCTCAACCGCCTTTTCGCTGTACTCAACGTCTTCAGTTTTACCGAGTCTGAGCCTTACAACACGCGACAACACTGTGCCTATAACAGCATTTGCGGTTTGAGAAGTAAGAATAAATGCAGTATAGCGCGGTGGCTCCTCAAGGATTTTCAACAAAAGGTTCTGACATTCTTCGTTCATTTGTTGAACCTCTGAAAGTATGTAAACCTTTTTATGTGAGTCATTCGGTGTCAGATATGCGTCTGCTACAACCTTTTTAACATCGTTTTTCACAAAAAACTTTCTATCTTGAGGCTTTGTAACAGTTATGATATCGGGATGTATGTTTTCATCAGCCTTACGGCAGTTTTCACAAGCACCGCAAGGGGTTATTTCTGCGTTACTGCAAACCATCATTTTTGCGGCAAGCCTCGCCAACTCAGTTCTTTGTTTTTCACCCGCGCCGTCAATAAGCACTGCGTGGGGGCATCTGCCGTCAACAAAGAAACTGTCCAGTGTATTTAAAAGTTCCTCTGAATAATTACTTTTATCTATCATATCTTCATAAATTTATCAACATCAACAACAAAAAGTGTTGCTCCGCCTATAGTCACTTCTACGGGTGCAGCGCTTATAAACCCTTCGCCGAGGAATGGCGGTGTTGTTGAAATCATCTGTTTCCTTCTTGAGCAACAATTCTTGAATATTTCTATAACTTCGTCAACTCTTTCATCTTCGACACCCACAAGAACTGTAACGTTACCCATTTTAAGGAAACCGCCTGAAGTTGAAAGTTTTGTAGCTTGAAATGATGCCTGCGTAATCTCCGCAAGTAAATCACCTGCATCATCGTTATTAACTATACCGATTACCAGTTTCATAATTATCGCTCCCCCTGCTATTATATTGGATTTTATAAAGTTTTACAACTTAAAATAGCCTAAATTTCTTTCTACAACTTTTCTGCCACGCCAACTGAACGCACGCCCTTCGATATTATCACCTTCCGAAAAATGTGCCACGGCACTTTCAAAAAATTCTTTTATCGGGGTGGTTGCAATGTTTTTATTCATGGGACAAACATCTTGACATACGTCGCATCCCCATACACAACCGCTTTTTTTTATCAATTCAATCTGTTCTTCCGATAACTCTCCTTTGCGTTGGGTGATATCGGATAAACATTTTGTTTTATCGACATAAAATTCACCCAAAGCACCGCCGGGGCATTTTTTTAAGCATAGTCCGCAATTAATACATTCACCTTTGCCTGAAGAATAGTTTTCCCATACCAAATCGGTAACAATTTCGCCGATAAAACAAAAACTTCCGTACTTTTCATTTATCAGAAGACCGTTTTTACCTTTTACGCCTAAACCACATAAGAGCGCGGCTTTAACCTCGTTTACGGGCGAATTATCACAGAAATACTCAAACTGATTTAACGGATATTTCTCTTTCAGTTTTTTCGTTATTTCTTGTAAATATCCGGCTACAATTATATGGTAATCTGCCGGTACTGCATATTTTGAAATATTTGAATCTTTATAAAACTCTTCACCTAACCAATAGGGAAAAAGATAAGTTATAACACTTTTTGCTCCTACAGGGATACGTGATTTACTGCGGCACTCAAAAAGTTCACCTATCTGTTTGAAATCACAAACACCGCACGGAAGCATATCACTATATGGTAAGTTCATATCCATCATAATTTACTAAGTGCTATCATTATCGGTATTGTAAGTACCGAAATAGCGGAGTTGAACGCCACAACTTGAGATGCGACACCTGTATTTTTATCATATTTTGCCGAAAACATTACTGTATTATTAGCACTGGGAACAGATGCAGAAATTATACACGCCGTAAGAAGCGTACCTGAAATCCCCACAAGTTTAAACACGCCCAACATTATACAAGGCAAAACGATAAGTTTAAGAAAAGCTACAAAATAATTCTCTCGTAACTTGAACATCTCTTTGAGATTTGTATTAGCTATATAAGTTCCGAAGAAAATCATAGCAACCGGGGTGTTAAGGTTTGCAACGTGCCCTATTGCAGATTGTACTACACCGGGAAGTTTTATACCAAAAACGAACAACGGCAAACCTATAAGGACGGATATAACGCCCGGATTTAAAATAAGTCGTTTAAAATCGAAAGATGACTTTCCCTCGCTTTTTGTCATAAGCCATATACCATGAGTGAAGCAAAGAATATTAAATGCTACAACACCTGCAGAGCAATAAAAAACGCCCTCGTTCCCCAGCATAGCCTGACAAAGGGGTAATGCCATATAGCCCATATTACCATAATTAACGGCATATTTTAAAACAGCCTTGTTGTCATTTTTATTAAAAAACGGTATCGCAATCAACATACCCACAGTAAGCGTAGCAGTCATACATAAAAATGCTATGCCCAAGGAACTTGCAGTTTTTACATCAAATTCCATGTTCATAAATGACTGTATTATTACTGATGGTGTAATTATATAAAAAAGTAAATCATTCGACAGTTTAGCAGTAGATTCTTTATAAATATGCAAACGGTCGGCTACAAAGCCGACCGCCACAATTAAATACAGTATCAAAACCTGCTGAGCGGCTGTCGCCATATTGCTAAGAAACATTATTTACCTCTCCTGCCGCACAAGTCGGTCATTCTGAATCTTTATCCTTTTTGAGTTCTGCCAGAGAAACAATTCTTAAAGGTTCTTCAGTCTCTTCTGTCTGATTCTTATTTTTTCCAAAAATCTTTTTTTGCTTACTATCCTTTTTCTTTTTCTCTTTAGGTAAGCGCTTCGATTTTTTCTCTTTTTTTGATTTTTCTTTAACTTCTGTTTTTTTCGGTTTTTCTTTTACAACTTTCTCTTGTTCTGAATCTTCTTCAAAATCATCAACATCTTCAATGAAAATTTCAGAAAAATCAACAAACTCTTCGCTTACTTCAGCATCATCTGTAACAACTTCTGTACTTTGATTTATTCTTTCAGCAAGCTCTTCTTCACCAGCGTTTTCAGAAGAATTTTCTTCCGTTTCTACAAAAAACTCATCTAAAGGGAGTTCTTCTGTTTCTTCAAAAACCTCTTCAACAGACTCTTCATCCTCAGAAATTTCCGCAGAATCATCTTCATTTTCTGCAAAAAATTCATCAAACGAGAAATCCTCTTCAGTTTCATTGAAAACTTCTTCAACAAGCTGCTCTTCCTCTATGATTTCTTCTGATTCATCTTCTGTTTCTTCAAAAATTTCATAAAAAGGATCTTTTTCTGCTTCAGCAACAGATTTTTTTGACGGAAATTCTGCTTTTTCAAATACTGATTCGGCATTAATCTCATCAAAATAATTGTCTAAAGCCACATCTATTTCATAAGCAAAAACGTCCTCAATCACAATTTCGTTTTTTTTTACAGGTTCCGAGCCATCAGAACCACCTTTTATTTCGTCGTCTGCAATTTCTGTAACATAAACTGCATCACTGCCCTTTACAACAACGTCTTCATCATCAGGAAGTTCTAAATCTGAAACAGATTTAATATTTTCAAGTCCGTTTTTAAAACCCACTCCCATGGAAGCTAATACAAAAACAACTGTGAAAATAAACATCGCAAGATGAGAAAAACTGAACTCATTACCATCAACCGGTGCAAGTCCCATAACCGCAACAACAAGTCTGGGAATTGCAACAATTCCGCCGAATAACGCTGCTGCAAAACCATAACCGAATATTCCCCACATACTGTTTTCGATAAACACACCCGAACAAATACGCGCTGATGTAAGGAAGAAAAGCATTGCAAAAACAAACATAAAAATTTCGAATAAAAGTTCCGAAACCGTTATAAAACTTATGGGCTTCATAAGTTTGGATATAAGTACACTCATACTCCAACATAATGGTGAAAGTGCAAGTATCGCAAATCTTTTATAATGTGGTTTTCCTTCAAAATGGCTTACTGCAAAAATCAAGAAATAAAAAACAGCCAGAATTGCAAAAATCAATTCTAAAATAAGGAATGTTCCGCCACTTTCCTTAAGATAAACAGAAAAAAGATTTCTGAAAATATCTGCAGAAATGTTACCTGTTATTTGAGGAACTATTTTTCTTTCTATTACAATTACATCCCAAACGAATCCACCTGCCATAACAAGCGAGGCAAGACCCAACAACGGATTCTTACCCTCTGTAATCTTTGGCGCAGGGATGCTTTTACTTACAAAACTCAGCACCAAAAACAACAACGTAAATATTGCAACTATGCCAAAAAGAACCGGCACAGTAAAATCAGCATCTTCGTAAAATCCGTTTTGGGGATTTACCAAAACAAGAAGTTGATATGTTCTTATAGGCAAAGCCAGTAATAACGATGTTACAAAAATTATAATCAGGTGCTTCATTCCGACTGCACTTGAAGAACCTTTAAGTTTATTCATAACTACAACCCTTTCGAAAAGCGAAATTATCTCTCATCAAGAGGAACATAAAGCGGAGATTGTTTAAAATCGGAAATTCTTTCATCCAACGGAGCGTACACTTTCGGAACCGACAAATTTTTATATGCGGGTCTTATTACTCTGTTACCGGTAAGAAGTTCCTCAATACGATGAGCACTCCAACCCGATACACGTGCAATTGCAAAAAGAGGTGTGTACAAATCTTCCGGAATTCTGAGCATCTGGTAAATAAGACCGGAATAAAGGTCAACGTTAGCACAGATTTTCTTGTTGTTATTCTTCTCACTTGCAAATATTTCAGGGGTAAGTCGTTCAATAAGTTCAAGCGCTTTAAACTCATCTGCAAAACCACTTTTCTCAGCAAGTTTAACCGCTTCTCTTTTAAGGATGATTTGTCGCGGATCGCTAAGGGTATAAACTGCGTGCCCCATACCGTAAACAAGGCCCGTTCTGTCGCCGGCTTCTCTGTTAATAACTTTTTTAAGGAAATCGGCAACCTGACCTTCATCGGTTATATCCTTGACATCTTCTTTCAGGAAATTCATCATTTCGGTAACTTTGTGGTTAGCACCGCCATGGCGGGGTCCTTTAAGAGAACCTATACCTGCTGAAATAGCAGAATATGTATCTGTACCGCTTGAAGTAAGAACTCTTGT
Source organism: Acutalibacteraceae bacterium (assembly GCA_045578985.1). Lineage (GTDB taxonomy): Bacteria > Bacillota > Clostridia > Oscillospirales > Acutalibacteraceae > DTU089. The sequence goes on along the minus strand of JAZNLH010000017.1, from coordinate 42,472 downwards.
TGCAAATGCAGAGTTGTTACCACCACCGTGTTCTGCATGAATCATAAGACAGAGATCAAGAAGTTTCGCCTCTTCATCAGTAAACTTACGGTCCGAACGTGTGTTGTAAAGAATTGTTTCAGCGGTGGAAAGACCGGGTTTTATGGGATGAAGATACATACTTTTTTTGAGATAATACCTTCTCTTCACCTGATATGCATATGTCATAATTGTGGGAAGTTGTGCTATAAGCTGGATGCTCTGACGCAAAACATTCTCAACAGAAATGTCATCAGGATTGCTGTCATACGAATAAAGCGAAAGAACAGAGCGTTCAAGTTTATTCATAATGTTGGGGGACGGCGCTTTCATTATCATATCCTCGATAAAATCTTCGGGAAGATCGCGGGAATCCGAAAGCACCTTATTAAAATCATCAAGCTGACTTTTGGTGGGAAGATGACCGAAAAGAAGGAGCCAAGCAACTTCCTCGTAGCCAAATCTGTTTTCGTTAAGACAACCATCAACCAAATCATTGATATCGATGCCCCTGTATGTAAGGCGACCTTCAATGGGTTTACGTTCACCATCTTCAATATAGTAACCGTCAACGGCGCAAACCTTTGTAAGACCTGCCATAACGCCGCTGCCATCGCGGTTTCTTAAACCTCTTTTAACATCAAATCTATCAAAATACTCTACAGGAACGGAACTGTACGATTGAAGTTCTTCACAAAGTCCGTTAAAATCCTCTGGTAAAACGGGTTCAATAAATGTAGGCATTTTTTCACTCCCTATTCTTTTGTAATCTATCAATACATACTTTTAAACAATAATTCATATTATTTTATATCAAAATATCCTGCTTGTCAATAAATCTTATTAAAATAACGGATAGGTGAATTGCAATGAAAAAATATCTTACTCTTATCATTCTGGCTGCTATTTGTTGCTTGGCAATTCCGGTCGCGCTAATAAAAGAAACTGCCACGCCTCCAAGCCCCCAATCTCAAGAAGAAACCAATGTCGAATCCACTTCGGAAATTGCTGCAGAAACCCGTGATACCATCACGGTCTTTCGTACAGTGGGCAACAAAACGGTAGATATGACTTTATTCGAATATGTATGTGGAAGTGTGGCGGCAGAAATGCCACTGGCATACCACGAAGAAGCCATCAAAGCTCAGGCGGTAGCCTGCTACACAAATGCCTTACGCCTGAAAAACTCACAAAACGACTCCGAAAAAAGCGATATTTCCGATGACACCAAAACACACCAAGGATACATAGATGAATCTGAGCGTCGTGAAAAATGGGGTGCCGATTTTGAAAAATACGAACAAAAACTTCAATCCGCCGTAAAAGAAGTAGAAAACGAGGCCATATATTATAACAACGAGCTGTGCGTTGCCGCATTTTACGCAATTTCATGTGGCAAAACAGAAGATGCCAAAAACATATGGGGCTCTGAAGTACCTTACCTGAAAAGCGTAAAAAGCGAAGGGGATAAATTATCACCGCAATATGCATCAACGGTATCCTTTAGCAAAGAGGATTTTATAAAACACGCAAAAAATCTTGATCTTTCGGAAATCGATGTCGCTAACTTAAAAAATATTATAAAAATCACCGATAAGTCCCCTTCCGGTACAGTCTTAACTGCAACCGTTTCCGGCAAACAATTCACCGGAGAAGAAATCCGAAAAGCGTTCTCTTTAAGAAGTCCTGTTTTCACAGTAAAAACAACTGCAGACACAGTAACTTTTAACGTCAGCGGTTATGGTCACGGCGTTGGTCTGAGCCAATATGGCGCAGATTATTTAGCACGTCAAGGGTACACATACAAGAAGATTTTAGAACATTATTACACTGATGTTGAAATAAAAAAATCCAAATAAAATACCGATTAAACCGAACCCAAATTATAAGATTTTTTTGTACATAAAAATCCAAAAAAATCCCAACTGAAAGGATCTGAAAACGAGTATTTTTTTACTGTTGATACGACATTTTTGTTGTGCAAAACCACGTTTTTTTGTCGTTATTTTTGGTGAATACAAACAACTTTTTTAGTAAAAAAATCCTTCAAAAAATATCAATTAACCAACCCATAAAAAGTGAATTTTTTCCCCTTTTTTCGACCAATTTTATGCAATTATTCTGATATATCCATACATCAGTCTGCGAGGAACATTTTTTATTCGATTTTTTTCTTTTTTCGAAGTCGATTTTATTGACAATACGAGTATTGAGTGCTAGAATATATTATATTTATAAATACTTTAATATGTGAAATTACGCGATTTCAAGAATCCTTTTCGTTCAATAAACAATGCAGACGAAAAAGATTCTTTTCAGGAACAGGAGAAAAGAATGGAAAAGCAAGGTTACAAGGGTTTCTATAACCGCTTCGTAAAACGTGTTATCGATTTTACAGCGGCGCTCATTCTGTTGATTTTAACATCACCCATATTCATAGTTATCAGTGTTATCATCGTAATAGATTCAGGTTTTCCGGTTTTCTATAAACCCTTGCGTGACGGTTACAGGAATAAACCCTTCCACATTTACAAATTCAGAACGATGGTTAAGGATGCAGACAAAGGTGACGGAACTACCGCACTTAACGATCCTCGCATTACAAGAGCCGGTAAATATCTCAGAAAACTTAAACTTGATGAGATACCCCAACTGATCAACGTATTGAATTCAACTATGAGTTTTATAGGTCCTCGTCCTGAACTGCTGAAATACACAAAACAATACGAAGGTGACGAAAAGCTTATTCTTGAAGTTCGTCCGGGAATCACCGATTTCAGTTCAATAGAGTTTATAAACCTTGATGAAATCGTGGGCGAAGAAAATCCGGATGAAATGTACGAAAAATATGTATTGAAAAAGAAAAACCGTTTAAGGATAAAATATGCCAAAGAAGTTTCAGCCAAAACAGATGCGTACCTGTTCCTGCAAACTATCTGGCAAGTTGTAAAAAAAACATTCAGAGTGTTATCACATAAATAGGAGATTTCATGGAATATATTACTTTAAAAAACACAGATCTTCGTGTTTCTCGTTTTTGTATGGGCGGTTGCCCCATGGGTGGTTATAATTGGGGAAAAGTCCAGGAAGATGAATTTATAGGTGCCATTCACAAAGCATTGGATGTAGGTGTAAACTTTTTTGACACTGCAGATACATATGGTCTCGGTCAATCAGAAAGAACTCTCGCAAAGGGCTTAGGTTCACGCCGCAACGAAGTAATAATTGAGACCAAATTCGGTGTTCGTGTGGGTGGTGGCAAAACCGTTTACGACAATTCCCCCGCTTACATAGAAGAAGCTCTCGACGGAAGCCTTCGCCGTTTAAATACAGACTACATAGATATCTACCTCATCCATTATCTCGATAAAGTGACACCTATGGAAGATGTTGTAGGTAAACTCATTGAACTTCGTGACAAAGGTAAAATCCGTTATTTCGGTTTGTCAAATATCACCGTTGACGAAATTGAAGAACTTCGTCCGTACAAAGGCTTGTTTGTAAACTGCCAAGACGAATTTTCTCTTGCCTGTCGAAAAAACGAAAAAAACTTAAGAACAATACAAACCGAGTTGGACCTCACTCCTATGACCTGGGGCAGTCTCGGACAAGGTATCCTTACGGGGAAATATGATTTAAACTCTAAATTCGGCGACGATGACAGACGAAGTCTTGATATTTACGTTAACTTCCATGGTGAAAAATTAGAGAAGAATTTAAAAATTGTTGAAGTTCTTCGCGAAATCGCAACAAACAGAGGAAAAACACTTTCTGCCTGTGCAATTCGTTTTATACTCGACTGTTTACCAGAAAGTGTTTCGTTAGCAGGAATAAAACGAGCTGACCAATTAATTTCTAATTTAGATGCTATGGGATGGAATTTAACGCCCGAAGAATTCAAAGCATTGGACGAAATATCTAAAAAATAATCTCAGATCTAACCGCAGATTTGATTTTTGGAGTGAAATGAATGACAAGCAAACAATTAGCATGGCTCATAAGACGTCACGGTATAGAAATGACTCATCTCTCAGGCGGAAGTCATATAGGTGCAATTATGTCTGTTGCAGACATAATTGCGGTTTTATATGCCGATATTTTACATTTTGACCCAAACAATCCAAAATCAGACACCCGCGACCGTTTTATTCTTTCGAAAGGTCACGCGGGTGCAGCTATTTACGCAGCCCTTGCGGAAAGTGGCTTTTTTGATGCAGAAGAACTTAAAACACACTACCAGAATGGTAGCAGACTGTCCGGGCATGTTTCACACCATGTTCCGGGCGTAGACTTTTCTACCGGTTCTTTAGGTCACGGATTATCTGCCGCTGCAGGTATGGCATTAGCCGCAAAACAAGATGGTAAAAGCCACAAAAACTACGTAATTTTAGGCGATGGCGAGTGCAATGAAGGCTCCGTTTGGGAAGCTGCCCTTTTCGCTGCGCACTTCCGTTTGGACAACCTTGTGTGTATAGTTGACCACAATCATATGCAAAGTCTGGATACTTGCGATAATGTTATTTCAACAACACCTCTTGCGGGAATCTGGCAAAGCTTCGGTTGGAATGTTATAGAAATTGACGGCAACAATCATGAACAGTGTTACGAAGCTTTAAAGAACGGCATGGTAGAAAACAAACCTACTGTAATTATTGCAAACACAATAAAAGGCAAAGGTGTTTCGTTTATGGAAAACGATTTGCTCTGGCATTATCGTTTTCCACACGATGGTTGGGAATATGATATGTCAGTTACAGAACTGCATGACGCAAAACCAGAAGGTGTTACGGATCCTTACACACCTGATGGTATTGAAAATCCCGTTAAGCCCGATGAAAATGCCGATATCAATAATGATCACACAATGTCAGCAACCCATAAACCTACCTGGTTCATAAAGGAGAAATAACAATGAGAGATACTTTTTTCAAAACGCTTATAGATTTGGCGAATGAAAACAAAAATATCGAAGTTGTCACAGGTGACCTGGGTTTCGGTGTTTTAAAACCTTTTTGGGAAACTCATCCCGATCAGATAATCAATGCAGGTATAGCTGAGCAGAATCTTACTTCAGTAGCGGCAGGTATGGCATTGGAAGGAAAAACTGTTTTTACATACTCCATAGGCAATTTCCCGACTCTCAGATGTCTTGAACAAATCCGAAACGATTGCGCTTATCATAACGCAGATGTAAAAATAATTTGTGTCGGCGGAGGTTTCGTTTACGGTTCGCTGGGTATGAGCCACCATGCTACGGAAGATATCGCAGTTATGCGTTCTTTACCGAATGTCACCGTTCTTTGCCCTGGCGATCTTGTTGAAGCAGAAGCAGTTACCCGAGCAATAGCAAAATATCCCGGAACCTGCTATGTGCGCTTAGGTCGCGGCGGAGAAAAAAGAATACACGATACTTTAGATAATTTTGAAATTGGAAAATCAATTTGTGTAAAACAAGGTAAAGGAGTTGCTATCTTCTCAACAGGTGCGATTTTTGAAGAAATAGAAGAAGCTGTTGCTGTTTTAGAAAAATCCGGTATTACACCTACTGTTTATACCTTCCCAACGGTTAAACCTATTGATGCAGAAGTTATACGCAAGGTTTCCGAAACCCACGAACTTATTGTAACCTGCGAAGAACATAATCTTTCAGGCGGTTTTGGCAGCGCTGTTGCAGAAGTTCTTGCGGAACTTCCCTCTCATGCCAGACTTGTAAGAATCGGAATGAATGATGAATACAGCACACTTGTTGGTGATCAGAAATATTTAAGAGAGCAATACGGAATGAGCGGTAAAAAAATTGCTCAAAGAATTATCCTCGAGGTGAAAGAATGAAGCGACTTCTTCTTACCTGTACTGATTTGATGACAATTCAGTTTATGGTACCCCATATACGCTATCTTGCTGAAAACGGCTATTGTGTCGAACTTGCCTGTTCCGTTGTAGGTGACAGATTAGAGGACGTGAAAAAAGCTGTGGGCGATGTAGCAAAAATACATATATTACGCCTCGTACGCAGTCCGTTCTCACCAAGTAACATAAAGGGCTATCAAGACCTTAAAAAGTTACTTTCGGAAAACCACTATGATGTTATATGGACAAACGAACCGGTTATGGGTGTTATGACCAGACTTGCTGCACGCAAGGCAAGAAAGCAGGGCACAAAAGTCATATATATGGCACATGGTTTCCACTTTTTCAAAGGTGCTCCCATTTTCAACTGGATGATGTGGGCTCCTCTTGAAATCATCATGTCTAAATTCAACGATATTCTGGTCACAATAAACTGGGAAGACTATAACTGGGCAAAAAAACACACATACACGCCTATAATCGAGCATATCGATGGTATCGGTGTGGATTTTTCAGAGCGCGAAAGCATTGTTTCCAGAGAAGAAAAAAGAAAACAATTAGGAATAACTGATAGTGATATCCTCGTTTTGTCTGTAGGCGAACTTCAGAAAAGAAAAAATCACGAAGTAATTATAAAAGCCATAGCAAAACTTAATAACCCTGACATTAAATACATAATCTGCGGTCAAGGCGTTTTAGAAAAATATTTAACAAATTTATCATCATCTTTAAAACTGCAAAACCAAGTATTCCTGTTAGGCTACAGACAGGATATTCCCGAAATAATGAGCGCTTGTGATATATTCGCTCACCCGTCAGTCCGCGAAGGGCTGGGTCTTGCATCCCTTGAGGCTATGGCATCAGGCCTCCCCCTGATAACATCCAATGTTCAAGGTGTCCCCGACTACGTCGAAAACGGTGTAACAGGATATATGTGTGAACCAAAAGATGTTGATGCTTATGCCGAAAATATGGATAAGCTCGTTAAAGATAGATTGTTGCGAGAAAAAATAGGCACTACAAATATTACCTATGTACAAAAATACAGAGTTGAAGAAATTCAACCCGTAATTAAAGGCATATTAGATACTTGTGTATCGGAAAAAGACACCGTAACGGTATAAATCATTACATCACGGAGCATTTTATGAAATTTTCTGTAATAATCCCTGTTTATAAAGCTGAAAACACACTCAGAGGTTGTGTGGACAGTTTATTAAAACAGAATAGAGTTGATGCGGAAATTATTCTTATCAATGACGGCTCTCCTGATTCATCGGGCGAAATCTGTAAAGAATACGCAGCACGTTATAATCAAGTAAAATATATCGAAAAAGAAAACGGCGGCGTGGGAACTGCGAGAAATGCAGGTCTTTCCGTTGCTGAAGGCGATTATATTTTATTTGTTGACAGCGATGATTGGGTAACTAATGATTATTTTGGAGTCATTGATGACACCTTAAACGATTATGATTATGATTTCATTCAGTTTTCTCAAAGCATTGCAGGCGACGAACAAAACGACAGTAAATATATCCCTGCCTTTGCTTCACAAAACCGAGAAGAAATCGTAAACCGTCTTGCAGAAGATATGTGGAAAAAGCGCATAAACACTCCTAACGGAAAAGTTTATAAACGCAGTATAATCGCAGAAAATAATATTCGTTTTTTAGAAAATCTCGAAGTAGGCGAAGACAGAACTTTCAACATAGAGTATGTTTTAAATATAACCAGTTTCCGCGTTATAGAAAAACCTCTTTATGTTCTCTGCCTTGAAAACGAAGAATCGTTGTCGCGCAAAAAGCGAGACGATCTTGATGAACAAATCCGTTTAGCGGAAAAGCACCTGAAAGAACTTTTTGAAAAAAGCGATCTCACACCCGGAGAAAAGGATTTATTTTTAAGTTCTATGCATTTTGACAATATGCGTGCAGTTTATACAAAGGCAAAATATTTACATCGCAACAGAGTCCCGTTTTTCAGAAGATTAAAAGAACTAAACGAATACTGTGATAGTGTAAACAAGCATAAATACAGTTATCCGTCAAGCAAATTTTGTATACTTATCAGTTTGCCTGTCAGGCTAAAAATAACTCCGTTGATCGATGCAATGGGATGGGTATTAACCCGATAAGGTGATATTTATGAAATACATACTACAAATAGCGGCCCACCTTACTATAGGTGGCGCAGAAAAAGTTGCACGCGATATAGGAATGTACGCAAACCCGGAAGAATATGAAACACACTACGTAATATTCGATGACGATATAGGCGATTACGGTAAAGAGGTAATCGAAAAAGGTTGTAAGATATTTAAATTCAGAGAGCCTTCGGAAGATTACGGAGAATATTTCAGAGAATTAAAGAAACTTATGGCAAAATATCCCTATACTGCCGTTCACGCTCACACTATGTTCAGCATTGGCTGGGTTATGCTTGCAGCAAAGCAAATGAATATACCGGTGCGTGTTTCTCACGCTCACTCTGCTCTTATAGACGGAAAGGGAATTGTAAAAACTATTTACGAAACTGCTATGCGTAGTTTAATTCTCGCTTTTTCAACAGATCTTGTAGCTTGTGGTCAAAAAGCAGGTGAAAGACTTTACGGAAAAAAAGCATACAACAAACGTGGAAAACTTATTCTCAACGGAATAAATACAGAATCTTTTCGCTTTTCAGACGAAAAACGAAAAACAATCCGAACAAAACTTAATTTACAAAATAAATTTGTTATAGGTCACACCGGGCGTCTTGCAGAGGTTAAAAACCAATCTTTTATCATTGAACTGTTGCCGGCACTTTTAAAAAAACGTGAAGATACGGTACTTCTTCTTTTGGGTGATGGTGATGACCGTAAAATGTTAGAAGAAAAAGTTGAAAACTTAAATCTTCAGAATAATGTGATTTTTGCGGGAAGCATATGCAATGTTCAAGATTATCTTAATGCCATGGATATTTTTGTATTCCCGTCACTTTATGAGGGTATGCCCCTCTCAATTTTAGAAGTCCAGGCAAACGGATTACCATGTGTTATTTCCGATACAGTACCGCCTGATGTATTTCTTACAGATTTAATCCATCCGCTATCACTTAACGATGCTGAAGACACATGGATTGAAAAAATTATATCCGTCCAACGCAACACAGCAACAGACTATCCTGAAGAACTCAAAAATGCAGGTTTCGATACAGAAACCGCTATGAAAAAGGTGTACAGCATTTATGAGAATTAAAATACTTTTCTACATTGACACATTAATCGGCGGCGGTGCCGAAAAAGTTCTGAGAACACTTGTTGATTCGATGGATAAAACGAGGTTCGACATAACTGTTCAGACCACTTTCCGAGAAAATACAAAAAATCTCTTGTGCGACGACGTAAAATATAAATATTGTTATAAAAAGCACAACACTGTTACTGATATGCTTTTTCGTATTGAAGCAGCGTTAGGCTTAGTTTACCCTTTACACATAAAAGATGATTATGATATTGAGGTTGCATACCTGGAGTGTGCATCGACAAAAATCATAGCAAGTTCCACTAATAGAAAAGCAAAAAAACTCGCCTGGGTACATTGTGATTTAAGAAAAATAACCGATGACCCCGAGAGTTTTGCAAAAAAGACAAAGCCTTGGTACGAAAAATTTGACAAAGTAATTTGTGTATCCAGAAACGTGCGGGATAGTTTTATTGAAATGTACGGCAACACACCTGAAACAGAGATTATCTACAACACTATTGACGATAAAGAGATTACCGATAAATCTTTCTCACCTCTGCCTGAAGGAATCAACAAAACTAAATTAACTTTACTGATGATGGGTAGGCTTATGCCTCAAAAGAATTATCCAAGACTTTTGAAAACTGCAAAAACGCTTTTGAATGAAGGTTTCGATTTCACCCTTTGGATTCTCGGCGAAGGCGAAGAACGCCAACAAATTGAGAATTATTTAAAAGAAAATAATTTAACTGAAAACATTAAATTGCTCGGTTTTCAAAACAATCCTTATCCTTTTATTAAAAGTGCGGATTTGTTGGTCTGCTCATCCAATTATGAGGGATTCAGTACTTTTGTAACTGAAGGACTGATACTCGGAAAAACCGTTGTAACAACTGATTGCAGCGGTATGGACGAATTGCTTGGTAACAATGAGTATGGTATCATAACCGAAAACAGCGACGAAGCATTTTTGAACGGTTTACGAAAAATGCTCAGGGAACCTGAATTATTAAAAACATATACTGAAAAAGCAAAACTGCGCGGACAACAATTTTCAAAAAAAACATTAACAGAACAAACGCAAGAATTATTTTACGAAACACTTGATATGTAGAACGGAGTATTATGGGAAAATCAATCTACTATATCCTTGTAGCGGCAGTAATCATTTTAGGTATGATTATGTCTCAAAAAGGCGAAACGAGAAAGCCGTATATTGTCGTTATGGCAATTTTACACGCTTTTGTCAGCGGTTTCAGATATAAATTTCTGACAGGCGACTTAATAAGATACAACACCTTATTTCAGGATTATAGATACTTTGGTTGGTTCAGCGAAGAAGTATTTCAAGAAGGTAGAAACTTCGGTTTCCAATGGCTGATGAAGCTTGTTTGTCATTTAACCGATGGCGATTATCAGATATTTCTGTTGATTGTAGCAATCATTATAGAGATTGCGGTTGCTATACTTATTTTCCGTTATTCACCGAAGCCCTGGCTAAGTTATCTGATGTGGAACTGTATCGGCTTCTATGTTTTCGGTTTCAGTGCGGTAAAGCAGTCACTTGCTATGGCAATTCTTATATTCTCATACATCAGCATTATAGAAAAAAAACCAAAACAATTCGTTTTCTGGACACTTTTAGCAGGCTCTATTCATTTACCTGCATTAATATTCCTTCCTGCATATTGGATTTCCAAGCTCAAACTCAACATAAAAACTCTTTTTGGTTATGTAGCAACCGCTACCCTCATTTTCGTTTTCCGTGATCCGATAGTTTCTGCATTCCGAGATATGTATTACAGCGACAAAGACTTTGCTGCTGATACATTTTTAGGCACACGTTTTTTGATGATTTGTTTCATGCTTTTATTAGGCGCATTAATGAAAGGCTTCCGCGGAAAACATTTTTCCTCATTGTTTATGATTATCGGAGTCTCGGCTATTTTACAAATGTTCTGCGGTTACGATAATGTTTTTACTCGCCTTGCAGACTATTATTTCCAATTCGTAATACTATATATTCCCATGCTATTTGAAGACTTTGAGGAAGATTATTATGCGAATCGCTTAGCTCCACAAGTAGTTTTTGATGACTCTATGAAAAAATTCATCGTAGCGTTTCTAGTGGCTTTTGCTGTTATCTTCTATTCAATGACTTCATTAGCGCCCATAGCTATAGAAATAGATGATTATACCAACTACCGTTTCTTCTGGGAGGTTGCTCCGACACAATGAAATACAGTGTGATTATTCCCGCTTATCAATGTTCTGAGTCAATAGAAATAACAGTAAAAAGTGTTCTTAATTCAGGGCTGAATGACTTTGAAATAATCATTGTCAATGACGGCTCAACGGATAATACCGCTGAAATTTGCGATGCATTGGCAATCCAATATCCACAGATAATCTGCATCCATAAGGAAAACGGCGGCGTTTCCTCTGCCCGTAATTGCGGCATCGAAAAAGCTCAAGGTGAGTACATTCTGTTTATGGACTCTGATGACACCTACGACACAAACGCCTTGGCCAATGCTGCAAAACTCGTTGAAAAACATAACACCGATATGCTTATTTTCGGTTTGAGCTTTGATTATTATAAAAACGATGTCATTTACCGAAGTGACATATTAGTATACCCGCATGAGGGAATATCTGAGCCGTCACAATGGAGTGGTGACTTTTCTCAGATGTTTGAGCATAACGCCCTTTCCTCTGCTTGCAATAAAATTTTCAAAACAGAGATTATAAAAGAAAACAAAATTCATTTCAATAAAGATGTATTTCTGATGGAAGATTTTTTGTTTGTTCTTGACTATTTGAAATATACACAAAATATATACTTTCTCAAAGAAGCCATATACCATTATCATCAACCTGATGACGAAATGCGCGTATATACACGAATGAACAGGATAGATAACCTTAACAACTATTTAATCCCGTTTTATAATAGTATAGAAAATTTAGGAACTGCTCTAAAAGAAAAATACTGGCTCACTTTCCCGGAAGGTGAAAAAGTTTTATTCGCATTGTATGTTATGCTTCTCAGCCAAAAAGCATATTACGCCGATATTGACACTTTGAAAAATTTATCGGAAATGCTGAAAACAAGCAGATGGGCTGATTATAAAACAGACGATATATTTATTTGCGATTTAAAAAACGGAAAATATCGTAAAATTTTAAACAGACATAAAAAAACTCAGTTGCGTCACTCGGTTGCAGTAAAAATCAAGCAAACGAAACTGTACTCACTCCTCAGAGGAAACTAATCTTATAACTTTATATAAAGGACTTTGAATAATGATTGATTTTGTTGTTCTTTGGGTGGATGGTAACGACCCCGCCTGGCAAACCGAAAAAGCTAAATACTCCCCTCACAAAACAGATGACAGTAACTCTGTTAACCGCTATCGTGACTGGGGACTTATGCCGTATTGGTTCCGCGCAGTAGAAAAATTTACACCTTGGGTTCGTAAAATTCATTTTGTTACATGGGGACACTTACCCTCATTTTTAAATACCGATAATCCTAAAATTAATGTAGTCCGTCACGAAGACTATATGCCAAAAGATTGTCTGCCCTCGTTCAATTCACAGGCTTTGGAAGTGAATTTACATCGCATTCCCGATTTAGCAGAAAACTTTGTTTATTTTAATGACGATATGTTTATACTCCGTCCCATGGATGAAACCGCATTTTTTGATAATGGCCTACCCTGCACATACGGCGGCGAAGTTCCTATGCCCTTTATTGGTGAAATCGGTATCTGGCAACACGCGGCAGCAAATAATATGGGCATCATCAACAAGCATTTTGATAAACGCACCCAGTATGCCATTCATAAGAATAAATTCATAAGTAAAACTTATCGATGGCAGGATAATATTCGTTCAGCGGTGTTATGGAAATTATTTCCCAATTTCTTTTACGGCTTTGAAAATCTTCACGCCCCTGCCGCATACTGCAAAAAAACCTTCGAAGAAGTATGGAGCAAGGAGCCTGATATATTAAATACAACTACTGCCAACAGATTCAGACAAGCCTCCGACGTTAATCAATGGGTTATGCTGTGGTGGCAAGTAGCAAGCGGTCAGTTCATACCATATAATACAGATAACTTCGTTTCTTGTGCCGATGAAAACACAATTTCTTTACTTTGCGACATTATAGAAAACCAAGAACACGATATGATATGCATTAACGATCCCGAAAACCCTGTTGATTTTGAAAATCTTTCTGAAAAAGTACGTAACGCATTCAAAAAAATTCTACCCGATAAAAGCAGTTTTGAAAAATAACGGAATATGAAGAAAAAAATTATATTTGTTTCAACCGCCCTTTGGATAGGCGGTATTGAATCAGCACTGGTAAATCTTTTAAATCGTATTGATTATAATAAGTATGATGTAACTTGTCTGATTCTTTATAATTATACGGATATGGCTCACCGGGTTCCTGAAGAATGCCGACTTTTAATAGCCGACAGAGATAAAACGGTATCGTTTAAAGAACCATATAAATACGCGAAACTTTTCCATCTTATTGAAAAGCCTCAGAACGCATCAAAACTCCGCCTTTTTATCTGGAACGTTCTTTGTTTCCTGTTTAAAGGATTGGAAGCAAAACTTTATGGCAAATACATAAAAGAACAACTTCAACCCGAACAGTTTGATACAGCGATAATATACAGCGATGTTACTGCAGAAACTGCAGTACGTGGAATCAACGCCAAAAAATTCTTAATGTTTTATCACCATGGTGCAATGAGGCGCGTTTATCACGATAAATACGGTTATAAAAAGAGTGATAAAATTATAACAGTTTCAGATTCACAAGCTGACCTGCTCAAAAGCTTTGTTCCCGAATACAAACAAAAAATAATTGCAATCAACAACATTATTGATGTTGAGGACATACTTAGCCGAAGCAAGGAAACGCCACTTGTTCAATACCCTGAGAACGGGTTTAATATCGTTTCCTGCGGACGTCTTTCGGAAGAAAAGGGAATGGATCTTGCTATTGGCGCTTGTAAAGAACTTATAGATAAAGGTCTTACACATATTCATTGGTGGATTGTTGGCGGAGGTCCCGTTGAAACTGAGTTACGCAACCAAATAGAAACTCTCAATCTTGAAAATCACGTCCACCTTTTAGGTATGCAATCTAACCCCTACCCTTATATAGCTAATGCCGACCTTTCGGTTCAACCCAGCAGGTTTGAAGGTCACAGCGTAGCAATTATGGAGTCAAAAATTCTTGGCAAACCCATTGTTGCAACACGAAGTGCCGCCAAGGAGCAAATACAAGACGGTGTAAACGGAGTTCTCTGTGATACGGATGCAAAATCCATTGCAGAAGCAATCACCGAAGTGCTCACCGACAACGACCTTCTGAAAAAAATTACGGAAGCCTCGCAATCAGAAGATTTTGAAATCCGTAATGAAGATATAATTAACAAACTATATAATATTTTTTAATTGGAGAAAATATGGAATCATCAAACAACTCAAACAAAAAATTTCAAACCGTTATCGAGCCGAAAACCGGTTGGTTTGACTTGCATCTTAAAGAATTATTACAATATAAAGACCTGATATTTTTGTTTGTAAAAAGAAACTTTGTTTCTATGTATAAGCAAACTGTTTTAGGTCCCCTTTGGGCAGTAATACAACCACTTCTAACAACTGTTGTATTCACCCTTGTTTTCGGTAATATCGCAGGTCTTGCGGCAGATGGTGTGCCCTCATTTATATTCTATCTTTCGGGTACAATACTGTGGACATATTTCAACCAGTGCCTTACACAAACTGCGAATACCTTTGTTTCTAACCGCCAGACTCTCGGCAAGGTATATTTTCCCCGTCTTGTTATGCCGATTTCAACGGTATTATCAAATTTAATATCCCTTGTTATACAGTTTGTGTTTATGGTGATTTTCTTAATATATTATGTAATAACAGACCAGGGCTGTCATCCTAATATTTACATTTTAATGACTCCGCTTATAGTTTTACAGTTGGCACTTCTAAGCCTTGGATGCGGTATTATAATTTCCGCACTTACTACAAAATACCGTGACCTTGCTATGCTCGTAACATTCGGAACACAGCTCTGGATGTATGCCTCTCCTATTGCTTACGATATGGGCGGTATGGCAGTATTTGCACCCGGTGGAAAATACCACACGCTCTTTATGCTCAACCCCATTACACCTATCGTAAATCTTTTCCGCTATTCATATTTAGGCCTGGGTGAGATGGAATGGGGATTCTATGGCATAAGTTGGATTATTACATTGATCGTCTTATTTATAGGTATAATATTATTCAGCAAAGTAGAAAAAACATTTATGGATACTGTCTGATACAGTTGGAGAAATACATATGAACCAAACAGCTATTAAAATAGAAAACGTTTCAAAAGAGTATCGTTTAGGTGCTATCGGTGGTGGAACTCTAAAAGGCGACTTGCAGTCTTTTTGGGCGAAAATCCGTCATAAAGAAGACCCCAACAGTAAAATAGGTGATAACCCGGATCTCTCAAAAGGTGACCGTTTTATGGCACTTGACGGTATATCGTTTGAGGTAAAAAAAGGTGAAGCGTTGGGCATCATAGGTCACAATGGTGCAGGTAAATCCACACTTCTCAAACTTCTTTGTCGTGTTACTGCACCATCGGGTGGCAAAATATCTTATGACGGCAGAATTGCATCAATGCTTGAGGTTGGTACAGGATTCCACCCCGAACTTACAGGTCGCGAAAATGTTTATATGAACGGCGCTATCCTTGGTATGACAAAGGCTGAAATTGATAAAAAATTCGACCAGATTGTTGAATTTGCCGAGATGGAAAAGTTCATCGACACTCCCGTTAAGCGTTATTCAAGCGGTATGTACGTCAAACTTGCTTTCTCTGTTGCTGCTCACTTGGATTCTGAGATTATGATTATGGACGAAGTTCTCGCAGTAGGCGATATGGCATTTCAAAAGAAGTGTCTTGATAAAATGCGTGATGCAGCAAATCTTGAAGGCAGAACAGTTCTTTATGTCAGTCATAATATGAATACTATCCGACAGTTATGTAACAGGTGCATTGTTTTAAGCAAAGGCAAGGTTATTTTTGACGGTGAAGTTGAAGAAGCAATCGAAGTATATATGGGTCAAGGAGCAGAAACTCCGGCTAATGTAGATTTAAGTGCTTTAGAAAGGACTCAGGCAAGCTTAGTTAACGGCGTTAAATTAACAGGTATCAGTATTCTTGATAACGATATCTGGAGAGTTCGCGTAGGCGAAAAATTAAGATTTTCAATTGATGTTGAAGCCACTGAGAATTTAACAAACATCGGTTACCGTTCAAGGCTTACTTGCGTTGACGGAACTTCTGTATCTGTTTTATTAGCCCCTAACCTTTTCTCCTGTAAGGCGGGCGATAAGTTAACTATACCTTTAGAAGCGGATATTTCTCAATTAGTACCGGGAAGATACTGTCTGACACCCGTTCTTTACGGTGTTAATGAATACGGCGGATGGCAGTTCTATGATCATATTGAAAAAGCAGTAACTTTTGAAGTTGAAACCAAACCCGGCTTTAACGAAAATATGGAATGGGAGCAAAGATGGTGGGGCAGTGTAAAACTCCCCGAAATTGTGGACCTCAGAACATTAGGAGAAAAATAAAATGTCCCGTAAAACTCAGAAAAAATATGTTTTATATGCCCATGACGGCAGCGGTAACCATGGTTGCGAAGCATTAGTGCGCTCCACCTGTGAACTTCTTAATGCAGATAAAGATAACATTATACTTATGTCCACAAGACCTGAAGAAGATAAAAAATATGGACTTTCTGATGTTTGCACAGTATTAGATAAAACCGAAAAAAGACCGCTCGATCGTACAAAATTCGCTTTTTTCAAAGCGTATTACAATTTAAAGATAAAACACAACTATACACCTATCGAGTTTTATGAAAGTAAGGTTGCAGACTTTGTAGGTAGGGGCGATATCGCCTTATCCATTGGCGGTGACACTTATTGCTACGGCAGTTTCATGCCTTTGTTCAAAGCGCACAATATGTATAAATACGGTGGTTTAAAAACAGTGTACTGGGGTTGCTCCATTGAACCTGAACTCTTAGAAAACACTGATGTAGCAAATGATATAAGAAATTTTGACCTTATTACCGCAAGAGAAACTACGTCCTATGAAGCGTTGAAAAAAATTAATCCAAATACTGTTTTAGTTTGCGATTCTGCATTTTTATTGCCCTCGGACAAGGTATCTTTCCCCGATGATATTACAAGGGATGTTGTTGGTATCAACGCAAGTCCGTTGATTGAAGAATGCGAAGAAGGTACAGGCATTGTACGCCAAAATTATGAAAAACTGATTGAACATATATTGGAAAACACCAATTTTTGCATAGCTCTTATCCCACACGTTGTATGGGAAGCGGTCGATGACAGAAAAATCCTTAAAGAATTTTACGAAAAATATAAAAACACAAATCGTATATTTTTAGTAGATGATTGCCCCTGTGAAGAATTAAAAGGATACATCTCAAATTGTAGATTTTTTATAGGCGCCAGAACACACTCAACAATAGCCGCATATTCCACATGTGTACCCACACTGGTGGTTGGATATTCTGTAAAAGCTAAAGGAATTGCAAAAGATCTTTTTGGTGCTTGGGAAAATTATGTTATACCGGCACAAGAATTAAAAGAAAAAAATGAACTTAAAAATGCTTTTATATGGCTTCAGGAAAACGAAAGCAATATAAAAGAGCATTTATCGGCTATTTTACCCGAATATAAAAGCCGTATAAACAATGGTATAGAGGCGCTAAAAGCATTATAAAGTAAAGGGAGGGTATAAGATGTTGCCAACAAAAGAATGTACAGCTTGTAGTGCATGTGTTCATATATGTCCTAAAAACTGTATCAATATGGTTTCAGATAAGTATGGATTTTTATACCCTAAAATAGATAATGCTGTATGTATCAATTGTGGTATATGTGAAAAAACTTGCCCTGTTTTAAACACAGAGAAACAAGAAATTCATACGGATGTTATCGCTTATGCAGCAAAAGCAAAGGATGATGGCACAAGAAAAAATAGTTCCTCAGGGGGAGTTTTTTCCGTTATTGCTGAAAAAGTAATAAAAAACAACGGTGTTGTTTATGGTGCCGCCTTTGATGAGAATTTTGTTGTAAAACACATAAGTATTTCATCAATTAGTGATTTGGATTTAATTCGTCGCTCAAAATATGTGCAAAGTAATTTGGGTAATTCTTTCTCTGCGGTCAACCGTGACTTAAAAGATGGGAAAACAGTGCTTTTCACGGGTACACCTTGTCAGGTTGAAGGCTTACTGTCTTATTTAAAAACACCTTATGACAACTTAATAACCATGGACTTTGTGTGTCACGGAGTACCTTCACCCACTGTGTGGGAATGCTACAAAACCTTTTTGCAAAAACAATATAAAGCATCTATAACAGACGTTAATTTCCGCGATAAATCCACAGGCTGGAAAAATTTCTCCTTGCGTGTAGAATTTGAGGACGGAAGCATTTATTGCAATACCTTCGGAAAAGACCCATATATGAAAGCCTTTTTGGCAAATTTAGATTTGCGCGATGCTTGCTATGTCTGCAAATTTAAAAGCACAAAACACAAAAGCGATATAACGGTGGCTGATTATTGGGGTGTTGATAAAATAACACCTGAAATTGACGATGACAAAGGATTATCTTTGGTGTTGGTAAACACCGATAAAGGTGGTTCCTTTCTTTCTGAAATTGAGCATAAATTACTCCTTATAAAAACAAATATTGAAAAAGCAGCACCATATAACCCTTGTATTATAAAACCTGCAGAAAAGCATAATTTCAGACAATATTTTCTACATCGATACAACAAAGGCAAATTTCCCGGTACGGTTGATGCTTGCCTAAACCCTTCATATATAACACGACTCAAAAGAAAAGCATTACAAATTAAAAACGGAGATGTTTAAATGACCCCCCACCCCCGTATAAGCGTAGTTATTCCTGTTTATAAATGCGAACAATATATTCAAGCTTGTGTTGACAGTATTTTAAATCAAACATTTTCTGATTTTGAACTTATACTTGTTGATGACGGTTCACCTGATAATAGCGGTAAATTATGCGACGAATTAGCCGAAAAAAATAATAAAATTATTGTTCTTCATCAGGAAAACCAAGGTCAGGCTGCTGCACGCAATAATGGCGTGAAAACTGCCCATGGCGAATGGCTCCACTTTGTGGATAGTGATGATTTACTTCATCCGCAGATGCTTGAAACTCTTTATAACTCCGCCACTCAAAACAATGTAAAATTAAGTATGTGCTCCGCCATACAGGAAGAAAAACTCCCCGAAGATTTTAACTGCAACAAAAGCGTGAATTTTGAAGTAGTTCAAATGAACGAAGACAATTTTCTGCACCTTTGCAGGGATTTAAAATACTTCTATTGGGTTGTATGGGGTAAGCTTATACACAAATCAATTTACGAAAAGCACTCACTTACAGAAGGTAGAATTTATGAGGATAATGCCATTGTGTGCAAATGGCTTTATGAGGCAAAAAAGGTCGCTTTAACCCACACACCTTTGTATTTTTACTACGTAAACACCGGTGGCACTACTAAAAAAGGGTTCACTAAAAAACAACTTGATATTTTATGGGCATTTAAAGAACAGATTGACTTCTTCTATTCTCTTAATTTCAAGAAAATGACGGAGCATTTGGCAACTTATTTTTTTGAGATTTCAGCAAATATGCACTATCATGCAAAAACAGAGAATGCAAAAGAGCTGATGCCCTATATAAAAGATAAAGAAAAAGAAATAAAAGCCCTTTATTCTACTTATATAAAACTTGACACGAAACAAAAACTTTACTATTACGAAAGAACAAACAAGCTTATGTTTTACATAACAAGGCTTAAGAAAAAGTTAGGATTATTAAAATGATAACTATTGTAGTACCCGTTTATAAGGTTGAAGAATATCTTGAGCGTTGCGTTGACAGTATCCTTAACCAGACTTTTACAGATTTTGAGCTTTTGCTTGTTGACGATGGTTCACCAGATAATTGCGGTAAAATTTGTGATGAATATGCTGAAAAAGACAATCGTATTTTTGTAATTCATCAGAAGAACGGTGGACTTTCTGCTGCAAGAAACACAGGTATAAACTGGTTTTACGAGCAAAACCGAAGTGACTATATCACTTTTGTAGATAGCGACGATTGGCTTCACCCCGAATATCTTAGAATTTTAATGAACGGAATTACTGAAAATCATGTGAAAATATCTGTCTGTGATTTCAAGCGAGTTCTTGGTGAATCACCTTATGAAAATCACTATAATATTAATTTTGAGTTGAACTCTCCCGAGGATTTTTTGGTAAATCACTTCTGGCAATACAACTATGCTTGTGGTAAGTTATATCACAAAAGTGTATTTTGTGATGTAAGATTCCCAATCGGCAAGATTTTTGAAGATACCTTTACTACCTATAAGGTATTGCATAAATGTGAAAAAATCGCTTACACAGAGCTTCAATTATATTATTATTTCCAGAATGAACAGGGCATTTCACATTCTCTCTGGAAACCAGCGGAATTAGTGATTTTTGATGCTATGCAGGAACAAATGCAGTTTTATAAAGAAAAAGGACTGGAAAAGGCCTTTGAAAAAGAGTTTGAGCTTTTTGTAAATCACCACGCGTACCAAATTGTACGTATAAAAGAAAACATAAAAGATTTAAAGAAAAATAAGGCTACGTTAAAAGAAATTAAAAAGGCCTTAAAAATCTATCTTAAAGAAAACAAAGATAAATTCAACGTTCATAATATGACATATTCTTATGAAGCAGCATATCCGTTTATAATGAAACTTTATGCTCTCGCAAGTAAAACTAAAGCAAAAATATTGAGGAAATAAAAATGAGTATTCCTAAAGTTATTCACTACTGTTGGTTTGGTGGTAATCCTTTACCGAAATCCGCAGAAAAATGTATTAAAAGCTGGCAGAAATATTGTCCCGATTATGAAATCAAATGTTGGGATGAAACCAATTTTGACGTAAATTGCAACGCTTATTGCAAATTCTGTTACGAAAATAAAAAATGGGCTTTTCTTACAGATTACATACGTCTTAAGGTTGTTTATGATAATGGCGGTGTGTATCTTGATACGGATGTTGAACTTCTTAAAAGTCTTGATAATTTAGTAGAAAACGGTGCCTATATGGGCTTTGAGGATGAACAATCCATTGCCACAGGTTTAGGATTTGCCGGTGAAAAAGGGCATAAATTCATCGGTGAAAATATGCGTTATTACGAAAATCTTACTGATTTTTCCGCCCTTCTCTCTTGCCCTGTTATCACAACAGAACTTCTCGTTGCTTACGGATTAAAGAAAAATGACGGCACAGTTCAAGAAATCGCCAATATGAAATTCTATCCGCCAGAATATCTTTGTCCTAAAAATGAACGTACTGGTCTTACAGAGAAAACAAAAAACACCTATTCAATACATCACTTTGATGCCTCCTGGTTTGAAGAATCCTGGAAAGAAGGTCAGAAAAAACGTTGGCGAAGAGAAAAGCTAAGATATATCGTTCATCTTCCCAACAAAATTCTAATGAAAATACTTGGGGACAAAAATTACGCAAAAATAAAAGCAATATTTAAAAGAGGTTAAATTATGGCACTCACCAAAGGCTTTGTCACAATCGCAACAGGTAAAGAACAATATTACGAAATTGCACGAAATCTTTTGCGCTCCTACCGTTTCACAACTAAAAACCCACTCCCGTTTGCTCTTTTATGCGATACAGAAAATGAGTATACAAAAGAATTTGACGATGTTCGCCTTTTTGAGAATCCAACCTGCTCATACCTTGACAAACTCAATATGTTTGACCTACTTCCATACGATATAAATATTTTCATTGATGCAGATTGTCTCGCCTTCAGAGATATTAATCGCCTTTTTGATATATTTGAAAATGCTGATGATTTTTGTTGCTACGGCAGAGTTTTGCCACTTGATGATAAAACAGGTTGGTTTGAATATGAAAATCTTAACGCTGATTTACAAAAGCAGATTGACTATGTTGTTGGTCTTCACGGCGGTATTTACTATATGTGCAAAACCGAAAAATGCAAAAAGGTTTTAGACGATGCCAAAACATTCTCCATAAATTATGCAGATTACAAATTTAAGGGCAAATTTGAAACACCCGGTGATGAGCCCGTTGTGGCTTTGAGCATGGCTGTTAATAAGTGTAAGCCTATCCCACACGATTTTTCATCCCTTATCTGTTGGTGGGAGCACGAAAATTTATTTAAACTCAATATAACAAACCATTATGCCTACTGTACCCCTCTTAACACAAAAACAGATATTGTTCATTGGGGCACACGCTTTACTAGGTCAATTCCTTACTGCAAGGAAATAGCTGCACTTGAGCTTAATTTACAATGTGCAGATGAGAAAGAACTAAAAAAATCCAACAAGCATTATGAGAAATTAGCTTTTAAAGAAAAAATAAACAATTTTAAAACACGGGTTATTAACAAAATAAAAAGAACGTTAAAAATAACTACAAAATAAAACTATTTTTATAGAGGATTAGTATGACAGAAAACAAACTTATTCAAAGACAATACCATCTTGATTACCTGAGGGTATTTGCCTCTATAGCTATAATCTTACTTCATGTAACTGCACAGAATATGCCCTATTGTGAATTGGCGGGTACTGAATGGAATATTTACAATATATGTAACAGTGCCTCAAGATGGGGTGTTCCGGTTTTTGTTATGATGAGCGGCGCGCTTTTTTTACCAAGAGAAATCTCTACAAAAACACTTTATAAAAAATATATATCCCGTATGGCGATAGCATATGTGGTATGGTCAGCCTTTTATGTTTTTGTTGACCCCGTCGATAATTTGATTTTCAAAGAAGGACATAAAGTAAACTTTATTGAAATTATAGGCAGTTTTATTTCAGGTGCAGTTCATCTTTGGTTTTTACCGATGATTATAGGGATTTATATGTGCATCCCACTCATAAAGCAATTGACCCAGAATGATAAATTAATCAAGTATTTTTTATTCTTATCGATAGTTTTCTGCTTTATTAAGACAGAAATTGAATTAGTTACAAATAATCTTTTAAGTGGTAATATACAAATAATATTTCAAAACGTTAATACTGTTTTCAAAAACTTCAATATGAGTCTTGTGGTGGGTTTTGTTGCTTATTTCATATTGGGATTTTACTTAAATAAAACTGAAATCAATAAAAAGAATAGACTGCTTATATATATTCTTGGTGTAATTGGACTTATTTTAACAATTTGTCTTAATTTATTAGCATCACAAAATGCAGGAAAATCAACTGAGACCTTTTATGGTGCATACTCGGTGAACGTACTTTTGATGTCAGTTGCCGTATTTGTATGGTTCAAATATAATGTAAAAGGTAATGATAAGCTTAATAAAATAATTATTAAATTATCAAAATATAGCTTTGGTGCATTCCTTGTGCATATTTTTATTCTCAAGGTATTATACGCTTTTGGTATTCAAAGCACAAGCTTCCATCCTGTTTTATCAGTACCATCAATAACAATTTTCACCACAATTACTTCTTATTTCATATCATTTATTTTAAATAAAATCCCTGTAATTAAAAAATACATAGTTTAAAATAAATACACTTGAAGGGTGATTAAAATGAAATTAAAAACCAAACCCTGGTATCTCGACTATATGCGCTTAAGAGACAACAAAACCTTTTCTCTTATTTCGTTTATCAAAGACTTTATATTTTATCATAGAGTAAGATATATGATTTATTTTCGTTGTGCGCAGAAAACCAAATTCAAGCCATTAAAATTGTACTATGAGTATAAATTATTCAGACTGTGCAGAAAATACGGCATTGA
This sequence comes from Acutalibacteraceae bacterium, assembly GCA_045578985.1. Classification (GTDB taxonomy): domain Bacteria; phylum Bacillota; class Clostridia; order Oscillospirales; family Acutalibacteraceae; genus DTU089. The sequence goes on along the minus strand of JAZNLH010000017.1, from coordinate 18,382 downwards.
AATTAAGACTAATACAAAAATCGGTGAAGGCTTTTGTATGATACATCCTTATAATATTACTGTGTCACCATTTGCGGTATTAGGTAAAAATGTTAATATGTATAAGGGCTCAACCATTGGTGTCAATACGGGCAATCCAAAAGGTGCACCCATAATTGGCGACTGTGTCCAAATCGGTATTAATGCAACGGTTATTGGTGGTATTACTATAGGTGATGACGTTTTAATTGCACCAAATGCTTTTGTAAACTGCGATATACCCTCCCACAGTGTTGTTGTGGGTAATCCCTGCCAAATTCATCACAAAGAAAACGCAACTCATCAATTCATCTGGAATAAGGTGTAATTTCATGAAATTAATGAGCTTTAATACACTCTTTTGCACAAACTATTTCACCAAAAAAATAGATTTTGAAGCGATAGCAGAGGTTATAAAAAAATGCGATCCCGATATTGTGGGACTCAACGAAATGTACGGCAAAAGTGATATGGAAGAATATGATTCACAAACCGAAAAGCTTTCGGAATTATCGGGTCTTTCCCATTACAAATTTGCCGAAGCCTGCACTCTTGAAGAAGGCACTTTCGGTAACGCGGTTTTATCAAAACTGCCTTTCACCGCAGTTGAGGTAATCCCCATACCAGAAGAAGAAGTAAAAACGGGTAACCAACTTTACGAGCCACGTTGTCTTTTAAAGCTAAAATATGATAACGGTCTTACCGTGCTTATTACACATTTCGGATTAAATCACGACGAGCATATTCACGCGGTAAATACTGTACTCGAAAACCTCAAAGATGAAAAATGTATACTTATGGGTGATTTTAACGTCACACCAGACAACGAGGTTTTAAAACCTATTCAAGAAAGATTAGTGGACACGGGAATTTTTTTTGCTGAGCCGTACTTAACCTTCCCATCTACCGAGCCTTTCAAAAAAATTGATTATATTTTTGTTAGCAAAGACATTAAAGTTATATCGGCAGATGTACCGCAAATTGCAGTGTCGGACCACCTTCCTCATACTGTCGATATCAAATTCTAATTTTGAGGGAACTGAAAACAAAATTCAGAAATTTATAAAAATTTATAAAAAACACTTGCAAAATGCAGAATGATATGATATTATATCATTCGTTATCCGGGTGTGGCGCAGTTGGTAGCGCGCTTGACTGGGGGTCAAGAGGCCGTGAGTTCAAGTCTCGCCACTCGGACCAAATAAAGCAGATAGCCTTTTGGCTATCTGTTTTGTTTTTTCTAAGGCGAGACTTGAACTCGTAGTCCATCTCGTGTCGGTTCGCCTCAGGCGGAGACACGAGGGACATATAATAAGATGATTCGCAAAGCGAATTCTTGCAAGGCAGCGCCTTGCAAGTCTCGCCACTCGGACAAAAAATGCAAGATAGCATTCGCTATCTTGTATTTTTTTGTTTTCATGAAGTTTATGGCGAGACTTGAACTCTCTCGCCGAAGGCGAACACAATCGGGTGTTTGCGTAGCAAACTGTAGGGCGCAGCCCTACAAGTCTCGCCACTCGGACCAAATAAAGCAGATAGCCTTTTGGCTATCTGTTTTGTTTTTTTTTAAAAAAGAGACTTGAACGGAATAAAAAAATATTGTCCCTATCTTTTCTAAAGATGGGGACAACTTTTTTACTTTATTATTACGGCAGTTTATTGTTCTACGCGAAGCTGTATATAATCAACGCGTAGCGTTCCGAAACTCCTCACTCCTAATTCCTAACTCCTAATTATTTCTCTGTTATCTCATAGAACACAACCGCGTGCGGGTCAAGAGTTATATCCAAAGTAAGTTTTCCGTCTTCGGCAACCATTTCAGATTCAACGGGAACAAGCTTTGAACATTCTGTATATTTATCATAAAGCTCATTAAAGTATATTTCCCTGGCTTTTTCATCAACAAGAGTAACGGGATTATCTATAGAGGGATCGTCAGGTGACCATGAGAAACACTCGTCTGTAATATTATAAGTCTTTCTGTCCTCTACCCATTCATCAAAGTAATTGCAATCGTCGTCTATAACATACGCCGTTACTTTAACATTTTTACCACTGAACTGGGGTGCATTTATTTCAAAAGTCATATTGATAGTTGTTTTATACTCAACATCATTTTTGAAGTTATACGCCATTACGTGAAGCGTGTTTGTTTTTTGATTAAATGCCGATACTGCATTAATATCAGAACCTAAAATTAAACCTGATATTGTTTTTTCGGTACTAACAAGATTTGCACCGCTGAATTTTGCAGCATTCTTTGCTACATGGTAACTTACTGTTGGATTACCCTGTAAAAAGCCGTTAGAAAGATATGACCACGCAGAGAAATATGCAATATCGTTATTGAACATCTGAGCCGTAAGCCTTGCGTCATAAGCCGCCTGATATGTATAGCCACAAGTTCTTGTAAGCAGTTCGGAACCTACCGAACCGCTTGAGTTACCCTCAAGTATTCTGCCCTCGTCAACGCCGTAAATCAAGTCATTAAGCCCTACGCTTTCGGCAGTTTCGCGTAAATATTCTATACTTTCGGGGAGTGTTTTGCCATCGGTATAATCACCGGGAACAGAATCATAAAAAGATGTTGAAAGATAACAAACCCTTGTACCCTTTTCGCCTGTTTTATAGTTGGTGCCTTCGCCACAATGTTTTATAAACTCCGCTTCGTCCCAAAGACCTTCCGTAACCGTCATTGAATGTGCACCAACAAAAACATTCTCGCCTATTGCATCCTGTAAAGCTGCAACTGAGTAATCGTAAAGTTTACAATAGGCAACTGCAGATTCTTCAGGGTCCTCCTCACCTGCAAAAAACCAAGCTGCATTTTCATACTCTGTCATAACACCGAATCGCCAGGTAAGAACTTCCTCTTTGCCAAATTCTTTAACGAGTTCGGTTGCAAGTGCATGAATATAGTTATAATAAACATCAAAATCATCGGGCGGATAAGGATTCATACCGAAACCGATTTCAGTCGTTGCTTCCTTTGAAAATTTAAGTGGAACATTACCAAGTTTCAAAAATGGTTTTGCACCTAAATTCAATACTCCGCGACAGTTATTTATAAGTACAGTAAAATCGTAATCATCAAGAACAGTTTTGTCGTTAGGGTCTTTAAAAAGATCACGAGCCTCCGTACCGCCTGTACACTGCATAAACTGAACGTATTCAACGAACTCGAAAATATTATTTTCTTCGTTTATTTGGGCATCAACAAAGGGATTACCCTCTATTGACCATATGTTGACATTGTTAACAACATTAGGTAACACCTTGCCTTTTTGAGAAGCATCAATACGGAAAATAAAATTGTTGAATACACCACTTGCAACAATCGCAAAAGCTCCTGCAAATGCGATAACCACAGCCAAGATTATGCATAATATTTTTTTATTTTTTTTCTTGGTTTTTTTCATAATCTTATTCCTCTCTTCATTTTTTCTATTCCGATAATATCACGATTTTTTTCCTTTTTCAATATAAATTCAAAGACGAACGAATAAAATATACCGATACTTTAATTTATAGGAATGAAAAGTTATGGATATTTTTTCGCTTTCATCATTAGAAATAACTTCTGTTATTCTTACACTCTGCGTGATATTCGTAAACGGTCTTACAGATGCCCCCAATGCCGTTGCAACCTGTGTCACAACACGGTGCCTGTCTTTGCGAAAAGCGGTTGTTATGTCTGCGGTTTTTAATTTTTTTGGTGTAACTGTTATGACATTACTTAATTCTTCCGTTGCCGAAACCATATCTTCAATGGTCATATTCGGTAACAATGAAAAAGAAGCATCTGTGGCTCTTTCGGCTGCGCTTTTTTCAATAGTTTTGTGGGCGGTGCTTGCCTGGTATTTCGGTATTCCCACAAGCGAAAGTCATGCTCTTATTGCAGGTCTTTCGGGTAGTGCCATCGCCATTAATAATGGTATATCCGGAATAAACGGTAATGAATGGATTAAAGCAATTTACGGCCTTTCCACATCTTGTTTAGGCGGTTTCTTGTTAGGTTTTATTATATGCCGACTTGTTCTGATAATCTTCAGAAATATAAAACGAAGCAAGGCAGAAAAGTTTTTTAAATCGGCTCAGGTATTCGCTGCCGCGTCAATGAGTTTTATGCACGGGGCGCAAGACGGACAAAAATTCATTGCGGTGCTTTTAATGTGTACAGGGCTTTCAAAAAGCGGTGTAGATACCTCACCTTTCATAATACTGTTATGTTCTGCGGTTATGGCTTTAGGAACACTTACTGGCGGTAAAAAAATAATAAAAGCTGTTGGTTTAGATATGGTAAAACTTGAAAAATATCAAGGTTTTTCTGCGGATATTGCCGCCTCATCAGCACTTTTTTTGAGTACGATTTTCGGGTTTCCCGTATCAACCACACACGCCAAAACTACCGCTATGATGGGTACCGGTGCCGCCAAAAACCCACGTTCATTAAACCCATCAATAATAAAGGAAATAATTCTCACCTGGTGTCTGACTTTCCCCGGATGTTCAATTTTGGGCTTTATTGTAACTAAAATATTTTTAAAAATATTTTAAAAAATTCTCGTTTGCCGAAATCCGGCAAACGAGAATTAATTTTATTTTTTCTTTTTGGCAGGTGTTATTATAACTTAATCTTCGTCTTTGTCTTCTTCCTCATCATCATTTGTTTCAATTTCGGGAGTTATTTCGACTTTGATTTTTTCGATTCTTCGGTCTTCTACACTGAGAACCGTAAATTTAACATTTTCAAAAACAACTTCGTTCATATCCCCGTCTTTGGGTATGCATTGAAGTTCATCCATTATATATCCTGCCAGAGTTTCATAGTCACCCTCAGGAAGTTCTTTACCGATAAGTTCATCAATTTCTTCAATATCAATAGTACCGTCAACAGTAAATGTGTTATCGTCGATTTTTGAAATTTCTTCATCCTCGTGATCATATTCGTCCTGAATATTACCCATGATCGCCTCAACAATATCTTCAAGTGTAACGATACCTGCAGTTCCGCCGTATTCATCAACAACAACTGCCATCTGTATTCTTTGTGAACTCATCTCTTTAAAGAGTTCACCGCAAGCCTTTGTTTCGGGTATAAAGTAGGGCTCACGCATAATGTCACGCAATGTTTTCTTTGCAGGAAGTTGTTTACCAACAAATTTGAGAAGATCTTTAACATAAATAATACCAACAATATTATCTATATCTTCATCATAAAGAGGTATTCTTGACCTGCCGTTTTCAATGGCAAGAGACACAAATTCATCAACAGTTATATCATTAACATCCGCAGCAACAACATCTGTACGGTGTGTCATAATGTCACCGGCATCAATGTCATCGAACTCAAAGATGTTATTAATCATTTCTTTCTGAGCATCCTCAATAACGCCTTTTTCTCCGCCTACATCAACCATCATACGTATCTCTTCTTCGGTAACAATCTCTTCGTTAGCATTAGGATCGAAACCGAAAAGTCGTACAACACCATTGGTTGAAAGAGTAAGGAATTTGACAAAAGGTGCTGTTATCTTTGATATTACGAGCAAGGGTTTTACAACTGCAAATGCAACTTTCTCGGAAGCCTGCATACCGATTTTTTTAGGGGCAAGTTCACCGAGAACAAGTGAAAAGTAAGATGTGATCAATGTAATCACAACAACAGAAACGCCTGAAATCAAACTTACCGAAACATCAGGAAGTAAGTTCTTTATAGCGTCTGTAAGCATAGCCGCAAATGCTGTTGATGCAGAAGCAGATGATAAAAATCCTGCCAAGGTTACACCGATTTGAATGGTAGAGAGGAAACGTGTGGAGTTACTTGTCAGCTTTAAAACCATTTTTGCTTTTTTGTGGCCTTCTTCCGCCATATGCTCAATCTTTGTGTCATTGAGGGATATAATGGCAATCTCAGACATAGCAAAGAAAGCGTTGATAAAAATAAGTACCACAAGAAGTATGATTTTAAAAACCAAACCATCTGTTGCCGAAGCAGTTTCTGCAAGATTTAATAACTGGGCCAAAATAAAATTAGGTCCGGGGTCATCCATAGTTGGATTTGCTCCTTTCAATAAAGAAAATACAATATGGCATATTACACCATAACATTTTTTATTATACATAGATAATGGGTGTTTTGTCAATAGATAGTCAGCTAAAGTTAAAATTTTAACAAAACATGGTTTAAATCGGCTAAATAACCATAATTTTGACGTAAAATTGTGAAATTTTTATCTTTTAACAGTTTACAATCATAAAAAATAGTGCTAATATAATTGGTGGTGTTTTTATAATACTTATTATTTTATTTTACTATATTATTCACAGGAGGAAAAACTATGGCTAGAAAAATGAAAACCATGGACGGTAACAACGCTGCCGCATATGTATCATATGCGTTTACAGAAGTTGCCGGTATCTATCCCATTACACCTTCCAGCCCTATGGCAGACTATGTTGACCAGTGGTCAGCACAGGGTGTAAAGAACATCTTCGGTACAACTGTAAAAGTTTCCGAAATGCAGTCTGAGGCAGGTGCCGCAGGTACTGTTCACGGTTCACTCGCAGCCGGTGCACTCACAACAACCTACACAGCTTCACAGGGTCTTCTTCTTATGATCCCCAACATGTACAAAATCGCAGGTGAACTTCTTCCCAGCGTTTTCCATGTATCAGCTCGCTGCGTAGCTTCACACGCTCTTAACATTTTCGGTGACCATTCCGACGTTTATGCTTGCCGTCAGACAGGTTTCGCTATGCTCGCTGAAACAAACACTCAGGAAGTTATGGACCTCGGTGCAGTTGCTCACCTTGCAACTATCAAGAGCCGTGTTCCCTTCATCAACTTCTTTGATGGTTTCCGTACTTCTCACGAACTTCAGAAAATCCAGATATGGGATTATGAAGATCTTAAAGAAATGTGCGATATGGATGCTGTTAACGCATTCAGAAAGAGAGCTCTTAACCCCGAGCATCCCGTAATGCGCGGTTCTCATGAAAACGGCGACATTTTCTTCCAGCACAGAGAAGCATGTAACACTTACTACGATGCAGTTCCCGCTATCGTTGAAGAATACATGGGCAAAGTTAACGCTAAACTCGGTACAGATTATCAGCTCTTCAACTACTACGGCGCTGCTGATGCAGAAAACGTAATCGTTGCTATGGGTTCAATCTGTGACGTTGCTGAAGAAGTTATTGACTACCTTACAGCTAAAGGCGAAAAAGTTGGTCTTCTTAAAGTCAGACTTTACAGACCCTTCGCTTCTGAAAAATTCGTTGCTGCTCTTCCCGAAACAGTTAAGAAGATCGCAGTTCTCGACAGAACAAAAGAACCCGGTTCAATCGGTGAACCTCTTTACCTTGATGTTGTTGCAGCTCTTGATGCTTGTGGCAAAACAGGTATCGCAGTTTCAGGCGGTCGTTACGGTCTTGGTTCTAAAGATACACCTCCCTCATCAATCTTTGCAGTGTATGCAGACCTTGCAAAGGCTGATTCCAAGAAACACTTCACACTCGGTATCAACGACGACGTTACATACCTTTCACTTCCCGAAGAAGTTGCTCCTAACACAGCAGCAGAAGGTACAATCGAGTGCAAATTCTGGGGTCTTGGCGGTGACGGTACAGTTGGTGCTAACAAAGACTCTATCAAAATCATTGGTGACCATACAGACAAATATGTACAGGCATATTTCCAGTATGACTCAAAGAAAACAGGTGGCGTAACAATTTCTCACCTTCGTTTCGGTGACAGCCCCATCAAGAGCCCCTACTATGTAAACAAGGCTGACTTCGTTGCTTGCCATACACCTGCATATATCGAAAAAGGCTTCAGAATCGTTAACGACGTTAAACCCGGTGGTGTATTCCTTATCAACTGCCAGTGGGACGAAGCTGAACTTGCTGAAAAACTTAATGCTGAAACAAAGCAGTACATTGCTAAGAACGACATTCAGCTTTACACAGTTAACGCTATTGACCTTGCTGCAGAGATCGGTCTTGGCAAGAGAACAAACACAATTCTCCAGGCATCTTTCTTCGCTCTTGCAAAAGTTCTTCCCAAAGATGAAGCTATCGGCTACATGAAGAACGCAGCAATGAAGTTCCTCAAAAAGGGTCAGGATATCGTTGATATGAACCACAGAGCTATTGATGCTGGTTTCGGTGCATTCAAGAAAATTGATGTTCCTGCTGATTGGGCAAATGCAGTTGATACTGCTGAAGCAGTTGCATCCGAAGGTCCTGCAAAGCTTGTTAAGATGGTTGACAGCATCATGAGACCCGTTGGTGCTATGAACGGTGATGCTCTTCCCGTTTCTGCATTTGCAGATCATGCTGACGGTACTTTCGAACAGGGTGCATCCGCATATGAAAAACGCGGTGTTGCTGTTATGGTTCCTGAATGGAACAACGAAACATGTATCGGTTGTAACAAATGTGCTTATGTATGTCCTCATGCTACAATCCGTCCCTTCGCTCTTAGCGAAGAAGAAGCTGCAAATGCTCCTGAAGTAACTAAGTTTGGCGAAAAGGTTAAGTCAGTTACAAACAAGGGTTACAAATATACTCTTGCTGTATCTCCCATGGATTGTATGGGTTGTGGCGTATGTATCGGCGTATGTCCCACATCCTCACTTAAAATGGTATCTCGTGAGAGCCAGGATGCTCAGCAGGCAGCATTTGATTACTGCGTAGCTAACGTTACAGAAAAAGAAGGCATCGCTTCTTCTGCAAACCTTATCTCCAGCCAGTTCAAGAAACCTCTTCTTGAGTTCTCAGGCTCTTGTGCAGGTTGTGCTGAAACAGCTTATGCTCGTCTTGTAACACAGCTCTTCGGTGACAGAATGTACATCTCTAACGCAACAGGTTGTTCATCAATCTGGGGTGGTCCTGCTGCTACATCTCCCTATACAACAAACGCAAAGGGTCAGGGTCCTGCTTGGGGTAACTCACTCTTTGAAGATAACGCAGAACACGGCTTCGGTATGCTCCTCGGTCAGGCTGCTCTTCGTAACAGCCTCATCGCTAAGGTTGAAGAAATCGCTGCTTCTGAAAAAGCAAGTGACGAAGTTAAGGCTGCTGCTAAGGCTTACCTTGACACTGTTAACGACGGTGAAAAGAACGGCGCTGCTACAGAAGCTCTTGTTGCTGCTATCGGCGACGGTGCTTGCTGCGATACATGTAAAGCTATAATCGAAAATAAGGAATTCCTTTCAAAGAAATCTGTTTGGATCTTTGGTGGTGACGGTTGGGCATATGATATCGGCTTCGGCGGTGTTGACCACGTTCTTGCTTCCGGTGAAGATGTAAACATCATGGTATTCGATACCGAAGTTTACTCCAATACAGGTGGACAGGCTTCTAAGGCTTCAAACATCGGTCAGGTTGCTCAGTTCGCTGCTGCAGGTAAGGCAATCGCTAAGAAGAGCCTTGCTGAAATCGCAATGAGCTACGGCTATGTTTACGTTGCACAGATCGCTATGGGTGCTGACCAGAATCAGACACTTAAGGCTATCAAAGAAGCTGAAGCATACAATGGTCCTTCACTTATCATCGCTTACTCACCTTGCGAAATGCACTCAATTAAGGGTGGTATGGTTAACTGCCAGAACGAAATGAAGAAGGCTGTTGAATGCGGTTACTGGAATATGTTCCGTTACAACCCCGCTCTCAAAGCAGAAGGCAAGAATCCCTTCACAATCGATTCTAAGCCTGCAACAGGCGATTACAGAGCATTCCTTCTTAACGAAGCTCGTTATTCTTCTCTTACTCGTTCATTCCCCGAAAGAGCAGAAGCACTCTTCGCACAGTCCGAGCAGACAGCTCTTGAAAGATATGAGCACCTTCTCAGACTTCAGGCTCTCTACGCTCCCAAGGCTGAATAATCAAACTAATAAAAAATCCTCTCGCACCAAAAGTGCGAGGGGATTTTTTTAATGAATAATGAATAATTTCGGGGCAAAGCCGATTATACAACACTATATAGTCTAATTTTTAGGTTTTTTAACTTTTTATATAAAAATAAGAATAATTTACCTAAAAATAGACCTATAATAAACTTTACATTAATAACTTTGAATGTTATACTTATAATTGGTATAGGAGAGACATAAACTTCTAACAATAAATTCGGGAGGCTACATTTTATGAAAATGTCATTTCGTTGGTATGGCGATACTGACCCTATTTCACTTCAATATATAAGCCAGATTCCTAATATGCAGAGTATTGTAAGTGCTGTTTACGACGTAAAGCCAGGTGAAGTATGGCCGGAAGAAAGCATTGCTAAAATGAAAAAACAATGCGAGGATAATAACCTTGTATTTGATGTTGTTGAGTCAATACCTGTTCATGAAAACATCAAACTCGGCAGAGAAAATGCCGAAGAGCTTATTGATGTTTATTGCGAAAATATACGCCGTTGTGCAAAATATGGCGTTAAATGCGTAACATACAACTTTATGCCCGTATTTGACTGGACACGTACTCAGCTCGACAAAGAAGCTGCTGATGGTTCAACCAGCCTTGTAATGTATTGGGAACAGATGAAAGGTCTAGACCCGCTTAAAGATGATATTCACCTTCCCGGTTGGGACTCAAGCTACACTCAAGAAGAAGTTCGTGAGCTTATTTCTGCTTACGGCGAAATTGGTGAAGAAGGTCTTTGGGTCAACCTTGAAAAATTCCTTAAAAAGGTAATTCCTGTTGCAGAGGAATGTGGCGTAAGAATGGCTATACATCCCGACGATCCGCCCTACCCCATTTTTGGTCTTCCGAGAATCATAACCTGCGAAAAGAATCTTGACAGAATGCTCAGCATTGTTGACAGCCCTGCCAATAGCCTTTGCCTTTGCACAGGTTCTTTGGGTTGCGCCGCTACAAATGACGTTGTGGCAATGGTTCGCAAATACAGTGCTATGGACAGAATCGCATTTATGCACATTCGTCAAGTGCTTGTTCTTCCCGACGGCAGTTTTGAGGAACAGGGTCACCTTTCAAAATGCGGTAGTCTTGATATGTACGAAATTGTAAAAGCACTTGTTGAAACAGGTTTTGACGGTTACGTAAGACCCGACCACGGCAGAATGATTTGGGGCGAAACAGGCAAACCGGGTTACGGACTTTATGACCGTGCTCTCGGTGCAACATATATAAACGGTCTTTTTGAAGCATGTGAAAAAGCAAATAAAAACTGATTGGAGTATTTATTATGAACGCTATTTCTGAAAAAATTATGTCAATCGGCGTAGTTCCGGTTATCAAACTTAACAATCCCGAGAGAGATGCTGTTGCTCTCGCAGAGGCTCTCGTTGAGGGCGGTGTTCCCGTTGCTGAGGTTACTTTCCGCGCAGCTGGTGCCGCAACCGCAATAAAACTTATGAGCGAAAATGTTCCCGAAATGCTCGTAGGTGCAGGCACAGTTCTTACAACCGCACAGGTTGACGAAGCTATTGAAGCCGGTGCAAAATTCATTGTTACACCCGGTCTTGATGAATATATTGTTAAATACTGTCAAGAAAAGAACATCCCCATTTACGCAGGATGCACTACTCCCACAGATTACCACACAGCGTACAGACTCGGTCTTGATGTTCTTAAATTCTTCCCCGCAGAACAGTCCGGCGGTCTTGCAAAAATCAAGGCTATGAGCGCACCGTTCCCCATGTTCAAGGTTATGCCCACAGGCGGTATCGGTCTTAACAACCTTAAAGAATACCTTTCCTGCCCCGTTATTGCGGCTTGTGGCGGTTCTTATATGGTTACTGCTGACCTTATTGACAATCAAAAATGGGACGAAATAATCGACCTTTGCAAAAAATCAGTTGAAATTGTTAAGGAGGCACGTTCAAATGGCTAAAGTTGTTACTTTCGGCGAAATTATGCTTCGCCTTGCACCTAACGGTTACTACCGCTTCTTCCAGGATGACCAACTCCAGGCTACTTTCGGTGGCGGTGAGGCTAACGTTGCAGTTTCCCTTGCTAACTATGGTATGGATTCCGTTTATGTTACAAAACTCCCCACCCACGCAATCGGTCAGGCAGCTGTTAACTCACTCCGTTACTTCGGTGTTGATACATCAAAAATTGCACGAGGCGGCGACAGAGTAGGTATATACTTTCTTGAAAAAGGCGCTTCTCAGCGTGGCAGCGTTTGCATCTATGACCGTGCTCACTCTGCAATTCAGGAAGCATCTGCTTCCGACTTTAATTGGGATGAAATTTTTGAAGGTGCTGACTGGTTCCACTTCACAGGTATCACTCCCGCTTTAGGTGCAAACCTTGTTGAAATATGCAAAGAGGCTTGTGTTGCAGCAAAGGCTAAAGGCGTTAAAATCTCCTGCGACCTTAACTATCGTGGTAAACTCTGGACAAGAGCCGAAGCAAGAGAGGCTATGACAGAGCTTTGCAAGTATGTGGATGTCTGCATCTCCAACGAAGAAGATGCAAAAGACGTTTTCGGTATTGAAGCAGAAAACACAGATATTTATGGTGGGAAACTTAACAAAGAAGGCTATAAATCTGTTGCTAAACAGCTCGCTGATAAATTCGGTTTTGAAAAAGTCGCTATCACTCTTCGCAGTTCAATTTCTGCAAGTGATAATGATTGGGCTGCTATGCTCTATGACGGTGAAAACTACTGCTTCTCAAAAGAGTATCATCTTCATATCGTTGACCGTGTAGGCGGCGGCGACAGTTTTGGTGGCGGACTTATTTATGCACTTCTCAGCGGTAAAGATACACAGTCTGCTATCGAATTTGCAGTTGCAGCATCCGCTCTTAAACACTCAATTGAAGGCGACTTCAACAGAATCAGTGTCAGCGAAGTTGAAAAACTTGCAGGTGGCGACGGTTCCGGTCGAGTTCAGAGATAAAAAACATTTTAAAGCACTTTGGGTTCTTCCCAAAGTGCTTTTTCACTTTATAATTGACATACAATACAAAAAATGTTAAATTTATACTAATAATATATTTAGTAGGTGATTTTTTTGAAAAAAATAATATCAATTATTCTTTCTATAGCACTTCTTTCCTCCGTTTGTGTTGTAGGCGCTCAGGCTAAATCAAAGGATGTTGATCTTTCTTATGCGGTAGCATCCGACTTACACTATAATATCCCTGATGAGGAATTAGAGTGGTTCTCTGAGGACCCTATTTATGGCTATGCTAACAGACGTGCTGCAATGGAAAACGAAAGCGGTCTTATTATTGATGAAATGCTGCGTCAGGTTGCTGAAGACGATAATATGGATTTCCTTTTGGTTGCAGGTGATCTTGCCGATAACGGCAAAAGCATTATGGATGAACATATTGCTGTCGCAGAAAAGTTTAAAAACTTCGAAGAAACATCGGGTAAACAGGTTTATGTTATTCCCGGAAATCACGACTATGGTATGCCCGGTGAATATTGCGAAACCGGTGCCAAGGAGTTCAAAGAAATTTATGCTGATTTCGGTTATGACAAAGCCCTTACACTCGACGGTTTATCATACACAGCAAACCTTGGCGATAAATACCGACTTATTGCTCTTGACAGTACCGATCCCGACAGATCAACAGAAGACGGCATGTCAGACCACAAGGTTGAATGGGTCGTTGAACAGGCTGAAAAAGCTTATGAAGACGGCAGATACCCCATTCTTATGATGCATCACAATCTTCTTGACCATATGCCCTTACAGCGAGTTCTCAGCCACGATTTCATTATAAGAAACCATACTGCAACTGCTAATAAGTGGGCTGATGCAGGAATTAAACTTGTTTTCTCAGGTCATGAACACTGCAGTGATGCTACAACTCACACATCTTCCTCAGGTAACACAATTTCTGACTTTGCTACCACTTCGCTTACTATGTATCCTCTTCAGTACCGCTATATAGAAATGTCTGATGACACTATCACCTACGAGGCAAAAACAGTTGACAGTATTGATACCGATGCACTTGTTGAAATGGTTGACGGCTACTCTGACGAACAGATTGCCGAAATGAACAAAGGTTTGAATGCTTTTGCAAAACAATACCTCAAAAACGGTGTTGAATATAGACTCGAACGCGGTTTCAACGATGAACAATTAGGTATTAAACCCGGCGATATTTACTACACTCTTGTGAGAGATGTTGTTGATACATTCAGCAATGTTCTTAACATGCCCCTTTACGGCGAAGGTAGTGCGCAGGAATTAGCAAGAGAATATAACATCGAAATCCCGGACAGCGATTATAAAGACGGTTGGGATGTTGCTACAGAACTTGTTGCCGCTCACTATGCAGGCAGTGAAGACTATCCCTTATACGAAAAAGATGTTAAAATTCTTTTCCTCATAATGTCACTTGTTATTAAATCAGAGTTTGATTATATCGACGACCAGATTTTCTATCAGGCAGCAGCAGCCGTTATCGCAGCTCAGGGTGTGGACTCAATAACAACCATTATTGATATGATAACTGCCCAGGAAGAAGGCGTTACAGCCGGTGAATACCTGCTTGTTGCTATTGCTTCACCTCTTCTTGACTCTTTCGCTAACGATGACGGTGTAGACGATAACTACGGCGCTATTGACGGCTACGGCAAAAACGATACTGCCGGAAACATTGGCGCAAACTTTGGCACAACCGCTTTGGATTTAGCAAACAAACTCTACACAATGCTCAGATATCTTGTTAAAATTTTAAATCTTTGGTTATAAGATAAATATAAAAACATCGGATGAAGGTAATCCTTATCCGATGTTTTTTCTTTTTATTTTTCTTTGAAAGTAACGCCCTGTTCGTTTCGTTATAGAAAAAAGAGCAACCAAACAGAGCAAAATCGGGGTAAGTGTAAGCAAGAACTCGGAGCAACAAATTGGAATTAACTTTATCCGTTATCGAGTGCTTTTTCCACAATCTCTATTCCACCGATTTTATCACCGTTTACATACTCACCGTTTTGGTAAAAAGGCTCTGAATTGATATTTACTACAGCTCCGGTAGGCACATATAAAACAGCGTTCATACTTTGTGGGAGGGTAAGGTTAATAATATAATCGCCCGAAGTCTTTTCATAATCCAGAGTGATTATCCCTTTTACGCTCGGAACGGTACAATTCATGCTGTCGGACAGAGTGTATTGAGGGTTGATTTTAACCTTTTCATAGCCAGCTTCAAGTGGAGTGATACCTGCAAAATGCTTACTCATAATAACAAGAGGTCCACCGCTCCATGCATGATTCTTAGTTCCTCGCCAGGAGTCCCAGAATTCCCAGAGAGTAGAGTAATCCTCGCTCATCATACCGTCATACCTGTCCTTAATTCTATCTCTTGCATCTTCATATTCTCCCATTTTACAAAGAGCTTCAAGAACATAGTATTCCATATACGGGCTTGAATTTTTAGTGGTTGTGAGTACATTTGTAATAATATCATACTGTTCTTTTTCTGCAAGTCCCGACAAAACTGCAAGGGCATTGGCTCTGTCATCAGGTTTTTTCACGTCTTGACTTTTGAAACCTTCTTCTGTCCAAAGAGTCTTATAACCCTTTGAGATAGTATCTTTTCTTTCGGTAATAAATGAGATGTCCTCGTCTTTTCCTAAGAGCTCCGCCATTTCCTCTGTGGCAGAAAGAGCATAGTAAACCCAAGCATTTTCGATAGCTGTCATATCGGCTTTGTTGCCCCAGTCAGCCCAATCCCATGAGCCACCGCGATGAACCACAAGATTATTTTCACCGATCTCCCAAAGTTTCAGGTAGTCAAGGGATGCATCATAAACCTTTTCAATAAAAGCCTTGTCGCCGGTATATTCATAGTAAGTGAGAAAACCTACGATTCCTGCAAGTTGCTGAACGGGAAGCTCAAAATAGTCACCGCTTATAGGCACAACAGTCTGAAGCACTTTTGTGTCGTCAACGTGAGAAAGCATTGCCTCCACACCCTTTTGATACAGCAGGTAGGAATTACTGTCCATAGAGTACATTGTCATGATCATTTCACTTGTAACATCGCCCCACCATTGGGCTCTTTCTCTGTCAGGACAATCCATAAAATTGTCACGCATGGTAACATATAGAGTACGCAGAGATTTTTGCCACAGAGAATTCATAAATTCATCATCGCACTTGAAGTCGCCGCAGAATGAGCTGTCATATCCCGTTTCCCGGTACTTGAGAGAAACAACTGTAACGCCTTTCGGTATTTTATAAGTAATATGCTCTCCGTTAAACCAGCCTAAAGCCTCAAACTCCTGCTCTCCCTCTTTAGTTATATAGGTAGTCGAAACTGCGCCGATTAATGTATTTTCCGTTGTTATGCGAATCTTTTTGCCTTTAGGTGCTATGATTTTAAGATAGTGTGTAATCTGTGCATTATAGGGAATATCCACGGTGATTTTTTCACCGAAAAGCTTACTTACGGTATAATTTTCGTGAATATTCGAATTCTCATAATCTTTAAGACCGTAATCCTTCAAAAAAGGTATTCCTCTCGGAAGTAGTTTGCCGTAAGCCCCCTCGCCACCGACGGCATATTCGGTTGCATTTTCCCAAGAAGAAACATCATAATTTTCATTTAACCAATCGCCCATATCTTTCCTTCCATCGAAATAAATACTGTATTCGGGAAGTCTGTAGTTAGGCGGATAAAGAGAACTGTCAACGAAAGCGCTGTTTCTTTTTACCTTCCAGCTTCTGTCGGAAATTATGGTTAAATCCTTGCTTTTAGCTTCAAAAAGGAACCCTCCCTGTCCACTACTACTATAGGAATAACTTGTCTCATTATCCCAGAACCACACCAAAGCACAAATTGAGTTTTCACCAGCTTTGAGATGTGGCGCAATATCTATACTGTCATAATAGCCACTATTTTTATCAGGACCGCGTTTCACACTTCCCTCAAAAACAACGGTTTCTCCGTTTATGTAAAGCCAATATTTCGAGTCGGCTGATATGTTAGCAATAAGTTCTTCAGGCTTTCTTTCAAGAGTGACCTTTTTATTAAAGCACATCCAGACATTTTCTTCCGTGAGGTTTTCCTTATCCCAAATCCATTTGGCAGTCCAATCGGTTTTTTCGACCGTAGAAATCACTTTGTATTCGGGAATACTGTCGGGAATTTTGTAATCATTTGTATAGGGTATCATTGCCGAATCACCCGACGGAAAAAGTGAAGAAACAAAAGCCGCCGCTATTGCAAGATAAGAGATAATTGTCTGTAAAATTCTCATACGAACCTCCCTGATATTATTTGCGGTGATAAAAATTATTGTATTTGAAATGAACTCTTATTTGTTTAGATGATCATATCATAAATTCAAGGATATTTCAATGATGCATCGCTGACGCGATATGATATACTTGCTTCGCAAGCATGATATAATATCCGTTCCATTCATATGCCGAAGGCATATATCATCGCTCACAGAGCGATATCATATCGAAGATATATCACCCGTTCCGCAAGGAACGCATCACTCAAAAAAGTCCCTTTTGTCTGGTAGACAAAAGGTACTTTTTTGTTGCGTAAGAGCGACTAAAAGTAGTAAAAGTAGGGGTAAGAACGACTAAAAGTAATGTAATTACTCTTGATCCATCACATACAAATCAATGTCAATTTCTGTTCTTGTTGCGTGACAAAAATCAATGACTTTTAGTGATGGTGCAAGGCACGGACTCGAATTGGAAGTATAAACAGTAGGAACAATCTCTAATGTATAGTCAACATCGAATTCGTTTTTGATTTCATTAAGGGTATCAATTTTATCCAAGAGAGGAGCAATAGTTGTATGCATTTGATTTTCTACCAGCACATCATATTGCTCACACCGACCGATTTCCCACGATGCAAAATCATACAATGTCCCGTTGCGGCGTTTATCTCCAATTTTCCAGTATTTCTCAGAAACCAGACCCAATCGTTCCGTAATAAGATCTGGATCAAAATTACCGGTAATTCTGAAATATGTATAGCAACTGTTTTCAGACATACAAGCACCTTCTTTCAACGATATTATATCATAAAAATTGCGTTTTTCAATGATATATCGCTGACGCGATATGATATACGGCGTTGCCGTATGATATACTTGCTGCGCAAGCATGATATAATATCCGTTCCTTTATATGCCTTTGGCATATATCATCGCACGAAGTGCGATATCATATCGAAGATATATCACCCGTTCGTGCCAAGGAACGGATATCATTGAAAAAAGTCACCTTTGTCGGTAGACAAAAGTGACTTTTTTCCTGGTGGACGCTGGGGGACTCGAACCCTCGACCGCCCGCACGTCAAGCGGGTGCTCTACCAGCTGAGCTAAACGTCCATTTAGTTGCAAAGGTCATTATATACAATATGCTTTTAAAAGTCAAGTAAATTTTATTTT
>JAZNLH010000016.1:0-44229 GCA_045578985.1 Acutalibacteraceae bacterium | reverse complement strand
GGATTTTGACATACTTATATGTCAAAAGACGGAAGGTTCTTTGTTGCGAAGCAACATTTTTACCACAGGTAAAACCTTTTGCCTACGGCAAACGATGTCTGCGACATCGAGAACCACCCACCGTTCCGCCAAACTATATTGGTATTTTTGATGATAGGCTCGCTTAACACTTAATCCAACATTAGCAATTTATCAAAGACGGTCCCCCCGCCTTCGAAGGCAGGCATAAATAGCCGCAACACTATTTTCCATCCTACAAATTCTCATTTGTCTATTTGAATTTCAAATAATTTTGTCTGATTACTTATGGTTTATAAATCCAAACCCACCTCATAAATTATTTAGAAGTTACTTCACAATACTTGCCGATTTTGAACCTTGTTTTCGGAAATCGCTGCTTATTTCCGTGAACGGTTATACCGTCAAGTTCAACTTGAACTGTATTTGTTTTGCTGTCAGTACCTGCGATTTTCGGTTTCATATATGAAGTGTAAGAAACGTTTCTGAATACAACGTTTTTAATCTCAAAATTCTCCGCTTGTTCATCATAAATCTTCACAAGAATCGGTCTGCCTTCGTCACGGAATATTTCAATATTTTCAAAAACAACTCCGTCGATACCGCCTTCGGTCTGTTCTGCTACAACAACGAGAGAGCCGATTCTGTCATTATCCCATACACCGTCACGGTAAATTACAGCACAGTCACGGAAAGCTATGTCGGAAATTTTCTTGTTGACTTCACCCGTGATGCCGAAGCACCTTGCATACCCACCCCAGGCAATGCAGTCTGTGAATGTGATATTTTTGCTATCCATTGTACCGCCGAGAGCCTTTACCTCGAAGGTGTCATCCGCCACTCTTGCAAAGCAGTTATCAACGGTTACATTGTGGCTGTTGCAGATGGCAAAGCCATCGCAGTTACCACGATTACCTATGATATCTATATTGTCAATACTGACATCGGTGCAACAATAGGAGATAAATGACCATTCGGGCGAGTTTATGATTTTTACTCCACTGACATTTACATTATTACAGTTGGTAAAAACAACACCTCTTCTCTCTCGTCTGTCAAGTCGGGTCATATCTATTACACCCCTACCTGCAAGAGTTATGTTGTTGCAGTTATAAAAATTTATAAACGGATACCTTGTAAGTCCTATAGAGTTATCTCCCGGTGCAGTAGGCTCCAAATATTTGTCTTCATCCTCAGCGCATTCAATATCATAAAGATGGTTTGCAATCACATAAGCGCCTTCGCGAAGATAAATCACCAGATCTTTGTGTGCAACAAGGTTAACATAGTCATACTGATACACACCTTTATCAAGAACCCAGACATTATCTTCTCCGTATTTCTCTATGTATTCTGCAATTTCTTTATCCTCATCAACCTTTTCTCGAACCATTAATGTGTAGCCGTAATATTGATTTGCATTGTTAAAAAGGAAAGTATAGATTCCTGTTTTATTGATTGATGCGGTTACGGTGTTGTCTTTACACTGCGCCTTTACACCGTGTGATTCAGGTAACACAATGGCATTTTCAAGCTCAACATCAGCACCCGTTATCTCAATGTTGAATGAAAAATCTTCGCTTGAATCAACATAAATTTCGGAGAAGGAGTGTAGCGTACCCGTATCGTCAACGCGTATGAAAACCACCGAAGCATAAACAGGAATTTCCTCTCCGCTAACCTTTGCCGTGTAATAAGGCGATATTGTTATACCGTTTATATCGTCATATCCGCCGGACTGCACATATTCAGGCAGCTGAGCCGAAGCTCTGCCCACAAGCTCCTGCTCGGTAAGCCCTGCCTCTTCAAGAGGAATTATTGCCTCATCGGGATATTCAAGATATGAAAAATCAAAGCTCTCGCTCTCGGGATAAACCGTTGCAGGAAACAACAGATTTGAACAAAAAATTGAAACACTTGTGAAAATCGTAACGAAAAATTTAACGATAGCTTGCATTGAAATACCTCCTGTTTTTTATGCAAATATTTGTTTACATCTACAAATTTGAATTCATCAAACCCATTATACCATACCTTCCACAACATTTCCACAATTACATACATGTAAAAAACTTTACTGCATAATTCAAAGAAAAGAGCAGACCGAAGCCTGCTCGTTAATTCTATAATTTTAATTTGTAATAGCGTTCTTAAAAATTCTCTTTAAATTATCATCAATGCCATTGGCAGCTTGAATGGTTGCCATCATTAATTCATCAGTATCTATCTTATCAAAGTCTATTGAGTAACCATTAAACTGAATCAACTGTGATATAAAAATTCGTTGCGTTCTGCCGTTACCTTCACGAAACGGGTGAAGCATATTTGTAATGCAATAAAAATCAACTATATCCTCAACAAAATCATCAAACTCTTGATTTTTGAAATAATTTTTATCTTGCAATCTTTTAAAACAAGCACTTGCAACAGATTCAATTTCACTCACATCAACAAAGTTTGTACCTTTTTTTGACATATTAACTGCACGAATTTCGCCAGCCCATTCATAAAGCTCATTAAATAAATATTTATGAATCGCTTTGTAATGAGAAAAATCAAAATTCCCGAAATCCTGTGCATTTGCTAATTCAGCGGTTTTATGAATGGTTATTTGTGATTCAACAAAATTCAACTTTTCTTCGTCACGGATATTAAGTTTATTTATAAGACAGGATGTACCTTCGTAACAATTATCAGGTATTGAATCAATAGAATAAGCCATTATGAATTAACACCTGCTTTTTGTAAAACTAGTTGAATATATTGTTCAGTTGATATTTCACCATTTAGAGCTTTTTTTGACCATTCAAGACACTGTTCATCTGCTTTGTAGCCTTCCATTTCAACAGAAGCAACAGCAAATTCAAGAGCTTTATCAATTGACATATAAACACCACCTCACAAAAATAGTATAAACAGTTTAACATAAAACAAAGATTTAATCAATATAATGGCTTAAAAACCTATAAACTGATTCAATCATAACAATTCTCTCAATTTATCAAGGAATGCCTCTTCACCCAGGGTATTCACCTTGAATAACATCGCCTGACTTCCGCCCGATGTAATAGCAGAAAGGAAAATGGGACCGTTACCATTCTGAAACAATGTAACATTCATACTCACACGGTTACCACCAGCATAACTGTATCTCTCAAAAACACGAACACTGCATCTTGCATCACCATCAAACATATCACTTGAATCTTCAAGAGATGCCGACATACTGCCATTCAATATTCCGTTCTCTATCGTCTTTAAAATCTGTCCAAAATCGCTATTAAGAACCTGCTCTAATTTTGCCATTGCTTCTCCTCCTGTTCTTCACGCTATTATCTACTTGTATCTATAAATTGGAATTTTAATCCAAAGGTATTTATTTAAACTTTCCTCCACTTAAGATTTAACGCTTTGATTATACTGCAGTCATATGAAGTATCAGGCTTCTCCAAATAATCATCAGCCCAGAATACACTTTCATTTTCAACAATCAAACAGCCCTCGTGGATTTCTCTTGTGTAGTTTTCTGGTGCAGGCATAATTTTTAACATTTGTATTCCTTCAAAGCACAACTCAACAATTCCAAACCACCCACTATTATCAAATGTTGCTATTGCTGAGGTCGACGTATTAGATTCTATGTAACTTATTTTTTCAAGTGTGCTATCGTGAAATCCAACAAACTTTTTCATAAAATCATCTGCATCATCCTGAGTGAAAATATAATTCCATTCATTTTCGTCACTCAAATTCCGAACAGAAATAGGATACATATTAACAGAAACAAATCCATTTTCAAAAATATCATCAAGAAAAGATAAGTTCTCGCATACATCGGGATATCCAATCATTTGCGAAATATCTTCAGCCCGAATTTTATTTTCTTTGCAATAATGTTTATATTTCAGCAATGCATAGCCTTCATAAAACTTAAAATCAGAACTGTCTGATTGAATAATCTCGACAAGTGGTTTAGCTGGAGTAAAATCTTTATCCAAATAGTCAACGAGTTCAAAATTATTTGTAATTGGGTTCAGCACAATATACTGCAGAGACCAACCTGTTCCAATCGTTGCATATATGATGGACTTAAAATACATGTTATTATTTTTATAAAAAACACGGGCAAACATTTAACTATCTCCTCGTTAGTTTCTATTTATTAATCCCATTATACCATACCTTCCGCCACATTTCCACAGTTACATACATGTAAAAAACTTTACTGCATAATACAAAGAAATACACCTGCCAAACGGCAGGTGTACAACTTTAAAATTACAAACCTAAAATTGTTTTTATTCTCTCAATATTTCTTTCTGAAATTTCCGTTTGCCTTGCAAAGAATTCCCATTTTGAAACAGCATTTTTTACTTGCTCAATACTTTTTTCTGCATCAGATTTTTTAATACCTACCTTTTCGGCAACCGTTAACATATCATCTTTTGTTATGTTGTCAGCCTTTCCGTTAATAAGCATCTGATGAGCCTTAACCCATTGACTGTCTTTTCTGTATGCAAAGGTTACATCATAGGCAGGTGATAAAGACCAGACGCCTTTTTTATCCATAAGGAAGGATATGTTTTTGGTATGGTCATCATAGTTTTTTGCATATTCATTGAAAACCATTCGTTTGAACAATTGAATGTAGTCGCTATAAGGAAGCTTAAGCTTCTTCATTACAGAAAAAGCATCCTCGTAGGAATAAATCATTGGTGAATTAAAGTCCATATGAGCTAAAGCGCAAAGCGTTTGCATGTGCAGCTTCCTGCCGTTTTTACCTGTTCTGTCAAAGCGCCTTGTCATAAAATGAGCTTTTCCGTTTTCTTTGTAAAGCTTACATTCACTCATTTCTATACCTGCTTCAACAGCCATGAGATAATATGCATATTCAATCTTAGTATATTCACTATCATCAGGACGAGTGTCTTTATCCCTGTTGTTTTTAATATCATCAAATTTTAATAACCAATATTCATAGCCTTTACCTGCTTCAATCTGACCTGAACGGATATCGTTTGTTTCAGGATTCCAGGCTATAAGAGTCTTGGCTCTTGCTCCGCCAACAGAAGAACTGCATTCCATCAACTGAGACATAAGACGATCATTTTCTTCAATATTAATATTCTCTTTTTCAGAAAGTATTTCAGAAGCAAGCTTTGTTAAAGCATCAAGGTCAACAGGCTCATCTATAGCTCCGATTTCCTGGGAAGGCTCATATTCCAATGCACCCATACCTCTTTTGCCTGTGTAACAAAGCCTTTCTATAACAGATAAGCTATCAGGCTCTCTTCCCTGACTTTCTAAATATCTGTTGATAACAATGTTACCGAATCTGTCAGGAAGCGAATCTGCAACCATACCCGGAAGTCCGTAAAAGGTTTGTTCCGGCAAGCTACGGAAAGAATAGGTAACGTTTGATAACGGCATTGTAACAGGTGAAATTTCGATATTACTCTTCAAAAACTCATCATCATACTGAAACCCTACTAAACCATTATCCTCCTGATGAAGATAACCTACAGTAGTACCCCACATTTTAACACGAACAGTATTTACTTTTTTCAATCCTCATCATCCTCCCTGTCTTCTCCCCAGACCCAAGTATCGTTTGAAGTTTTCTTGTCAGGTCTTGCGCGTTTTCTGATTGCTTTTTCTTCAAACATCGCTTTGTAATCAGGTTGAGGTTCGGGAATCAGAATATTAAGGTTATCCAATAAATTGAACTCCGATAAAATTTTAATTATGGCAGACCACTTTGTATCATCACCATTTTCTATACGCATTAATGTAGTTACTGAAACGCCACAACGCTCAGCAAGCTGTTGCTGTGTAATATTCAAGGATACTCTATATTGTTTTATACGATTTCCAAATTCTTGTAAAATTGCTTTTTCACTGTCAAATTGCGTAATCTTCATAACTCCTCCTGAAAATAACTATTCAGATTTGCAATATTATATTAACATAACGCACTTAATATGTCAACTTTGAATAGTTAATATGAAAATCAACATATACCAAACACAATTTCAAATGTAAAAAATTTTACTGCACAATTCAAAGAAAAGAGCTGACAAAAAAAGTCAGCTCCTTGTGTTTTTAGTTAAAAAAATTGGAATTTATAAAGCTCTATAATACGGACAAATATCTTCATAGTATCCGTCTTTCATACGAAAGCCTTTTGGTATTGTTCCTAATTGAGTGAATCCGAGACGCTCATATAAATGTCTTGCATGTGTATTTGTTGCAACAACTGCATTAAATTGCAAAACAGAAAATCCGTGCTCACGCCCTTTTTCAATGCAATCCAATACCAGCTTTTCTCCTATGTGTAATCCTCTGCTATGAGAACTCACTGCATAGCTTGCATTACAGATATGACCGCATCTTCCGATATTATTCGGATGTAAAATATATAGTCCGTATATTTTTTCTGTTCCAGTATCAACTGCAACACCCGTATAGGTTTGCTCTGCAAAAAAGTCAGCACCGCTTTCGAGAGTCAGGAATTCTTCTTGGGGAAAGGCATTTCCCTCCTCAACGATTTCATTCCAGATTTCTATCATCGCACACAAATCTTTTTCTTCATATTTGCGTATTACTATTTCCACTTCTTTTACCTCGTCAATTTGGAATTTATCTGCTTCTTTAATAAAATCTTTTCACGTTCCAATTATTAACCGACGGATATTTCCGGTTGTCGTTATTGCAACGGAATTCAATATATGATTCGCTTTAAGTTTAATCCATATCACGCTGCAAAATCATTCAAGCCTGAAAAGTTTTGTTTCTCCCTTTTGCATCTCAATGGTAACGATGGCTGCAGTACCTTGATAAGTGCCACCGAGTAACTCGCTGATATTTCTTTCCTTGCCGAGATAAATTATTTTTTTACCGGCGGTTACGGCATAAATACAAATATAGTTTTCGTTCACATAAATAATGTCATCGGTTTCACAGTAAATATGAACTCCGCTTGTTTCGCAGAAAGTTCTCAGCTCGCTTACCGTGAATTTTTCTTTCAAACCCGAGGTCATAATGTAGGGAACGTTGTCCGTTTTGCAAAGGTTACGGGCATTTTCCATATAAGTTGTCTTTGCACTTGATAACAAAATAACCGCCTTATAATTTTGGTAAACCTCATCAAAATCATAAACGTCATATATATCATACGGCGTGCCTATAAGACCGAGCTCTTTTCGCTGGGTGTGGAAGATGTTGCGTAACGAGCAGTTAGTGAGATATTTATATGCACTTTCATCAACGAATACCGCAACTTCAGCATTTGAACTTCTGTCAGCATAGGTTAAGCTTTGCTCATAAATACTTTTATAAGTCACCATTTCGTTCATGATATCATCATCTGCGTACCAACCGCCCCACATATCGAACCACCAAAGGGCATTGCCTTTTATAAGCTGGCGTGCAAAGGATTTTCGGATTTCGTTTACAGCCTGATATTTTGATTCTCTCGGCTGCCATATGGGAGCAGAAAGAAGTCCGTACGGGTCGGTTGAAGGGTCTTTCTGAGAAAGAGGTACGGTCAAATGCGTTCTTATATCGCATTCCTGAAAGCACATCTTTCTGTGCAGACGAACGGAATCGGCAGGATACATTTCTGTCCAATCCATTTCGGGAGAGCGGATGCCGATATATGAATTTGGCGAACAGATGAAGTCGATGTTTTTGTCTTTCAATATATAATTGAGTGCGTGATTGCCCAGCAGGGAGTTGGTTACCTCAAGTGTATAACCGTAAAACGTGCCTACAACAACGTTGTCACCTGTTTCTTCTTTGACAATCTGAGCAAAGTGACTTATGGCTTCTGCAATCTTGAAGTTTGCGAATTCTATATACCGTGTAAGATACTCGTCGTTGAAATAATTGTTTTTTTTATCGAGCAAGGTTAAATCGGGCAAACCTTTGTACTCAACTTCGGGATAATATTCTGCAAGAAATGCCTTGAAAGCCGACTTTGCGCATTCACCATAGCCGCCGTTCATATCAAAGTGAAACCATTCTTCTGTTTGTCCGCCTGCTATCTGATAACCCACGATATGCGAGGCATATTTGCAGGAATTTGCATATTGAGTGAATTCGCGCAAAAATCGAGATGCATCATCACGCCATTTCTGAGAAAAGAAGGATTCTCTGCAAGGAACACCGTCTTTCATGTTCAGTTCATCGGGGTTTTCTTGTTCCCACCAGACAGGCATACTTATATTTACTCTCGGGATTATGTAAGCTTCGGGGCAAGCTTCAAGAATTTTCTCGATAGCCTCGTCAAACAACGAAAAAACAGGAGCCCCCTTTATGTCAAAAACACCTTTTTTGTATGGGGTCAGTCCGTCTGTTGTGCTTATCCATCTGCCTGAAAAAAGAACGGGAACAGAAAAGAATACATAACCTGCAGCCACAAAGTCGTCATATTTATTAAACTGTTCCAGATAAGTCATATATGCTACGGCAGCGTGCGGTTTGCCGTTGATATAAAGAGTAGGTACACCGCCGCAATCCTTGATTTCAGAATGAATACCTACATATTTATCCATATCACATACCACCTCTTGTGTTGAAATTTCGTAATCCGTTTCCTTCAAAGGCTTCTGAAAGGTAAAAACCATAGCGAAAAAATGTAACAACAGCCAAAAAGAAACTGATAATTTTTTGAACAAGCATATATCTTCAATTCATTTTTTAAGTATAATGAAATTACAACAAAAGTTGATTCCAGTTTAACAAATTCTTATTTGTCGAGTTGATTATATCACCAATCAACAGCTAAAGCAATAAAAGAAAAGAACAGATAACTGATGCTATCTGTTCTTCCGTGGTCGGAGTGAGGTGATTCGAACACCCGACTTCTTCGTCCCGAACGAAGCGCTCTACCAAACTGAGCCACACCCCGAAATAGATATTAAATTGTTAGTTGGACGTTTTTTCTTGCGAAAAAATCTTCGTCCCGAAGGTCGCACTCGACCAAACTGAGCCACACCCCGATGTGTGATTTTATTTAATTTTTTGTTTTTCTGTTTGTGGGATGTTATGTGGTCATTTCTCTTTTTTGAGTGATTTTCACCAAAAATTGAAATGCTTAAATCCCAAGTGTATCAAGGCTTATGGCGGTTGTTGTTTTTGGCTCGAACCGTCCGGACTGCGTTTTCCCGAACGTAGCGCTCTACCAAATTGAGCCACATCTCGATATTATTATTTTTTCGTTTCAGAAAATTTTCCCAAACACGTTCGAAACGAACGTAGCGCTCTTCCTGTTGCAACATAGTCGTCTTGCTCGTTGTTCACTTCGCAATACTCCTTGTTGCGCCACTCCTTATTCCTCGCTGCATCCGCCACCGGCGGCGCTCGGAAACGTCCCCAAATTGAGCCACATCTCGATAAATGCAGATAGAATTATAACCCATCTTACAAGTAAAATCAAGTGGTTTTTTATTATTAGTAATAAAATTTGAATTTTTATAAAATAAATTTCATGGCACCACCCACCGTCAAATCAGATATTTGCATGAGAGATAGGCTTCGCTGATATTCGTTTTATCCTCCGACACGAAACTATACAATCGGCTTTGCCCCGAAATTTAAAAGTAGCAATTATAAGAAATCATAATTTTGCATTTTCTTCGTGTTTCTGTTATAATGCACTCAATAACAACCGAATGGAGTGTAGGTTATGGATAACAGACAATGGTTCAAAGAAGCGGAATACGGTATGATGGCTCACTGGGGACTTTACTCTCTCTTAGGCGGCGAATGGAAAGGTCGCAGAGTTCTCGATTATGCGGAATGGATACAGAGTAATATGCCAATACCCAACGCAGAATACGAACATCTTACAAAGATTTTTAACCCTATTTATTTCAACGCTGATGAATGGATACGTCTTGCAAAGGATTGCGGAATGAAATACTTTGTTTTCACATCCAAGCACCACGATGGTTTTGCCATGTTCAAATCCTATGCCGATAAATATAACATTGTGGACGGTACGCCATTCGGTCGCGATGTTGTGGGTGAACTTGCAGAAAGTTGTTATAAGTATGGATTAAAATTCGGTCTTTATTATTCACAGGAGCTGGACTGGCACCACCCTCACGGTGGCGGTTACGATAATTTCTGCGGTTGCTCAGGCACATCCTGGGATAATAATTGGGACTACCCCAACAGAGAAGAAAAAGATTTTTCAATCTGTTTTGAAGAAAAAATCAAACCTCAGGTGAAAGAAATTCTCACAAACTACGGCGATTTATGCCTTATGTGGTTTGATGTTCCCCACACAATAACAAAAGAGCAAAGTCTTGAACTTAACGCACTTGTTAAAGAGTATCAGCCCGACTGCCTTATAAACTCCCGAATCGGTAACGGAGCATATGACTATGTTTCTTTAGGCGATAATGAATATCCCTCTGAATTTTGTGAAACCGAAAACACCGACCCCAACAGCCTTGATGGTTTTAAATACTCCCCTTACGGATTATATGAAACAGCAGGAACACTTAACAGCTCCTGGGGATACAAGTATTATGACCAAAACTGGATTACCCCTGAAGAAATAGTTTCACGAAGAAAAAAGCTGAATTCTTTGGGCATTAACTATCTTTTAAACATAGGACCCGACGGACTCGGCAGAATCCCCTCTTTCTCCGTAGAAGCATTAAGAAAATCTGCAGAAATATACTAAAAAAAGCCTCTGTATCTTAACGATACGGAGGCTTTAAACTAATATGCCTGTGTATAAAATTTTCCCGGTTCCATATAAATGCCCTTTAATTCCATAAGCTCGGTAACGGTAACAAGCTGATAACCTTGATTTACCAGCCACGGAACAAGAACCTCGGTTGCAGCTGCAGTTGTGCCGTAAAGATCGTGCATTAAAACTATGGATCCATCTTTTACATTGTTTTTCACTATCGACACGACACCCGAAGAATTTTTCCAATCCAAAGTATCCACCGACCAATTCACAAGTGGATAACCCACAATGCTTTTTACTCTTGAATTAACAGAGCCACCGGGTGCCCTTACTATGGTCGGTGCTTTTCCTGTAATTTTTTTCACCGCATCATTTGTTCGTTGAATTTCACTTTTTATAACATCATTTTTTGCAGATGTTAGAATTGTGTGATTATAGGTATGGTTTGCTATTTCGCATCCAAGAGCCGCTTCGCGCCTTATACAATCTGCATAAGTATTAACTCTGGAGCCTACAACAAAAAACGTTGCCCTTGAATCGTATTTTTCCAATACATCAAGAATCCTGTTTGTAACCGGTGTATACGGACCATCATCGTATGTAAGTGCAACAGCCGGCTTGTTAGGGTCGATTCCATAAATTGATGTTGAATACGATATCAGATTAGAACCTGTCACACTTATTCTGTAATAATTCTTTTGACCGTAAGTTGCTCCCCTATCATTATATTTAACAGAAGATATTCCGCTAACTATTGCACACTTTGTCCATTTTTTATCTGTTTCAGTCATACGCTCAATTTCGTATCCCAACCCTACAGGAGCCTTACTCCACGTCAACAAAACACCTTCCGGCGAATATCTTGCAACAAGCATAGGTCCGGGATAGAATTTTGTAGATACACCATCAATATTATAGCTTCCGGATATTTTGCCTTTAACCTGTTTTACTGTATAAGTGTATTTTTCACCTTGAAAAACATTGTTGTCTGCTATACTTGTGGCATTGTTACCGCTTATAGCGCGAATGCAAGTCCAGTTTTTTTCGTTCTGCCCTTTTCTGTAAACTAAATAACCTGTTGCGGTCGACATTTTTGACCAATTCAACAAAACGCCATCCGGAGTGCAATTAATATTAAGCATCGGAGCCTTGAGTGCAGTTAAACCGGTACCGGGTAAAAACCAACTGAAACCGTTGTTACTACCTTCAGCTCTTACAGTATATGTATAAACCACGCCATTTTGTACTGTACTGTCTTCATAAGTAGCATTGTTCGTTTTGCCGATAAGTTTCCAACCTGTATTTTGGGTATCTTTTCTGTATACAAAGTATTTTGTTGCTTTTTCTACAGGATTCCAACTCACACAAAGTTTATCAGCACGATTAAAAACCTTAATGTTGGACGGAACACTTACATATTCACTTTTCACGCCATATCCATCGAAACCGCTTAAGTTACCATTATTTACAGCCCTTATTGTATAAGTGTATACTTTACCGTTATCAACAGCCTTATCTTGCAAATAATTATTTTCCGCATCCACTGTGGCAAGTAAAACCCAATCAGAATTATTCGTTTTTTTGTATACCTTATATGTATCAGCTTTAAATACATGATTCCATGAAACAGTAATATAGCCGTTTGCATTCACAGCACTTTTCAGTTTAGGTGTTGAAACATAAATGGGTGCAGTTTTGTATTCAAATGCACTTTTATAACCGGTGTTATGCGCAACAACTGTATATTTGTATTTTATTCCTTGTAAAACACTGGTGTCTTTATATGATGTAACCGATGCATTGTTGATTCGTGCAACAACTGTATTCTTTCTTCCTTCATTTCTGTATACAGTATAACTCTGAGCACCCTTTACTTCATTCCAATCCACCAGAATCCCGCCATTAACAACTGTCATTGATGAAACATCAGGTGTTTCAAGGTATATCGTCCTGCTGTATTTACTTTCAGCACTTTCAGCTTTCTTTTTATATGCCAGAACAGTGTAATTGTATTTACCACCGCTGACAACAGTTTTATCTACGTACATTTTTTTGTTACCGTTGGTAATACGTGCAATCTTTTTATTTACGTTACCTTCACGGCGATATATAACATATCCGTCAATATTATTAAATCCGTCCCAGGTAATCAATACACTTCCGTCAAGATTTACGGTTTTAACATTTTGCGGTATCGGTATATATGTATCATTTTTCATGTAAGCTCCTGCAGTGGGAACAGTACAGAACAATGCAACAAGCGTTACAAAAACCAACAACACAACATTACAATTTTTTCTCACCATAACACCTCGCAAACGAACAACAGAACTCAAAAACAATGTCAACTTAATGGTACCACAAAACCGGTTATTTTTCAAATCATTTATCGCTGTAATTTTGATAAAGATAAACTAAATTTAACAACTACTTTTGTTCAGATTTGCAAGTGGTTTTTATTGCTTTATAAACAACAATAATATATAATGTATCTTGAATTATAATGTTTATTATTATCGAAAGGCTGATGTGTTTTGAACATAATCGTTGTAGGAATAGGTAAAGTTGGTTATACCGTTGCAGAGCAACTTTCGCAGGAAATGCATGATGTTACAATTATCGACACCGACGAAGATGTTATAAACGATACTTTACAGGATATTGATGTTATCGGCGTTATAGGTAACGGTGCTGTTTCCAAAACTCTTACAGATGCCGGAATCAGTGAATGTGATTTACTTATTGCCCTAACAGGCAGCGATGAACTTAATATTTTAAGTTGTTTACTTGCCAAGCAGTTAGGTGCCGGCAGCACCATAGCCCGAGTAAGAAATCCTGAATACAATAATGACCTTCGCCTTATTAAAGATAGCTTAGGTCTTACAATGGCAGTAAACCCTGAAAAGGAAGCGGCGGCAGAAATACAACGAATTTTAAAATTCCCTACTGCACGAAATGTTGATATTTTCGGTCACGGCAAAGTTGAGCTTTTAAGTTTTGTTGCCAACAAAAAATGTAATCTTTGCGATAAAGCCATAAAAGATTCATTCTCAAGAATAAAAACAACAGCTCTTGTATGCGCCATTGAACGCGGTGACGAAGTTTTTATACCCACAGGTGATTTCGTTATTAAAGAAAACGATACCGTAGCAGTCCTGACACCCGTAAAAACTGCACCTGAATTTTTCAAACAGATAGGATTTCGAAGCCACCACATAAAAAACATTATGATTATAGGTGGCGGTAAAATTGCCGTATATCTTGCAAAATCCTTAAACCACCTTAACGTAAACGCAACGATAATTGAAAAAGACCTTGATACCGCACTTAACCTCAGTTACACCCTTCCGAACATAAATGTTGTTCACGGTGACGGCACAAACCGTTCATTACTTCTTGAAGAAGGTTTGAAAAAAGCGGATGCATTCTGTTGCCTTACAGGTATAGATGAAGAAAATATAGTCCTTTCACTTTTCGCAAAAAGTGTAAATGATGAAATAAAAACTATTACCAAGGTCAACCACACACTTTTCCGAGAAGTTATACGTACTCTAAATATAGACAGCGTGGTTTATCCCAAGTTCACAACCGCAAGTATTATTTTAAAGCATGTTCGTTCAAAAGCCTCCCATAGCGGTGTAAGTGGCGTTGAAAAGCTCACCCGAATCATCAATAATAAAGTTGAAGCTATTGAATTCCAGGTTTCCGCTGAAAGTCAACTTATAAATCGTACACTTCAGGAATTGACTTTGCGTCCGAATATACTCATCGGATCAATTACAAGAGGTAGCGAAGTTATAATCCCCAGCGGTTCCGACATTCTCAAACCGGGCGACTCTGTTGTAGTTGTAACTTCAACCGAAAGACTCACAAGCCTCGATGATATTCTTCAACAGTAATATATTTTTTTCAAAAGGGTTTATGGAATATGAATAAACGGATGATAACATACGTACTGGGTTTATTGCTTTTGTGCGAGGCGGGACTTCTTCTTTTGCCTGTTTCAGTAGCACTCATATACAATGAATCCGTACTGATAAGTTTTCTTATAACTATAGCAATTTTGTGTGTAGTTGGATTAATACTTATACATTTCAAGCCAAAAGATAAAACAATTTTTGCCAAAGACGGCTTGGCAATAGTTGCACTGGGCTGGATATTTTTAAGTCTGTTCGGTGCGCTCCCATTCTACTTAAGCCGAGAAATACCAAGTTATTTAAACGCGTTGTTCGAAACAGTTTCCGGTTTCACTACAACCGGCGCAAGTATACTTTCAGATGTTGAAGCGCTTTCAAAATCGATGCTTTTCTGGCGTAGCTTCACCCATTGGATAGGCGGTATGGGCGTACTTGTTTTCGTTATGGCGGTTCTTCCGCTTTCAGGCGGTGGCGGTGATTTACACTTAATGCGTGCTGAAAGCCCCGGTCCAAGTGTCGGCAAACTCGTTCCCCGTTCAAATAAAACCGCACGTATTCTTTACGGCATTTATTTAGCAATGACAGTTATCGAAATAGTTTTACTCCTTATAGGAGGTATGCCGGTATTTGACAGCATTACAATTTCTTTCGGTACAGCAGGTACAGGCGGTTTCGGTATACTCAATAGCAGTATCGCAGGCTATAACACTTTCTGTCAGGCGGTTATTACGGTGTTTATGGCATTGTTCGGAATAAACTTTAATATTTATTTCCTTATTCTTTGTAAAAATTTCAAAGGTGCTTTCAAAAGCGAAGAACTCTGGGCTTATATCGGCATAATGAGTACCGCAATTATTGCAATAACAGTAAATATACGCGGACATTTTGATACTATCCTTGAGGCTTTCCATCACGCCTCTTTCCAGGTAAGTTCCGTTATGACAACAACCGGTTTCAGTACCGCAGATTTTGACAAATGGCCCGAATTCAGCAAAACAATTCTTATAATGATAATGTGCATCGGTGCTTGTGCAGGAAGTACAGGTGGCGGTTTCAAAGTTTCAAGATTGTTACTTCTTTTAAAATATGCAAAAAAGACAATACATTCTTATACTCATCCACGAAGCGTAAAAGTTATAACCTTTGACGGACAGAGAGTTTCAAACGAAACTTTCCAGGGTACTATAGCATTCTTTATTGTTTATGTATTAATTTTTGCCGTCTCACTTTTAATAGTTTCTGCGGATAAAAACGATTTGGTAACTGATTTTACAAGTGTTGTTGCCACATTCAATAACATTGGTCCCGGTCTTGGCAAGGTCGGACCTACCGGCAATTTCAACAGCTATGGCGCAATTTCTAAAATAGTATTTATTATTGATATGCTTTTAGGCAGACTGGAAATTTTCCCGCTTATTTGCATTTTCACTCCGTCAATACACAAAAAACATTTCAGAAAAAAACTTTGAGGTGAATTATGAGAGAAATAAAAATTATCAATAACAAGTGGTATTTTTCAGACACCGCAAAAACTGCACCCTCGTCCGTTCCCACTGATTGGCAAGAGCTTACACTCCCCCATACATGGAACGGAAAAGACGGTCAGGACGGCGGTAACGACTACAAACGTTGCAAAGCATTTTATTGTAAAGAAATCCTTGCTGCTGAACTTACAGGTGAGGAAAATTTTATAGAATTTGATGCAGTAAACTCCAGTGCAGAAGTTTTCTGGAACGGCGTTTCCCTTGCAGTACACCACGGCGGTTATTCAAGATTCAGAGTAAAAATCCCGAATGATAGCATTAAAGAAAACAATATTCTTGCCGTTTCCGCTGACAACTCCCGTAATGAAACAGTTTACCCTCAGAATGCAGACTTCACTTTCTATGGCGGTATTTACAGAAGTGTAAAAATCGTAAGTGTTCCGTCTGTTCACTTTGATTTAGAATATTTAGGTGCTCCCGGTGTTATGGTCACACCCGAAGTAAAGGGCGACAATGCGGATATTAAGATTAAAGCATACACCAAAAATGCCTTTGGTGCAAAAGTCAAATTCACTGTATTTGACGGAGAAAACCCTGTGGGGGAAACAGAAACCGATGCAGTAAACGCAGATGCAGTTATCACAATCAACAACGTTCACCTTTGGAACGGAAGAAAAGACCCCCACCTTTATACACTTACAGCAGAACTCACAAAAGATGGCGAAGTTCTCGACACAGTATCAACACGTTTTGGTTGCAGAACATTTAAAGTAGATCCCGAAAAAGGCTTCATCCTTAACGGCAAAGAATATCCTCTGCGCGGTGTTTCCAGACATCAGGATTATCCGGAAAAAGGTAATGCCCTTTCATACGAAGACCATAAAAGGGATATTGACCTCATTCTTGAGGTTGGTGCAACAACAATACGTCTTGCCCACTATCAGCACGCACAGGAATTTTATGACCTTTGTGACGAAACAGGTCTTGTAATCTGGGCGGAAATCCCATATATCTCAAAGCATATGCCCGGCGGTCGCGAAAACACCATTTCTCAGATGAAAGAACTCATTGCCCAGAACTATAACCACTCATCTATTGTAACCTGGGGTCTATCAAACGAAATCACTATAGCAGGTGCCGCTGACCCCGACCTTATAGAAAACCACAAAATACTCAACAAACTCTGTCACGAAATGGACAGCACCCGCCCCACAACTCTTGCAGCGGTTACAATGTGTTCAATTGATGCAGAAGTAGTTCATATCAGCGATATCCTCTCATACAACCACTACTTCGGTTGGTACGGCGGAGATACCTCTATGAACGGACCTTGGTTTGATACTTTCCATAAAAAATATCCCAATCGCGCTATCGGTATCAGCGAATACGGTTGCGAAGCACTTAACTGGCACACATCAAAACCCGTACAGGGCGACTACACAGAAGAATATCAGGCATATTACCACGAAGAACTTATTAAACAAATTGCAGACCGTCCTTACCTTTGGGCAACACACGTCTGGAATATGTTTGATTTTGCCGCTGATGCTCGTGCAGAGGGTGGCGAAAACGGTATGAATCACAAAGGCCTTGTCACCTTTGACCGTCAGTATAAAAAAGATGCCTTCTACGCATACCAGGCATGGCTTTCCGATGTACCTATGGTACACCTTTGCGGCAAACGTTATATTGACAGAGTTGAAGATGTAACAAAAGTTACCGTTTATTCAAACTGTGATGAAGTTGAACTTTTCGCAAACGGCGAAAGCCTTGGTAAACAGAAGAAAGGTAAATACCCCTTCTTCTATTACGAGGTTAAAAACGAAGGCAAAACAACTCTCGAAGTTAAAGCAGGTGACCTTACTGACACCGCAACTATCCAAAAAGTTGATACACCTAACGAAGCCTATATAATGAAAGATGAAGGCGATGTTATCAACTGGTTTGAAATCAACACTCCCGACGGAAGATTTTCCATCAATGACACTATCGGCGATATTTTGTCAACATTCGGCGGTAAAATCGCAGCAGTTAAAATTCTTCTTAAACTCAAAAATGCAATGTCCACAGGCGACGGCGACAAAAAAGACGGCAAGAAGAAAGGCGGAATGGAAGTTGCAGGTTTTGAGTTGAGTATGGGTATGCTCAAAAATGTTTACGGTATGGCAAAAGGTTTTACCGTTAAACGTGTATTCTCAATGCTCGGCGGCAAGTTCACAAAGGAACAAATCCTCGAAATCAACGCAATGCTTAATAAAATTAAAAAGAAATAATCAAAAAAGTCCGTGCTAATGCACGGACTTTTTTAGTTAGGTTTTAGTGTGAGGAGTTTCGGAACG
This sequence comes from Acutalibacteraceae bacterium, assembly GCA_045578985.1. Classification (GTDB taxonomy): domain Bacteria; phylum Bacillota; class Clostridia; order Oscillospirales; family Acutalibacteraceae; genus DTU089. Next base: position 25,763 of record JAZNLH010000016.1, on the reverse strand, counting down.
CTACGCTGTATGAAGATACTGCGAGAGAACTAAAACAAGTTATTCGCGTAAATACAATCACCAAAACTTTATAAGGTTACGTGAAGAACGCCGTTTTAGAAAGCGACGCTGTATGAAGATACTGCGAGCGAGCTAAAACAAGTTATTCGCGTAAGATTATAAAGTTTTAAGGTATGCAATGCTCATTGCGGCACATTCCATAGGTGTTTTACCCATTGAAGGATCATCTTGTTCAACGATTACCCATTCTGCACCTGCTTTTTCAGCGGAAGCGATAATCTTCTTCCAATCCTGAACGCCGCTGCCTACGGGTCTGAACTCAAATGTGCTTTCGGTTTCTGCTGTTTCTTCTTCAATACCGATAAGTTTGTAAAGAGGACCGTTACCCTTGGAACCGGAGAAATCTTTGAGGTGAACAATAGGTGCTCTGCCTGTATATTTTTCAACGTATGCTGCAGGTTCTTCACCGCCAACGTTTACCCAGCAAGTATCGATTTCTGTTTTAAGAAGGTCTGCGGGAACTGTATCGTAAAGAATATCAAGAGCGTATTTACCATCGATTTTAAGGAATTCAAAATCGTGGTTGTGATAGAGAAGCTGTATGCCCATTTTCTTTGCTGCTTCGCCTATTTTACGGATACCTTCAACTGTGGAAGCCCAACCATCTGTACCGGGACGGCATTCTTCTGTAAGATAAGGCACAACAACATATTTGCAGCCCAAATCCTGATAATCCTTAAGAACTTCTTCGGGATTTTCGAGCATATCATAATAAGGAACGTGAGCAGAAACGGGAACGAGTTCTAATTCATCACAGAGTTTTTTTACTTCTGAGCCGGATTTACCGAAAAGACCTGCAAATTCAACGCCTTCGTAGCCGAGCTCCTTGATTTTTTTAACGGTGCCTTCAAAATCCTTTTCCATATCGTCACGAACGGAATAAAGCTGTATAGCAATAGGTAATTTCATAATAATTTCTCCTTTATGTAAGCAATATTAATATAAGGTTATATTACTCTAATTACCGTAAGATTTCAAGTATGTATTATCATTTATAACTGATTTTGTTTTTTATTTTGATATTATTGACAAGTGGTAAAAAATAGTTGTATATTATTATATAACTTGAAGAAACGAGGAATAACCTATGAAATATATTGTTGTTTTATATGACGGAATGGCTGATTATCCGGTCCCTGCATTAGGTGGCAAAACACCTATGGAATCAGCTAAAAAACCTTTGCTTGATAAATTGGCAAGAAATGGTGAAGTTGGCCTTGTAAAAACTGTTGCAGACGGTTTAAAACCCGGTAGCGATATTGCTAATATGAGCGTACTCGGCTACAATCCAAAAGAATGTTACACAGGCCGTTCGCCCCTTGAAGCAGTAAGCATAGGTGTAAATATGCTTGATACTGACATCATTTTCCGCTGTAATCTTGTAACCCTTTCTGACGAAGAAAATTACGAAGATAAAACCATGGTCGATTACAGTGCAGGTGATATTTCAACCGCTGAGGCTGCTGAAATCATAAAGAGTGTTGAGGAGCATTTCGGTAACGATATTTTCGCTTTTTACAGCGGTGTTGCATACCGTCACTGCCTTGTATGGCACAACGGCACCCTTGACCTGGGCAAACTCACACCTCCCCACGATATTTCCGGTAAAGTTATAGGCGAACACCTTTCAGATAGCGAAAACGCAAAAGAACTTATCGGTATGATGAAAGATAGTTATGACTTCCTTATGGAACATCCTGTTAATAAAAAGAGAATCGCAGAAGGCAAACGTCCTGCTAACTCAATCTGGCTCTGGGGCGAAGGTACAAAGCCCTCACTTCCCGATTTCAAAGAGAAGTATGGTCTTGACGGCTCAATTATTTCTGCAGTTGACCTTCTTAAAGGTATTGCAAAATGCGCAGGAATGGATGCACCCGAAGTAGAAGGCGCAACAGGGTACATTGACACAAACTTTGACGGCAAGGCAGAATGTGCAATAGAAGAACTTGAAACCAAAGATTTTGTTTACATACACATCGAAGCACCCGATGAATGCGGTCACAGAAACGAGCCTGAAAACAAAGTAAAATCAATTGAAATTATTGATGAAAAAGTTCTCGGAAAACTTCTTCCCGCCCTCGAAAAATACGACGATTATAAAATCATGGTGCTTCCCGACCATCCCACACCCATTGTTACAATGACTCACGCTGGCGATGCAGTACCATTTATGATTTACCAAAAGTCAAAAGCAGCGGACAACGGCATTGAGTCATTTAATGAAATTACCGCTAAAAATACAGGCAATTACATTGAAGTCGGTTACACTTTGATGGATAAATTCATAAAAGAATAAAAAATGACGGACTGTTGAGAAAGCAGTCCGTTTATTCGTTTCTTACATAATAAGAATTAGGTACTTCCCCTACTATAATCGTTTCAACAAGAATAATTGTTTCATCCACACTTTCATTTAAATGACAAAGTCCCATATACGCATGGGCAGATGCCTGAACATTAAGGTAAATTGTATGCCGAGTCTGGTTGATGCCTGCGCTTTCAAATTTTGAAACAACATCAGTAACCGCAAAACCATAAATAGTTGCGGTTACATTTATTTTAAATATTTCACTGTCTAAAAAAGCGAAACCTATTATTGCACCCAAGGGTATAGGCACCTCGGTTTTATCGAATTTTGACAGTCTGTCGGAACAACCATCGGACAAATCCGCCTTGTAACCGTTTATGTATGAACTGTTTAATGTTATGGCGGCTATTGAACCATCAGGATTTTTTTCGATATCCACCATATCACTGTAACGCACACCTAACTCATCAACAATTTCATTAACAGTGCGGTCAAGCACATTTGACAATGAGTTTTTTAACGCATTTCCGCCCACGGTTTCAATTACGGGACGCATTTTAATATCACAAATTACAGAACAGATGGAAAGCACTAAAAATATCGAAACTATTCTGAATACAATTATCTGCCGTTTTCGTTTAAAATAAAACCTTTTCGCCCGTACAGGCGGCGGTCTTTTCAGCCTGGGTTTAAAATATATTCTTATCATAAATCTCACCAATACAGTATATGAAACCACACAAAAAAAGACATCCGAATTTTGTAACTCGGATGTCCTTTTTATATTCATTTTTTATTTTGAATAACCTAATTCGAATGCTTTAAGGTTAAGTTCAAGGAACTTTTCAGGAACGCAAGCCTTAACTGCATCAAGCCAGATTTCTTTGTCGATATCGGTATTTTTAGCCATTGCACCGATAAGAACAACGTTTGTTGCCTTAGGTGAACCTGCTTCAACGGCAAGGGGAAGTGCATCAAGTTCAACTACCGAAGCACCTGAGGCTCTTACTGCATCGAGAACGCCTTCAGGATATTCGCAATCACCTATAACTACTGACATAGGGTCAATCTTTTGTGTGTTTACGATAACCTTTCCATCGGGTTTAAGACAAGAAAGCCATCTTGCAGCTTCAAGCTGTTCGAATGCAAGTATAAGGTCTGCTTCGCCCTCACCTACAACGGGTGAATAAACCTTTTCGCCGTATTTAACATATGTAACAACAGAACCGCCACGCTGACTCATACCGTGAACTTCGGAAACTTTTACATCGTAACCTTTTGAAAGGAGCGCACTGCCTAAAATACGACTTGCAAGAAGTGTACCCTGTCCGCCAACGCCGACAATCATAATCGCTTTATTCATAATATACGCTCTCCTTTCTTATTCAATGGCGCCGAACTTGCAAAGTTGTGAGCAAACATTGCAACCGAGGCATTGTGTGAAGTCGATTTCTGCTTTGCCGTCTTTCATACTGATAGCGGGGCAACCGATTTTCATACACATTTTACATGACTTACATTTATCTTTATTAACCTTAAGAGGTGGGTTATGCTTAACCGTCTTAAGAAGTGCACAAGGCCTTCTTGAAATAACAACCGCAGGAGCATTAAGAGAAAGCGCTTTTCCGATATTGGTATAGCAGTCGTCAAGATCATAGGGGTCAACTACAAATACATTGTTGATGCCAATCGCTGCACAAAGTTTTTCAAGACTTACTGCCGCTGCAGGTTCACCCTTAATGTTATAACCTGTTGTGGGATTCTGCTGATGACCTGTCATACCGGTAATGCTGTTATCAAGGATAATTGTAACAGAATTACTGTTGTTGTATGCAATATCAATAAGACCTGTAACACCTGAATGAATAAACGTTGAGTCACCGATAACTGCAACGCTCTTATTTGCTTTGTCGGGGTCTGCAAGATTTCTGCCGTGAAGACCGGAAACACTGCCACCCATACAAAGAACTGTATCAATCATACCAAGAGGCTTGGATGCACCAAGAGTATAGCAACCAATATCACCGCTAACGGTAACACCGAGTTTTTTGAGTGAGTAGAAAAGACCTCTGTGAGGACAGCCTGCACAAAGAACAGGAGGTCTTGGCGGAATTTCCACATCGGCTTTAAGTGATGTTACACTTTCGCCTAAAACCACTTTTTTAATAAGACCCTGTGAATATTCACCGAGAAGTGTAAATGCGGCTTTGCCTATAATATCGACACCGATTTTACGGCAATGGGTTTCAATGTAATCATCAAGCTCTTCAAGAACATAAACTGTTTCACATTCGTTACAGAAATCTTTAATAAGCTTTTCGGGAAGAGGATAAACGCAACCAAGCTTAAGGTAGGATGCCTTATCACCCAAAGCCTCTTTCGCGTATTCATAGCAAATGCCGGAAGTAATAACACCGATTTTCTTATCGTTGTATTCAACTGTGTTAAGTCCTGTTTCAACCGCTTCGGTTTCGCAGTATTCAACCTGGTCAAGGATACGCTTTTCAACAACTACATGTTTAACCTTTGCATTCGCAGGAACCATAACATATTTCTGAGGATTTTTTTCGTAAGCTTTGAGACCGTTATCAACTCTCTCGCCTACTTCAGCAAGGCTTCTTGAGTGTGAAACACGTGTTGTAAGACGAAGAAGAACAGGTGTATCAAAACGCTCTGAAAGTTCAAATGCAAGTTTTGAATATTTAAGACATTCGTCGGAATCGGAAGGCTCAAGCATCATAATTTTTGAAGCCTGTGCATAGTGACGGCTATCCTGCTCATTCTGTGAAGAATGCATACCCGGGTCGTCGGCAACAACTATAACAAGACCTGCATTAACACCTGTATAAGAAGAAGTGAAAAGCGGGTCTGCCGCTACGTTAAGACCAACATGTTTCATAGCGCAGAATGAACGTGCACCTGCTACCGCTGCACCAAAAGCAACCTCGCAAGCAACCTTTTCGTTAGGTGCCCATTCACTTGTTATTTCATCATATTTTGCAATACATTCGGTAACCTCTGTGCTTGGTGTACCGGGATAGCTTGAAGCAACTCGGCAACCTGCCTCATAAAGACCGCGTGCAACGGCCTCATTACCTAATAAAAGTTTTTTCATTATTAAGTACCTCTTTTAATTATTTCTTTATTTCATTCTGTGAAGCAACAAGGCTTTCACCACAATAAATCTGTCGAAGCTTCGGTTTTTCGATTTTACCGGTGGGATTTCTGGGAACCTCAGCAAAAATCAACTTTCTCGGACGTTTATACCTTGGCAAATCATAGCAGAAGTCATTAACATCATCTTCTGTAAGGTCCGCACCCTCTTTGACCTCAATAATAGCTGCTGCGATTTCGCCAAGACGTGCATCAGGCAAACCAATAACAGCAACGTCTTTTATTGCATCGTGTTTACGTAAGAAATCCTCAATCTGAACGGGATAAAGGTTTTCGCCACCGGAAATAATAACATCTTTTTTACGGTCAACAAGGAAAATGAAACCATCCTCATCTTCTTGAGCCATATCGCCTGTAAACAGCCAACCATCACTAAGAACATCGTTGGTTGCGTTTTCATCCTTATAATAGCAAAGCATTACACCGGGACCTTTAACCGCAAGTTCACCGACTTCTCCACGTGGTACTGTCTCTCTGTGTTCATCAACAATTTTAACTTCCCAACCGTAACCTGCTTTACCTATGGCACCGACTTTATGTACGTTTTCAACGCCTAAGTGTACGCAACCGGGACCAATTGATTCGCTAAGTCCATAGTTGGTATCATACTGATGATGGGGGAAAATGCTCAGCCATCTTTTAATAAGGCTGGGCGGAACAGGTTGCGCACCGATATGCATAAGTCTCCACTGTTCGAGTTCATATTCATTCAAATCGATTTCGCCACTGTCGATTGCATCAAGAATATCCTGAGCCCACGGAACAAGAAGCCACACTATTGTACAATGCTCTTTACTTGCTGTATCAATTATCCATTTAGGTTTTGTGCCTTTAAGCAAAACTGCCTTACTGCCTGCAACAAGTGAACCAAACCAATGCATTTTTGCACCTGTATGATAAAGGGGCGGTATGCAAAGGAACACATCATCTCTACCTTGAGAATGGTGTGCCTGTTCAGTTAAAGCTGCATGAACAAGACTCTTGTGTGCGTGAAGAATCGCTTTGGGGAAACCTGTTGTACCTGATGAGAAATAAACAGCTGCTTCATCGTCATCACTAAGCGCAACATCGGGTGCTTTAGATGAACAGTATGTAACAAGTCTATCGTAACTTTCAGCAAAAGTCGGGCAATCTTCACCAACATAAAAAGTATATTTAACGTCGGGAATACGATGGCTTATTTCTTCAACACGGCCTGTAAATTCGGGACCGAAAACAAGTACATCGCTATCAGAAAGTTTAAGACAATATTTAATTTCGTCCGCCGTATAACGGTAGTTAAGCGGAACTGCAAGAGCACCTGATTTAAGTATACCGAAATATACAGGAAGCCACTCTATGCTATTCATAAGAAGAATTGCAACTCTGTCACCTTTCTTGATACCTCTTGAAAGAAGAAGGTTTGCAAAACGATTAGCTTTTTTATCAAAATCGCCCCAAGTCATTTCTCTTCTTCCTGCATTAAAGGGATTAGGCTCAATAAGCGAATACTCACGCCAGGTCTGGCGATTTTTTTCCTGTATGTCAGGGTTAATTTCTACAAGGGCAACTTCGTCCTTATATTTTTTTGCATTATTAACAAGAAAATCTGTAATAGGCAAAACTTTCATTCCTTTACTAAATATAATTATACAATAAAAAAACGTCCTTTGAAAATCAAAGGACGAGTCAAAACCCGTGTTACCACCTTAATTCACGGTTATCTCGCGAAAACCGCCTTACAGAGTACAGCTATATACCCCTGCGCTTTAACGGGCGCACCCGCCGTAGCCTACTGTTATTTCGGTACGTTGCTCCGAGATGTATTCACATTAACTGCTCACGCGCCTCTCACCAAACGGCAACTCTCTTATTTACACCTGTTAATGCTACTTGTTCTCTTCACTGCATTTCAAAGTAAACACTATAAAATTATCCTTATAATTATAACAAACAAGTCGATAAATGTCAACACAATGTTTTCAGATATGCTGCTATGTCAAACACCTCAGTAGGACTGTTATTTTTAAGATAAAGCGGATGATGAGGATGTCCCTTCACAGAGCGTTTGCCCACAGTAAACCAATTTGCTCCGTACTCGTTGCCGATTTTCACCATTTCTGTTACACATGGTATGAGATAAGGTCTTTTTTCAATAATCGTTCCCCAGGCTGCCCAGATAGCCGGGGTATTGCCCTCACCATATGATGAAAGGATATAACGAAAAGCATTCATATTTTCTCTATGTAAAAGGGAATTAAAGCACCCGTCCATATCCTTGGGATTTGTTGCTCTTTGAGCATAAACATTGAACATTATAAAGCTGTCATAGCCATTAAAAAGTGCTGTTCTTTCAACAGATTTCAATGTGTTATCAAGATCATCGGGTTTTGCTGTCGACGGATTGATTCCGATGCAGATAAGCGGATTTTTGCCTCTTGTGCCTAAAATATAACGATACTCTGTATATGCGTTAGGCACATAAAGCCACTTTTCACGATCATATTCAAAAGAGCCGTCTTTTTCGGTTTCAAGAGCTTCCTGAAATGTTAATATTCTTATATCTTTGGTTTCACATTGAGGAATGTGCATAAATATCACCTTTAAGTAATTTTTTAATTGTTTTTATTATACTATATGGAGATTGTATTTTTCAATATTATATAAATGAGAATCTTTTAATATACTGTTAATCCCCTCCGTTTTACTTGACTTTTTTTGTGGGTGTAATATAATTATAATGTGAATTAATGTGTGGTTTTTCCACTGAAAAGGAGTATGGCTTATGTATCATTCAATGAAAATTGCGGGACTTGACAGAAAGTTACCCCTTTGCCCTTTAAACGAAAAATTACAGATTGGTGCTTTTGTTATTTTCGGAGATGCAGAGCTTACAGTTGCTTGTGCTGACGAACTTTTGAAAAAAGCTCCCGAGTTCGATTACATAATCACTGCAGAGGCTAAAGGTATTCCCCTTGCACATGAAATGTCACGTCAAAGCGGCAAAAAATATTTTGTAGCAAGAAAAAAGCCGAAACTTTATATGACAGGTGTTTTTGATGTTATTGTAAACTCAATTACAACGGAGGGTGAACAGCATCTTTACCTCGATACAGCCGAAGCTGAACAGATGAAAGGTAAAAAAATTCTTATTGTTGATGACGTAATTTCTCTTGGCGAATCATTAAAAGCTGTACAGACGCTTGTAAACAAGGCAGAAGGTATAATTGCGGCAAATATGACAATTCTCGCCGAAGGTGATGCAGCTGACCGCAAAGACATCATTTACCTTGAACGTTTGCCCCTATTTGATGCAGAAGGTAATGTGATCTGATATGGCAGGAACACTATACGTTGTAGGAACACCTATCGGTAATTTAGGCGATTTTTCACCCAGAGCAGTTGAGGTACTATCCTCTTGTGATTTCATAGCCGCAGAGGACACACGTGTTACAATAAAGTTGCTCAACCATTTCGGAATAAAAAAGCCTATGGTAAGTTACTATGAACACAACCGCAATGAACGTGGTGGTGTTATTATAGAAAGACTTTTAAATGGTGAAAATTGCGCTTTGGTTTCAGATGCAGGTATGCCGATTATTTCTGACCCGGGCGAGGATTTAACACTTCGTTGCCACGAAAACAATATTAAAGTTTGTGCCGTTCCCGGTCCTTGTGCATTTGTTACTGCCCTGGCTATCTCCGGAATGCCGTCAGGAAGGTTCACTTTTGAAGGATTCCTTACTAAAGCCAAGCAAAACCGACGTGAGCATCTTGAGGAACTTGTTGACGAAAAACGTACAATGATTTTTTACGAAGCGCCCCATAAACTTCCTTCCACACTTGAGGATATGGCAAAATATTTCGGTGATCGTAAAATTGCATTGGTTAAGGAACTGACAAAAATCTACGAGAATGTTGAACGAACCACACTTTTTGAGGCTGCAAAAAAATACAGAGAAGTAAGCCCTAAAGGCGAATATGTATTAATAGTTGAGGGAAAAGCCGAAGATACAGAACCGGTTATAACTCTCGAGGATGCAAAAGCCTTGGCTGAAGAACTTATAAAAAACGGGCTTTCCAAAAATGAGGCTTCTAAAGAAATTGCAAAAAAGACCGGGCTTAAGAAAAGCGACATCTATAAAAGTTTACAGGAGTGATTTACAATGCTTTGGGGCGTTCAGTGGTACTTATGGTTAATTCTTGTTCTAGCAATAATCGGTGCTGTTTTCGCCTGGCACAAGGCTCTAACAGCCTCTCGCGAAAGACGTGAAAAATTAAAACGTGAGGGCGCTATATGGAAGCGTGATTACGATTTAAGACAAAAATTCTCCGTCCTTTCTGATGAAAAAATAAAAGATACTGCCGACACTGAACTTTTACACGGTGTGGCAATGAATATCCAGGTAACTCTTGAAAACGAAATTAATATGAATGAAGCTTTTAAAGTTTTACCCGTTGAAAAGCAGTTTATTTACGCTCTCGAATATTTCGACGAAGATGCTAAAACCGCTCTTTCAAGTTTTTTCAAAAACAACGGTGCACCCCTTGTTCCACTTATCCCTGAAGCTTTAAAAGCAGTAGGTGCAGATAAATACATAGATATACTCGCTCCCATTGTACCTATGTATGACCCGGATAGCGATGTTTCAATCGATTACACCGTCATTGCAAAAGCTGATGAAAAATTTAAAGAAATGTATGATTCCGACGAATTGTGCAGATTAGCAGCACAATATATAAAAAAGAACAAGGAAATATTTTTAAAATAAAAGGAGAACATATTTATGGCAATATCTTTCCACCTTTCTGCCTTTGCAGATGAAGCCGGCGGCGGAATAAAAGAACAGTTAGATGCACTTAAGGCTCATGGTATGACTCATATCGAGCCTCGCGGTCTTGATCACGGGAATATTTCACTTTACACCATTGAACAGGCTAAAGAATTAAGAAAAATTCTCGATGACAACGGTATCGGTGTTTCCTCTATTGGTTCACATTATGGTAAAATAGAAATTACCGATGATTTTGAACCTCATTTTGATGATTTTAAAAACTGCGTTGAAGTTGCTAATATACTTGGTACAGAACGAATCAGAATGTTCAGTTTCTTTTTCACAAAAGGTCAGAACCTCACTGAATATCGTGACGAAGTTTTTGAAAGGCTGGATAAAATGTGCACATACTCTCTTCAAAACGGTGTATGGTGCTGCCACGAAAATGAAAAAGATATTTACGGCGACGTTGCCGAACGTTGTCTCGAAATATATAAAACCTTTGAGGGTAAAATAAAAGGTGTTTTTGACCCTGCTAACTTTATTCAGTGCGGTGAACAAATACTTCCGGCTTATGAACTCCTCAAAGACTATATAGACTATCTTCATATTAAAGATTGTCTTTACGAAGGTGGCAAGGTTCGTCCCGCAGGTCTTGGCGACGGACACATCGTTGAACTTCTGGAAAGATTCGCAAAAGACAAAGATGGTGATCACTTCCTTACACTTGAGCCCCATCTTAAAGTTTTTGATGGTCTTGCTGCTCTTGAAGGAGAAGGCGGAACAGCCGACCAGTTAAAAGACGATTACACATATCCTTCAAATCGTGCTGCTTTTGATGCTGCAGCAGATGCGCTTGATGTTTGTCTCGAAAAAGCTGACCTTAGCAGCGTTACAGTAAGAAGCAAATAAATTTATATAATACAGAAACCAAGGAGTGTTTTAAATGTTTAACCATGATAATCTTAAAGGCAGAGTTGCCGTAATTACAGGTGGCGGCGGTGTTCTTTGCGGAGGTTTTGCAAAAGACCTTGCAAGACAGGGCGTTAAAGTTGCCGTTCTCGATTTAAGACTTGATGCAGCTCAAAAAGTGGCTGACGAAATCGTAGCAGAGGGTTTTGAGGCTATCGGCGTTGCTTGTAACGTTCTTGAGAAAGAAAGTCTTGAAGCAGCAAGAGCAGAAATAACCGAAAAAATCGGTACTTGCGATATTCTTATTAACGGTGCCGGCGGTAACCACCCCAGCGGAAATACAACTAAAGAAAAATTTGAACTTGCTGATCTTGATGCAACCGAAGATATCAAAACATTCTTTGACCTTGACCCTAAAGGCATTGAATTTGTTTTCAATCTCAATTTCCTGGGCACACTTCTCACAACACAGGTTTTCGCAAAGGATATGGTTGGAAAAGAAAATGCAACAATCATAAACATTTCCTCTATGAACTCATATAAACCACTTACTAAAATTCCTGCTTATTCAGCAGCTAAAGCGGCTATTTCAAACTTCACCCAGTTTATGGCTGTACATTTCTCAGAAGTAGGTCTCAGAGTTAATGCTATTGCTCCCGGTTTCTTCTCAACCAACCAGAATAAGGCTCTTCTCTACAACGAGGATGGTTCATTCACTCCCAGAAGCGAAAAAATTATTGGTCATACACCACTTGGTCGTTTTGGTGTACCCGAAGACCTTACAGGCACACTTCTATTCCTTAGTGATGAAACCTATTCAAAGTTCGTAACAGGTGTTATCATTCCTGTTGATGGTGGTTTCTCAGCATATTCAGGTGTTTAATAACTATCAAAAAACGATTTTTGAATATTTAATTAAAACGATAAAAAACCGCGGGCTCAATCGAGTCTGGGGTTTTATTTTCAAGTAAAAAATGACCTCCGTAAATTTACGGAGGTCATCGTATTTTAAGTAATTACTGTTCAACTGTTTCTGCTTCGGATTCTGAAGCGGTTTCATCAGTAGCCTCTTCATTATCCTCTTTTGCTTCTTCAGCTTCCATTCTGGCTATTTCTTCGTCAATCTTGTTCTTTTCTTCGATTTCTTTTTGAATCTTTTTCTGTTTCTTATTGTATGAGATATACCAGATAACACCTATTATCACGAATACACCTGCTATAACAGCAAGAAGTGCACCTGAGTTATCTTCAACGTTAATTGTAACAGCATCGTAGTTGAAATAGTAGCATCCGTCGAATGCATTATCGGCATAGTCGGTAAGGTTGCTGAAAACTACAAATTCAACGAGTTTATCACAAGATGCAAAAGAGTGGTCGCCAATGTTTCTTGCACTTTCGGGCATTACGATTGATACAATAGAATCGCAATCGAAGAATGCTTCTGCACCGATGTTAGTGAATCCTTCAACAAAATTAATAGCGGTAAGACCGTCACAATCATAGAATGCTCTATCAGCGATATTCTTAATTGTTTCGGGAACTGAATACTCGCCCTTTTTACCTGCGGGATAAATAGCGATAGTATCAAACTCGCCTTCATCATTAGCCACAAGAACTATACCATCTAATGCTTTATATGTAGCATTTGCCTCGTCAACCAAGATATTTTCAAGAAGTTTACAGCCTACAAATGCTAAAACATTGCAATCCGTAACAGTTGCGGGAATTGTAATTTCTTTAAGAGCTGAACAACCGCTGAATGCATACTGTTCAATTTCTTCTACTGAACCTAAGTTAACTTTTGCAAGTTTTTCACAACCTGCGAATGCATCGGAGGGGATAGCTTTTACGCCTGCAGGAATTACGATTTCTGTAAGTGCACTACAACCCTTGAATGCGCCTGTTTCGAGAACTTCTAATTTAGCCGGTAATTTAACATTTTTGAGAGCAGTAACGTTTTCAAAAGCACCAATACCGATATAAGTAACATTATCAGGAATTACAATCGTTGCAATACTTGAACCTGCAAACGCACCGTCGCAGATACGTACGAGAGATGCAGGAAGAGTAACAGTTTTTACGCTTGCGTTTTTAACTGCACCGTCTGAAATTGTTTTAACGCCTTCAGCTACTACAAGGTCAGCCATTTCGCCTTTTACTTTATAAAGCACGCTACCGGCATATACAACGCCAAGACTTGCTTCATACCACGCGGTAACATCAAGTGCGTTAGCCTCAACGTTAACAAGTGTTTTGGGGAAAACAATGGCAGTTGCATTTTTAGCAAGATCAAATGCATTAGCAGCGATTACCTCTGTACCTTCAGCAATAGTTACTGTTGCTGATTTAGCATTACCTGCAATAACAAGCTTTGTTCCGTCTGCAGAATAAACTGCTGTGCCCACTGCTTTAAATGCTTTGTTTTCAGCATCAACGGTAATTTTTGCAAGTGATGTACAACCGGCAAAAGCAAGTGCGCTGAAATCCTTAAGAGAAGCAGGAAGATTTACTGCAACAAGAGCTGCACAATCTTTAAATGCACCTTCGCCGAGTTTTTCAACATTTTTACCGAGGTAAACATCTGTAAGCTTTTTGTTGCCTGCAAATGCATCAGAAGCAATTTTCAAAAGTCCGTCGCCTGTATTAACACTCTTAAGACCTGCATTCTTGAAAGCGTTATTAGCTACATCAACCATTGATTCCGGAAGTTTAATCTCTGTAAGAGCTGTACATCCCTCAAATGCAGAAGCACCGATATATGTAAGACCTTCATTAAATACGATTTTTGAAAGCTTAGTCGCATTTTTAAATATTGCATTTTTAAGTGTTACAACATTAGCAGGAATTTCAAAAGATGTAATTGCTGAGTTTTCAAATGCAGATATACCAATATATCTGAGAGAAGGTTCTTCAGCAAGTTTAACTACAGAAACAGCACTGTCGATGAATGCTTTATCTTTAATTTCTTCAACACTCTGAGGAAGTTCAAATTCACCTGTTTTTGCAGCAGGGAAAAGAATAAGAGCTTTCTCATCTTTGCTGTAAAGAACGCCATCAATTGTTTTGAATGTTTTGTTCTTATCAATTACCTGAACACTTTCAAGTGTTTTAACACCTGCAAATGTGTTTGTGCCAATTGAGTTCACGTTCTTGAGCATTTCGATAGTTTTGATCTGGGTGTTTGCAAAAGCATAATCACCGATATCAGAAAGTGTTTCTGATAATTTAACTTCTGCAAGAGAAACACAATCAGCAAAACTTTCATAACCGATTGTTGCAAGTGTTGACTCAGAAAAGTCAATTGATGTAAGAGATGAACAACCTTTAAAAGCACCTGCTGAAAGGATACCCATAGCATCATCAACTTCAACTGATTTAAGGTTTACACAGTTCTGGAAAGCGTAAAGACCGATTGCTTCAACATCTTCACCCAATGTAAGTGTTTCGATAAATTCGCAACCAAGGAATGCATAATCTTCAATTATTGAAATGCCCTTGGGAATAACCATATCTTTAACTTCGCCTTTGTATGAGTAAAGAACTCGACCGAAGCTGAGAGGACCATCCTCTTTAGCATTTTCCCATGCAGAGCCTACGAAAGCATCCGCTGCAACGTTTTTAAGGTTTTTGTGTTCCTTAATTTCAACAAGAGCTTTACAATCGGCAAAGCATCTTGAAGGAATATCAGTTACGCTATCGGGAATCTGATATTCTTCCAATGCAACGCAACCGTCAAAAGCAGATACACCGAAAGTTGTGATAGCATCATCGCCTTTGATTTCTTTAAGGGCTGTACAACCCTTGAAAGCGTTGTCGCCGATAATATTGATGTCATTGTGAAGCTTAATAGCTTCAATTGTTGTGTTACCTTCAAAGCAACCCGCACCGATTGAAATGACACTCAGGCTATTGATTCTTGTGGGAACCGAAATTTCTTTCTCGGAACCTACATAACCTACAATCTCAAGAGCAGAACCGTCACCGATGGGAATATACTCAAATCCGTTTTCATCGGTTTTTTTGTTCAGTTCAATTTCCTGTGCTGAATAAGTTGTTTGTTCATCTTCGGCGTAAACCGAAACAGGAACTGCGGCAATAAATACGAATACAAGAATAAACGCAAGTATACCGCAGAGGGGTTTCTTACATGCTGTCATAAAACACGCATCCCTTCAAAAATGTACTTTTACCGTAAAAAGATAAGTGAAAATCCACTTTACAGATAGAATTATTATAATATAAACACCCTCCATTGTCAAGCAATCAACCTGGCAACAGGGGTGTTTTCAAACTTTAAAAACTAACAAAATTTACCGTATATTTATGTGTAATATGACATCAAGTCAAACTTTATAAGTTCACAGATTTTCATTTTGTATTATTCAACTGCTCTTACAGTGTTCTCCAGAAGCATAGTAATTGTCATAGGACCTACGCCACCCGGAACTGGTGTAATATATGATGCTTTTTTCTCAACTTCTTCATAACAGACATCGCCACAAAGTTTACCTTCGCTGTTTCTGTTCATTCCAACGTCAATAACCACCGCACCGTCTTTTACCATATCAGCAGTAACAAAATCTGCTTTACCTACCGCTGCAACAAGTATATCTGCACTTAAAGTTTCTTCTTTAAGATTTTCGGTTTTTGAATGGCATATTTCAACAGTACCGTTTTCTTTTAAAAGCAACATTGCCATAGGCTTACCCACTATATTACTTCTTCCTATAACAACACATTTTTTACCGTTCACACTAATATTATAGTATTTCAACATTTCCATAATACCTGCCGGTGTACAAGGTAAAAATGTATAATCACCTATCATTATATGTCCTACATTAAACGGATGGAATGCATCCACATCCTTCTTCGGATCAATTGAATTAATTATAGCTTGTTCATCTATATGAGAAGGCAACGGAAGCTGGCAAAGAATTCCGTTCACGTCTGCATTTTTGTTAAGTTCATCTATTAATCCAAGAAGTTCTTCCTGAGTTGTTTCTTCAGGAAGAGCATACTCATAGGAATTGATACCAACTTCTTCGCAAGCTTTTTTCTTATTGTTAACATAAACTCTCGAAGCGCTGTTATTACCTACAATAATTACTGCAAGACCAACTTGTTTTCCGTTATTGTTGAGTTCTGCCACACGTTTTTTTATCTCTTCACGTTTTGCAGCAGAAACAATTTTACCACTAATAATCTCAGCCATTTTCATCTTCCTTTTCTGGATTTTCACTTTCTTGTTCCTGTTGTGCCTTCGCTGCTTTCTCAGCTTTTTTCTCTTTTATGGTTTTTGCTGAACCTTCAGGGAAAAAGTCAACACCCTCAATAGGCTTTGGATTCTTTTTAACTTTAACAAGATTAACAATAAGAATCGTTGCACAAACCGCCACAATGGCAACAGAAAGAAGTTGAGAAACTCTGAAATCGGTATTTCCGATATAAAGACTGTCTGTTCTCAGTCCTTCAATTACAGCTCTTCCCGTACCATACCAGATTCCGTAACAAAGGAAAAGTTGTCCGCTGAACTTTCTGAATTTCTTCAATATTATATACAATACGAGAAAACCGAGCATGCACCATACGAATTCATAAAAGAAAGTCGGATGAACAAAAAGGTTATTTTCTTCAATATAACCACCAATATCCGCAACACCTTCCAAGCCGAACTTTGATGGATGACGAGAAATATATGATACAACTTTATCACTCATCATACCGTAATTTCCGTTTGTAAATGTACCGAATGCCTCTTGGTTGGCGTAGTTTCCCCATCTGCCTATACCCTGTCCTATCAGCAAACTCATACCAACAAGGTCAAGCAAATTAAGGAAATTCAGTTTTTCAACTTTACAAGTTATAAAACCTGCAAGTATACCACCTATAATACCTCCGTAAATAGCAAGTCCGCCATTCCAGATAGCAACAATTTCACTAAGATGCTCGCTGTAATAATCCCACTCAAAAATAACATAATAGGCTCTTGCACCTATAATGCCTCCAAAAGTACCGTATATAAGTACATCAACCATTTTTGAAAGATTGATACGCCAGGTGTACGCAATTCGTCCACCAAAAAGGGCGGCAAGCGTAAAACCGAAGGCAATTATTACACCATACCAGTTTATCTGCACCAAATGAGATCCAATATAAAATTCACAAAAAACAGACGAAACATCAAAAATGTTCTCTATCCCGCCAAAGGAAACTCGTGCAAAATCAGCAAACCATTCCACAATAAAACACTCCTATGTAGCGCAACCGCAAAACGATTGCACCTTAAATACCTATTTCTTTTGCTGACACACAACGGAAAGAACCGCTGTTTTTTCGTCAAATGATTTAAGAAGTTTCTCATTAACAAAAGAAAGTTCCATTTTTTTGATAACTTCAAATTCAGAAAAAAGCTCTTCGTTTTCAAAATGAGAAACAACCAATCCGTTAGCAAGGGTATCCACATCAGAAAAAGCTCTTACTGTTTTGCCGTACTGTTTTTTACGCACAATTTCAAACTCTTCTTCTGAAATAAGAGATTCCTTTAACTCCGCAACACGTTTTTTTATTCTTCCCGCTACAGTTTCGGGAGCTGTTGATTCACCTGAGAAAAGAGGTGCGGCATAATTATAGCCATTAAAATATTCAGTTGAAAAAGTGTTATTAACAAGTCCGTCATCAAGAAGTTCTTTATATAAAGTTGACATCTGCCCTGCCAGAACATCGAGTATGATTGACATAGCAATTTCTTCTTCTAAAGTTCTTTCGGGATTTTCGTGACTTTCTTTATAAGCGAAAGCAAAAACAGGTGTCGCAACCGGTAAATGCTCCTCAACATAATCTTTTACAATTTCCGCCGGTTCATCGAGGAACGCTCTCTCAACCGTAACATACTCATCGGTTTCTAAAAGTCTGTCTGCTATTTCAAGAACTTCTTCTACACCGATATTACCCGCAACAGCGAGAGCCATATTTGACAAATTATAAAATGTATCATAGCATGAAAACAGCATTTCTGCAGTAATTTCCGAGATAGATTGCTTTGTTCCTGCAATATCAATTTTCACAGGATGATTGACATACATAGCTTCAAGAAGATTAAAAAGACATTCCCATTCCGGAGAATCCTTGTACATATCAATTTCCTGACCGATGATTCCCTGTTCTTTCTGAACAGTTTCTTCAGTGAAATAAGGATGCCTTACAAAATCAAGAAGAATTTCAAAATTCTCTTTAAAATGACCTGTGCAAGTGAACAGATAACAAGTTCTGTCAAAACTTGTGTACGCATTTGCAGATGCACCTGTTTCGGCATAGCGTTGAAAAGCATCAAGTTCTTCGCTCTCAAAAAGTTTATGCTCAAGGAAATGGGCAGTACCGGCTGGAATTTCAATAAAGTCCGCTTTATCACTTCTTTTGAAGCGGGTATCAATAGAGCCGTATTTTGTGCCGAATACCGCATATGTTGAGGCATAATCTTCCTTAGGATAAACATAAATCTTCAAACCGGATTTATGATCTACCGCATAATATCCCTCTTCCAATATATCGTTTTTAATGAAAGTAATTTTATTTTCACTCATCGGTCTCACCACCCTCTGCTTCACCTTCAAGCATGAACACCGTGTCAAGTGTTACATCCTGTGCAGCTTTTATAATATCTTCGCGAGTAACTTTTTTAAATTCTTCTATATAATCTTCGGGATATTTATACTCTCCCGAAACACATTGTGACATAAACCAGGACTCAAGAGCCTCAGGACTGTCGGATACGCTTTTAAAACTATCCTCCAGCGCTTTAACGGAGGCTTCCACACCACTATCGCTGAATTCACCGTTCTTGATATCCTCAAGCTGCTGAAGTATAGCGGTTTTGGCTTTTTCTTCGTTATAACTCTCAATACCGCTCTGAACAAACATTATGCCTTTTGCCTTTACCATTCTTGCAGAACAATAATAACAAAGGCTCATTTTTTCACGTACTATTGTAAAAAGTTTGGAATGAGGGTTGCCACCGAACAAATCGACCATAACTCTGCGTGCAGCATAATTATCCACATCATCAGACATACCCATTCTGAAGCCCATCACAAGTTTGCCTTGTTTTACGTTTTCTTTTTCTTTTTGGTATTTAACTACCTTTGCAGATTTAACAAAAACTGTTTCATTGGATACAGGTTTACGTTTCAAGCCGTTTGTGTAATCTGCCACTAGTTTTCTGACTGCATCGTAATCTGCTTTACCGCTGACACAAACGGTAATTTCAGCACTTTTTAATATTTCCAGGTATGATTCATAAAGCGTTTCAGGTGTTATTGAATTTATTG
Organism: Acutalibacteraceae bacterium; assembly: GCA_045578985.1. Lineage (GTDB taxonomy): Bacteria > Bacillota > Clostridia > Oscillospirales > Acutalibacteraceae > DTU089. Next base: position 6,228 of record JAZNLH010000016.1, on the reverse strand, counting down.
CCTCAACAGAACCTAAGCGATGAATGCCATAAGTTTCATCCGAAAACATAATATCTTCACATCTGTTTTTTGCATACGTTCTTTTATCGCTCATTTCTGCAGCAAGGCGTTCGCAAAGAATTCTTTTCTCGCTTTCAACCTCCTGCACACTGAAAACGCCGTTTTCAAGTTTCGGATTAAAAACAAGTTCGAACAACAATTCACTGCATTCAGCAGTTATACTTTCACCATCAAAAGCGAATCGATCGTCAATACAGGAAACACCCAACTTAATAATCTGCTGTTCACCTGTTTTTGTAACGTCAACAACAACTTCTGCGCCGTAAAGTAACGCAAGTTTCTTTTCGATACTCGTTAAATCCGGATACTTAGACGATGAACGTGTAAGCACATTGGGAACCAATGCATAATGAGAAGCTTTTTCGCACAAAGGCATAACAAAGCTTATTGTAACAAAAGCCGATTTAAAGCCTTCTGCAGTTATATTGCAAAGCTCTATTCCCTCAGAAATTGTTTCTTTGTTAAACTTGTATTTCATGTTACCACTTCCGATAATTTCTTTATCATTTTCAAATATAGATAATATATTATCACACTGTGGCAAATGTTTCCATAGTTTTTTATCATTTTTCAATTTTTACCCTCCTTTAAAACTAGTTTTGTCAAATTCGCGTATTTTTAAACTGCGAATGTTGATGACCCTAAAACCATTGACAAACACTCATTATTATGATAATATACTTCAGTTATTTAAATATGTTTTTTCCGGAGGAGAATTCAGATGTCAGGACATTCCAAGTGGAGTACTATCAAAAGAAAGAAAGAAAAAACCGACGGCGCAAGAGCTAAGGTATTTACTAAAATAGGCAGAGAGATTATGGTTGCGGTGCGCGATGGCGGTCCGGATCCCGCAGGTAACTCAAAGCTCAAAGAACTCATCCAGAAAGCAAAGGCAAACAACGTGCCTAACGATAACATTGAAAGAGTTATTAAAAAAGCTGCAGGTGCTAATGATGGTGCCAACTACGAGGAGATTATTTACGAAGGCTACGGTCCTAGTGGTATTGCAGTTGTTGTAAAAGCTCTTACCGATAATCGTAACCGTACCGCAGGTGATGTACGCCATTACTTCGATAAATTCGGTGGCAATATGGGTACATCCGGTTGTGTTATGTTTATGTTCGACTACTTCGGCGTTATTCTCATTGAAAAAGAAGGCGTAGATGAAGAAAAACTTATGGAAGACGCTATTGAATGTGGCGCCATTGACTTCATCACTGACGAAGAAGAAATTTACGAAATCCGTACTGATGCAAATGATTTGGGCGCAGTTACAAGCGACCTTGAAGCAAAAGGCTATTCTTTTGTAAGCAGCGAAACTGCTTATATTCCCCAGACGTATACTCGTCTTGAAGGCGAAGATAATATGAAGAATATGAGCAAAATGCTGGAAATGTTTGAAGATAACGATGACATTCAGGGTGTTTGGCATAACTGGGAAAATGAAGATGAATACGAAGGCTGATTTTTAAGCTTTTTCTATTGATTTTTATTTTCTTATAAGATATAATATATACACTTAACTTACGCTCAATTCGGTCATGCGACGAGTGGGTCCTGTGCGACGGGGCACCGTGAACCATGTCAGGCGGGGAACCGAGCAGCATTAAGCGGGCCGTCCTGTGCGCCACAGTCCGCCTGCTCGTCGTGTGACCGAGTGGAGCGTAAGTTTTTTGTTTGCTTTTCAAGCAAACAAAAAAGTGAGGAATTACGAATTACGAACTATAACCGCAATGCAGTTCCTTAATTCACCATTTTCCATTTGCAATTTGCCACTTTATTTAAGGATGTGAGAATTTTGTACAGAGCTTTATACAGAAAGTGGAGACCGCAGGTCTTTTCTGACGTTTCCGGTCAAGGACATATTACCGAAACATTAATGAATGAAATATCCACAGGTCGTCTTTCACACGCTTATCTTTTTACAGGCTCCAGAGGAACCGGCAAAACCACCTGTGCCAAAATTCTCGCTAAAGCCGTAAACTGTCTTAATCCGCAAAACGGCAGTCCGTGTAACGAATGTGAAATATGCCGCGGTATTGATGATGGTTCAATTCTTGATGTTACAGAAATTGACGCAGCAAGTAACAACAGTGTTGACAACATACGTGATTTGCGTGACGAGGTTAATTTCACTCCTGCCGCCGCTAAATACAGAGTATATATAATCGACGAGGTTCATATGCTTTCGGGCGGTGCATTCAATGCACTTCTTAAAACTTTGGAAGAACCGCCTGCTCACGTGCTTTTCATTCTCGCTACAACGGAAGTTCAAAAACTTCCTGCAACTATTCTTTCAAGATGTCAGCGCTTCGATTTCCGAAGAATTCCGCCTGAGGATATTGCCAAAAGATTAATAACTGTTGCAAAGAATGAGAATTTACAGCTTGATGAGGATGCCGCACTTCTTATTGCCAGGGTATCTGACGGTGCGTTACGTGATGCACTTTCAATCCTTGACCAATGTGCAGGTTATAATGAACCCATTACCGTAAAGGTTGTGGGTAATGCTGCCGGTCTTTTAGGCAAAGATTATTTATTTGAAATTTCAGATGCCATTCTTAAAGAAGACAGCGCAAAAGTTCTTGGTATTATAGACAGACTTCACTCATCATCGTGCGATATGGAAAGACTCATGAGTGAACTGGTTAATCATTTTAGAAACATAATGATTGCAAAAACCACCAAGAATCCCGAAAAATTTATAGTGTGCACTCCCGACGAGTTGCTTCGTTACAAAGAAAATGCACAAAATATTACTTACGGCTCTGTTCTTTATATTATGGAAACGCTTTGCCGTGAGGCTTCGCAACTTAAATACAGCGCTCACCAACGTGCTCAGACCGAAACAGCTCTTATCAGACTTTGTTCCCCTGCCCTTTCCACAGATAATGCCGCTGTTATAAGAAGAATCGATGAACTCGAAGCTCAACTGATGTTAATTAAAGCGCAAGGCGTTACTGCTGCAACTTCTTCTGTTTCGGTTACTGTTTCTGAAAACAAAGTTGTTGAAGAAACACCTGTTGAAAACAAAACAGTAACAATCAACAAAGAAGCTGACACGTCGCAAGAACCACCAATAGAAGATTACTACGGTGACATTCCGACAGAACAAGTTTTTGAAGAACCTTTCGCAGAAGAAATACCGCCGATTAATAACGAAGAATCGGTACTTTCCGAGCCTGCTGAAAAGCCGGAAAAGAAACTCGTTTCTCATGAACCTACCGCAAAACCTGTTGACACAGGAATAGTTACCGAGTCCGATAATGCGACTCCCTTCGTTGCGTGGGAAAATACACTTAACCAACTCTCCAAAATCAACAGACCTCTTTATCCGATGTTGATAGGTTCCTCTGCATTCAGAGCAGGAAACACAGTATTTATCAAAGCAAAAAATACCGCTTTCCCGCAGATGTTTGCCCAAAAGACCCATTCAGACTCAATTATTGAGGCGCTTATGCGCGCAACCGGCGAAAAACTGAAGCCTATGATTTATAATGATGGTACATCACCCTCTGCAGATGAGGGCGTAGACCCGGTTGATTCATTTATTGCAAAGTTAAATAAACACAAAATAGATTTCTTCATTGAAGAATAATTTTTCAAAAAGGAAGGTAAAATATATGAAAGCAAGAATTCCTAACCAGGGCGGTAACTCACAAGCTGCTATGATGAAAAAGCTCCAGGATATGCAGGCAGAAATGGCTCGTACTCAGCAAGAGGTTGAGGAGGCTGAATACTCTGCAAGTGCAGGTGGCGGTGCAGTAGAGGTTAAAGTAAACGGCAAGCACGAGGTTCTTGAGGTTAATATAAAACCCGAGGTTGTTGATCCCGATGATGTAGAGATTCTTTCAGATATGATTATGGCAGCAACAAACGAAGCAATCCGCAAAGCCGCAGATACAATGGAGCAGAGAATGGGTAGCGTAACAAACGGACTCAATCTTCCTGCAGGTTTCGGTTTCTGATATGGCATATGATGTAGCCGCACTGGAAAAGCTTATCGAGCAATTTCAAAGAATTCCGTCAATAGGCAGAAAAACTGCTCAGCGTATGGCTTTTCACGTGCTTGACTTAACTGATGAACAAGCGAAAGAATTTGCTGATGCAATAATTAACGCTCATACAAAAATCCATCACTGTTCTCTCTGTCACAATTTAACAGAAAATGAGCTTTGCCCCATTTGTGAAAGTGCAAACCGCGACCATACAACCGTTTGCGTTGTTGAAGAACCCCGTGATGTTATTGCTATGGAAAGAACGAGAGAATTCAACGGTGTTTACCACGTTTTACATGGTGTAATTTCTCCTATGAACGGCATCGGTCCCGAACAACTTACAATTAAGGGCCTTGTGGAGCGTGCTGCAGAAGGTCAGATTACAGAAGTTATTATGGCGACCAACCCTACAATCGAGGGCGACACAACTGCTATGTACATCAGTAAGCTTATAAAGCCTTTCGGCGTGAAAGTAACAAGACTTGCTTACGGCATACCGGTAGGCGCCGATATTGAATACGCCGATGATGTTACATTAATGAGAGCACTCAGCGGCAGAAGCGAATTATAAAAAAAGAAAGGACGGAGAATAATGGCTAAGCAAGAAAACAGAACTGTTGCACAAAACAAAAAAGCATACCACGATTACTTCGTCCTTGAAACCTACGAAGCAGGTATAGAGCTTTTTGGTACAGAGGTTAAATCTGTGCGTGCAGGTAAGCTCAACCTTAAGGATTCTTGGTGTAACGTGGTAAACGGAGAAATGCTGGCAAACGGTGTTCATATTTCTCCCTATGAAATGGGCAACCGTTTCAACCGCGATCCACTTAGACCCAAACGACTTCTTATGCATAAAAAGGAAATTATGCGCCTTATGGGCGAAGTGAAGCAACAAGGTTGCGCGCTTATTCCCCTTTCGGTATACTTTAACGAAAGAGGCAGAGCAAAAATGCTGATTGGTCTTTGCAAAGGTAAAAAGAACTATGACAAACGAGAAACCGAAGCAAAGCGAGATGCACAAAGGAACATAGAACGAACCCTTGCAGAAAGAAACAAATTTTAATGCGTAATTCCACATTATATATACGGGGATGAAAGGATTTCGACGGGGATTTTGAACCGTTATAAGCGAGCAGAGGTGCGGTACCTCTATAAAAATCGCAATTTTAAAAATAACTGACAATAATAGAACAGTTTTAGCAGCTGCTTAAGTCAGCTGCCGTCCTTACCAAGAATACCGCGACTTGGATAAGGGCGTCATTTAGCGGTGCACGTGAACAGTTGAGAGCCTTGTATTCTGTCACGGTTTAAAGGGCTACCGAAGATAAAAGCCTGTCTATCGGCGTTTATCCAAGGGAAAGCAAAAAGATAAACTACGCTCGTAGAAAGTTTCGGGAATAGATTTTCGGACGCGAGTTCGACTCTCGCCATCTCCACCAAACAAAAAACCACCCCTTGCGGGTGGTTTTTTTGTTTGTGTCTATGATGCACGGAGTCGAAAAGGGCAATTGCGTAGCAATAAAAACAATCCGGGGGATTGTTTTGGTGCCCGTGTGCGTGCCGAAATGCGCAGAAGCATTTCGGGCGACTCTCGCCATCTCCACCAAAAAATAACCGTCATTCTGATACAACGGAATGACGGTTATTTTATACCCAAAATCAGTATTTAGAGAACTTTTTGGGAGAGAAATCTCTAAAATGACAATTTATTTCCATTTCAAATCGTTAAAAGGTAAGTAATCGTTAAATTGTAACCATAATTGTTGATTTATAGGGGTAATCGTTAAATTACAGCCAGTAATCGTTGAAAGACAGTAAGTTTTATGATATAATTGGTTCAAGGTGGTGATTATATGACATTGAACGACGCGAAGATTCTATTATCGGAAAACAACATTGTTTTCGATGTGCGCGAATTTGAAAATGAAACAGCATATTGGTACCATGTGTCAATGTTCCCTTATACAAAAAATGCAAAAACTTGTAAAGTCATTACTCTGATCATTCGAAGCAATAATGGAAGAAACGATATTGAACTTCAGTTCAATGCCGTTGATAGCACCTTTCATTTTGAAGAACTGTGGTTTGGCAGTTATAGTTTTGAAATGTTTGATTATAACAAAGAAATGCTTGCTGACGATTTGTTAGATCGCATAAAGGAGATTCAAGG
>JAZNLH010000015.1:0-1586 GCA_045578985.1 Acutalibacteraceae bacterium | reverse complement strand
TGCCATTGACACCAAAGGTACTCATTATTCGCTCAAAGACAGGCTTCGTGATTTGGAGGATATTTTGCCCTCTTATTTCATCCGCATTAACAAGTCTACTCTTGCCAATGAACATCGCATTCAGAGATTTGATGCAGTATTTAGCGGCGGTGTGGATGCCGTGTTTCGGTGCGGCTATCGGGAATATGTTTCAAGGCGTTGTTTTGCGGAAATTAAAAGGAGGTACGAAGGAATATGAAAAAAATTGTTTTGGAATTTTTGCGCCGTGGCTTGATTGCTTCCGGTATTGGTCCGATTGTTTTGGCTATTGTATATCTAATATTGCAGCAGACTGCCGCTGTTGAAACGCTTTCTTTAAATCAGGTTTGCATTGGTATCTTTTCAATCACTGCACTTGCCTTTATTGCAGGCGGTATGAATGCTATTTATCAAATCGAACGGTTGCCATTGATGGTGGCAATTTTGATTCACGGCGGAGTTTTATATATCAGTTACCTCATCACCTATCTAATCAACGATTGGCTTGACTTTGGTGCACTACCGATTATAGTCTTCTCAGCAGTTTTTGTTGTAGGCTATATCGTTATTTGGGCCATCATTTATTCCATTATCAAAAGGAATACGGATAAGCTTAACAAAATGCTAAAACAAAAGCAACAAAGCGTAAAAGAAGATTTATAAAATGGATAATTAAAGATGTCTTTTTCAGCACCCTGTCGGTCTCGACAGGGTGCTTTTCAACGCAGCGTAGGTTGTGATATTTATCTCGACGTATTATAATAATTTCGTAAAGGAGTGTGACATAAATGGATACCTACGTAACCGGTATAACAATAAAAACCTTACGAGAGAAAAAAGGGCTTACCCAAACAGAACTGGCAGACGTACTCGGTGTGAGCAGTAAGGCAGTATCTAAATGGGAAACCGCAAAAGGATTACCCGACATAAGTTTGATTGAACCACTTGCCAACGCACTTTCTGTTTCAGTGATGGAACTGATGACAGGCAATACCGTTATCAATAAAAATATATCGTCCAATATATTGCGATCAAAATTTTATGTTTGCCCTGTTTGTAATAATATTATCAGAACTGTGGGAGATGCAGTTATAAGCTGTTGCGGAATTACTCTGCCTCCACTTGAAGCGGAAGAAACGGACGTGAACCACCAAATAGCCATAGAAAAAGTGGAAGACGAACACTTTGTAACGGTTAATCACGATATGACAAAAGAACATTACATTTCCTTCGTTGCCTATTTAACCTCTGACAGAGTACATCTTGTAAAGTTCTATCCAGAAGGCAATGCCGAAACACGATTAAATTTTCGTGGGAGTGGAGTCCTCTATATTTATTGTAACAAACACGGTTTGATGAAACAAAAAATATAAGAGAAAATTTATACACAGGCGCCGCAGAAATGCGGCACCTTTAACATCCAGGTAGAAAAAGTCATACTTTTTTGATATAATATTAAAAATCCCCCTGCGTAAGGTATTGCTTGTTACGCTGCGTAATGTTGTAAAATAAGCAGCGTAAGGAGGTGAAAGCTATGTCAAAGTACACAACAGGAGAAATTGCAAAGC